>NZ_JBWKER010000065.1:0-39737 GCF_056435345.1 Kitasatospora sp. NPDC043950
GGGGGGGGGGTGGGGAGGGGGGGGGGGGGGGGGGGGAGGGGAGGGGGGGGGGGGGGGGTTTTGGGGGGGGGTGGGGGGGGGGGGGGGTGGGGGGTGGGGGGGGGGGGGAGGGGGGGGGGGGGGGCGGGGCCCCCCCCCCCCCCACCGCACGCGGGATCGCCGAGGCGGCCGGATCCCACCGGAGCCGTCAGATGTCGTCGTCCAGCCCCTGCTCGATCGCGTACCGCACCAGTTCCACCCGGTTGTGCAGTTGCAGCTTGCCGAGCGTGTTCTGGACGTGGTTCTGCACCGTCCGGTGCGACAGCACCAGCCGGTCGGCGATCTGCCGGTACGACAGGCCCTTGGCCACCAGGCGCAGGACCTCGGTCTCCCGGGCGGTCAGCTGTGGGACGGCCGGCGCGGAGGCCGGGGCCGGTTCGGCGGCCAGCCGGCGGAACTCGCCCAGCACCAGGCCGGCCAGGCCCGGGGTGAACACGGCGTCGCCCACGGCCGTGCGCCGCACCGCGTCCAGCAGCTCCTCCCGCCCGGCCGACTTGACCAGGTACCCGGTCGCGCCGGACTTCACCGCCTCCAGCACGTCCTGGTGCTCGCCGCTGGCCGAGAGCATCAGCACCCGCACCGCCGGGTCCTGCGCGACCACCTGGCGGCACACCTCGGCGCCGGGCAGACCGGGCAGGTTGAGGTCCAGCACGACGACCTGCGGCGAGCAGGCGCGGGCCCGGCGCACGGCCTCCTCGCCGTCGCCCGCGGTGGCCACCACGTCCAGCCCGGCCTCGGCGAGGTCCCGCGAGACGGCGTCGCGCCACATCGGGTGGTCGTCCACGACCATCACCCGTATCGGCCGGTCAGTCGTCGGCTGATCGGTCATCAGACCCCTTCCTCGGGACGCGGAGTTCGACCTCGACGCCCTCCCCGGGCGCCGAGTACAGCTCGGCCGTGCCGCCGAGGTCCAGCAGCCGGCCGCGGATGGACTGGGAGACGCCCAGCCGCCCGGCCCGCTCCGCCTCGCCGAGGCGGCCGGGGGCGAAGCCGGGGCCGTCGTCGCGGATGCTGACCGTGACGGCCTGCGGCTCGTCCTCCACCAGGATCCAGGCCCGGGCCCGCTCCCCGGCGTGCCGGCGGACGTTGTCGACGGCGGCGCCGACCGCCGCGGCCAGTTCGCCGGCCGCCCCGGCGGACAGCAGCACCGGCCCGCCGGGGGCGGACAGCGTGATCCGCTCGTCGGCGTACGGGCGCAGCAGCGCGGTGAGGTCCTGCGGCTCCCCGGCCCCGCACTCCGGCGGGCGCTGCCCCGGGATCGGGCCGCCGGTCATCAGCGCCCGCAGGGCGCGCTCCTGCTCGCCGGCCAGCCGGCCGAGTTCGGCGAAGTCGGCGTCGCCGCCCGGGCGTCCACCGGCCGCGGCCGCAGCGCCCTCGGCCGGCCGCGCGGTGAGTTCCGCGCCGTGGCGCTGGACGAGGGCGAGCACCTGGAGCACGCCGTCGTGGATGTCGCGGGAGAGCCGCTCGCGCTCCCGGGTGGCCGCCTCGACCTGGAGTGCCCGGGTGAGCGTCGCCTCGCTGGCGCGGGCCAGTTCGATGACGTAGCCGATGGCGCAGCCGGCCACCATCAGCAGCATGATGTTGTGGACGTTGTCGCCGGTCGCGCCGCCGTGGCCGAGGATGTTGGCGACGCCGATCACCGTGCCCGCGGCGGCCGCCCAGCGCCAGCCACCCTTGCCGGCGAAGCCGAGCACCGTACCGGCGGCCCAGATGGTCGGCAGGGTGGGCGCGCCGTGGCTGATCCGCACCGGGTCGTCGGTCAGGCCGCTCATCACGATGCCGGTGACGGCGAGGGTGAGGTCGGTGCCGAGCACGTACCAGGTGCAGCGCTGCGGGCCGGCGAAGGCCCGGGTGCTGGCGAGCGTCCAGAGGGTGAGCGTACCGAGGAAGATCCAGCCGGCGACGGGGTGCAGGAAGTCCAGGTAGGAATTGAGGTAGCGCAGCAGGGCGTAGCAGAGGGCTAGCAGCCGGAAGTAGGAGATGGCCTTCCACAACGGCAGTTCGACGGACATGCCCCCGGCCGCGACCGCGCCGCCGACTGCCCCGGTTCTCTCGCCGTCCGTCATCCTTCCGCCCCTCCCCCGGGCCGCGCCCGCGGTCGTCAGGCCGACCCGGTCTCCTTCGGCTCCTGCCCGGACTGCTCGGCCTTCTCCGTCGCGGCGGCCTTGTCGGCGGCGGCCTTCTCGGCCTCCGCCTCCGCCTTCTCCGCCTTGGCGGCGGCCTTGCGCTCGGCGTCGGCCTTCTTCTTGTCGTCGGCGATCTGCCGCTTGGCCGCGGTCGCGTAGATGTCCACGTACTCCTGGCCGGAGAGCCGCATGATCTCGTACATCACCTCGTCCGTCACCGAACGGAGGATGAAGCGGTCGTTCTCCATGCCGTGGTAGCGGGAGAAGTCCAGCGGGCGGCCGATCCGGATGCCGGGGCGGGTACCGAAGTTGGGGATCACCTGACCGGGCGGCTGGACCTTCTCGGTGTCGATCATGGCGACCGGGATGACCGGCGCGCCGGTGGCCAGCGCGACGCGCGCCAGGCCGCCGACCTTGCCGCGGTACAGCTTGCCGTCCGGCGAGCGGGTGCCCTCGGGGTAGACGCCGAACAGCTCGCCGCCGTCCAGCACCGCGATGGCGCTGCGGATCGCGGCCTCGCCCGCGCCGCGCACGCCCGAGCGGTCCACCGGCAGCTGGCCGACGCCCTTGAAGAACGCGGCGGTCAGCCGGCCCTTGATGCCCGGGGTGTTGAAGTACTCGGCCTTCGCGATGAAGGTCACCCGGCGTTTGATCAGCGCGGGGAAGAAGAAGGAGTCCGAGAAGGACAGGTGGTTGCTCGCGATGATGGCCGCGCCCTCGGTGGGGATGTTCTCCTCACCCTCGATCCACGGCCGGAAGAAGATCCGAAGCAGTGGCGCGACGATCATCTTCATCAGTCGGTAGAACAACCCGGGCCTCCTGTTATGCGGACCGGTCGATCCTAATGCCCCGTGGGCTCGGCCCGCGCCCCGCCCCGCCCCGGCGGGCCGCCGCCGGACTCCCGCAAGCACTCGCGCGGGGGCCGCCGCGAGGGGTGTGCGGCCCGCGCGGGAGCCGCCATGAGGGGTGTACGTCCCGGGCGGGGCCGTGGGACGATGCGGATTCCCGCAGCCTCCCCCTCCAGCGTCCCTCCCCCAGCGCCACCCGCCCGCGAAGGAGTCCGCCATGCCGTTGCTGCCCGGTGCCGAACCGTACCGCCACCGCGGCGGACCGGTGGGGGTGCTGCTGTGCCACGGCTTCACCGGGTCGCCGCAGTCGCTGCGGCCCTGGGCGGAGGAACTGGCCGCGGCCGGGTTCAGCGTGTCGCTGCCGCTGCTGCCCGGGCACGGCACCCGGTGGCGGGACATGCAGGTCACCCGCTGGGAGGACTGGTACGCCGAGGTCGAGCACGAACTGCTGACGCTGTCCGCCGAGTGCGAGCAGGTCTTCGTCTGCGCGCTGTCGATGGGCGGCGCGCTGGCGCTGCGGCTGGCCGCGCTGCACGGTCCGGCGGTGTCCGGGCTGGTGCTGGTCAACCCGTCGGTGCGCTCGGACAACCCCGCGAGTGTGCTGCTGCCGGTGCTGCGGCACCTCGTGCCGAGCGTGCCCGGGATCGCCGACGACATCGCCAAGCCCGGCGCGGTCGAGCTGGGCTACGACCGGACGCCGCTGAACGCCGCCTGGTCGCTGGGCCGGCTGTGGCGGGACGTCCGACGGCGGCTGCCGCAGGTGACCCAGCCGGTGCTGCTCTTCCGCAGTCCGCAGGACCACGTCGTCTCGCCGGCCAACTCGGAACTGGTGCTGGCCCGGATATCCTCGACCGACGTGACGGAGCGGCTGTGCCAGCGCAGCTTCCACGTCGCGACGCTGGACCACGACGCGGCGGAAATATTCGCGGCCAGCCAGGACTTCATCCGACGGCTGGCCCCCGCGCACGCGGTGGGCGTCACCGGGGTCGAATCCGACGATCACCATGGCTGAAGGGCCGGAAGTGCACGAGAGCAGCACGGCGGGCGGCGGGGACGAGGCACCCCGCGAGGACGGCGCGACGAAGGACGGCACGGCGAAGGACGGCACCGCGCAGAGCGGCGCCCCGGCGGACCGTCCGGGGGCGGACGGCGTCACCGCCCCGGCCGCGGAGGCCCCCGAAGCGACGGCCGCCGACCGGCGCCCGGCCGAACCGGACGCCACCGCGCCCGCGGAGCCCCGCACCCGGCGCGCCCCCGAGCGCAGCCAGGCCGAGCAGGACGAGATCTTCGCCGCCCTGGTCGCCCAGTTCGACGACCCCGTGGACCTCACCAATCCCAACTGGCCGGAGGTCGAGAACCTCCGGGCGCAGAGCGAGCTGAAGGGCGGCCTCAAGGACGCCCCCGGCTCCCGGACCGACCCGGACGACCTCGCCGACCTCGCCCCGCAGCCCCGCCCCCGCTCCGGTCGGCCGGTGATGCCGGCGGCGGGCTCGGGCCCGCGTGACTTCGAGCTGGCCGAGGAGACCGACGAGGACCACTACGTCCCACCGGAGCCCCCGCCGCTGCCGACCGCCGACGTCACCGCGAAGTTCGCCTGGCTCGCGGTGCTCGGCGGCCCCGCCCTGCTGCTGTTCGACGCGGTGGTGTGGCGGGAGATCGCCGGCTGGCCGGCCTGGGTCGGGATCACCGCCTTCCTCGGCGGCTTCGTCACCCTGGTGACCCGGATGAAGGACCGCGACGAGGACGAGCCCGAGGACCCGGACAACGGCGCGGTCGTCTAGGTTGCCGGAGCCTCCGGCAGCTCCAGCACCGCGAGCACCGGCAGGTGGTCGGTCGCGGCGCGCAGGTCGGCCTCGGTGACGCCGGGCAGCCCGTGCGGCACCCCGCAGCCGAGGACGGTGATCCCGGGCGTGGCGAACACGGCGTCGATCCGCTGGTAGGGGCGCTCGGGGACGGACGTGAACTCGCCGCCCCAGGGCGCGGTCGGGTACCCGTCCTGGAGCCGCGCGGCCAGCAGCTGCCAGCCCCTGCCGTCCGGGTGCTCGTTGAAGTCCCCTGCCACGATGCCGTGTTCGGCGATCCCGAGCTGGTCGAGCAGCAGCTCGAACTGGCCGTACCGCTCGTCGGCGTCCAGGCTGAGGTGGCAGCTGGTGAGGGTGAACGGCGCCGCTCCGGGCAGTCGCAGCAGCGCGGCGGCGAAGCCCCGGGCGTGCAGGCCGCGGGTCTTGGGCAGCAGCCGGTCGTGCACGCCCAGCAGTTGCGCCGCGCCGGGCCGGCCGAGCAGCAGCGGCCCGGCGGCGGTCCGGCCGCCGCCGGCCAGGACGGCCGTCCCGGTGCTCCGGGCCAGCCAGGCGGCCTGGCCCTCGGGCCGCCAGTAGCGCGGCGACTCCTGGATGCAGACCAGGTCGGGCGCGCAGGCCCGGATCACCCGGGCCAGCGCCCGCCGGTCGTCCCGCAGCGAGCGGATGTTGTAGCTGAGCAGGCGCAGCCGGCGCGGGCCGGGCGGCGGCGGTTCGGCGGGTGCCGTGGTCATGGTCCTGGTCCTCCCCGTACGTACGTGGTGCGTGGGACGACCGTACGGCAGGGCCGGGGGCGTGCGTCGGCGGCGGCGCGTCCGGGGTTGGTCGGGGTCCGGTCGCACCGCCGCCGGCGGGTTCGGGGGGTGGCTACGCGGTGCGGGCCAGGTCGGCGGCGCCGACGATGCCGGCGGCGGAGCCCATCGAGGCCAGCACGACCTCGGCGCGCGGGCGGTGGATACCGCCGGTGAGGTAGTGCTCGAAGGCCTTGGCGACCGGGTCGAGCAGCAGGCGGCCGGAATCGGAGACGCCGCCGCCGAGGACGAAGACGCCCGGGTCGAAGAGCGCGGCGAGGTCGGCCATGCCGCGGCCGAGCCAGTCGGCCAGTTCGGCGTAGCACTCCAGGGCGAGCGGGTCGCCCTCCTCGGCCGCCTCGGTGATGTGGATGCCGCGGATGGTCTCGGCGACGCCGTCGTTGAGCTCCAGCATCCGCCGGCCGCGCACCTGGTCGGCGGCGGCCTTCTCCCGGCCGTAGCGGCGCAGCGCCCGCCCGGAGCCGTACTGCTCCCAGCAGCCCTTGCCGCCGCAGCCGCAGGCCAGGCCGTCGGGGACCATGTTGAGGTGGCCGATCTCGCCGGCCACGCCGAACCGGCCGCGGTGCAGCCGGCCGTCGAGGACGATGCCGCCGCCGATGCCGGTGCCGACGGTGATCAGCACCATGTCCCGGTGGTCGGCGGCGGCGCCGAAGCGGAACTCGGCCCAGGCGGCGCAGTTGGCGTCGTTCTCGACGACGGTGTCCAGGCCGGCGAGCTCCTCGATGCGGCCGCGCAGCGGCTCGTTCTCCCAGTCGATGTTGGGAGCGAAGATCACCGTGGAACGGTTGCTGTCCACGAAGCCGGGGGCGCCGACGCCGACGGCGGTGACGTCGGGGTGCTGCTCCTTGAGCTCGCGCACGGCCTGCGCGATGGCATCGACCGCCCACTGCGGGTCGGCCGGGGTGGGCACCCTGGTCCGGGCCAGGATCGCGCCCGCCTCGTCGACCACGCCTGCCGCGATCTTGGTCCCGCCGACATCGACGCCGATGGTCAGAGCCATGTGTCCCTCAGCTATTCACTCGTTCCCGCTGGGCGGAACGGTACCGCCCAACCCTGCCCCCCGTACACAGCCTCGCATACATTAACCGAAGACAATCATGGACCAACCGGGCCGCCAAGCTTCAAAAGTCGTATCTAATCGCCCGCTTCGTCACGCACCAGAGCAACGCGATCACGGTTCGAAGGTTACGGATTCACTGCTTGGCGGACGCCTCGTCAGGCGTGTCGAGGTCGATCCGCTCGGTGGGGGAGCCCTCGCCAGCCGTCCAGCGGTGCTCGTGGCCGGCCACCGCGGCCCGGTAGGCGGCCAGCAGTTCGGTGCCCGCGGCGGCCAGTCCGGAGCCGGCGGCGGCGAGGTGGGAGTAGACCTCGGGCTGCTGGGTGCGCAGCCGGTCGGCCAGCCCGGAGAGGGTGATCAGGGTGTCGGCGCTCGCCTCCTGCGCCTTCTGGCCGACGGCGGAGGCGAGCTTGCGCACCTCGTCCACCAGCGGGCCCAGCTCCGGCCCGAACGGGTGGGCCTGCGGGCCGCCCGGCTCGGCGGTGGGCTCGGTCCGGTCGTCGGTGCTGGTCATCGCGGGCGCCTCCTCAGCCGTGGCCGCACCCCGCGGCCCTCGGGCCCGACGCTACCGGACAGCCGGTAGGGGCCCCGAAAGGGCTTCAGCCCCGGGGCCAGAGCGCCGGGTCGGGCGCGAACCGTACCGAGAGCGCCCCATCGTGCAGGCTCGCGCCGGCCACCGTGCAGCGGCGCAGCGCGGACGGCAGGGTGAGCACCCGGCGGTGGGCGCCGAGGCCGACGACCAGTTCGTCGCCGCGCCGGACGAGGTCCAGCTCGGCCCGGTCGGCGCCGGGCAGCGCGAGGTGCCAGACCAGCAGGCCATCCTCGGCGAGGCGGTCCTCGACCGGCCAGGGCTCGGGGGCCAGCCGCTCCGGGCCGGGCCCGCCCCCGTACAGGCGGTCGGCGACGGCCTCCAGGGTGGCCTCGGCCAGTCCGGTGGCCAGCACCGGGGCGTCGGTCTCGGCGGCGAGCTCGGCCAGTTCCTCCCGGCGGCGGCGGGCCAGCGCGGCCAGCCACGGGTCCGGCGAGTCGGCCGCGCCCTCGGGCAGCACTCCGTGCACCACGACGGCGTCCGGCCGGTGGCCGTGCAGGGCCAACCCGGCCCGGATCCGGCCCAGTTCCCGGTACGGGTGGCCGTCGGCGGGCACGACCAGGCGCACGCTGGTGCCGGGCGCGGCGATCGCGGCGCGGGACTCGGCGAGCACCGCGGCGGCCTTGGTCCGCCCCTCGTACAGCCACTCGGCGGGCATCGGCACGCCGGCCAGGCCGGCCAGCAGCGGGCGCAGCGCCCGGGCGGCCTGCCGCTGCTCGGGGACGAGCCGGTCCAGGTAGCGCTCCAGCTGCTCGGGCAGGGCGAGGGTGGCGATCAGCTCGGCGGGCGGTGGGGCGAGCACGACCAGGACGTCCTGGTCGGCGGCGGGCAGGGCGCGCAGCAGGGCGATCCTGGCGATGCCGGGGAGGGCGGTCAGCTCCTCGGGGTCGAGCTGCTCGGCGCCGAGCAGGTCGAGAGCGGGCTTGAGCCGGCTGGTGAGCTCGCCGGCGGCGTACCGGAAGGCGGCCTGCTCGTCGATCCGGGAGACGGTCAGGCCGGGTGCGTAGCGGGCCGGTTCGGGCTCCAGGCGGGTGCCGAGGACGCCGTCCAGGGCGCGGTGCGGGTCGTCGGCGGCCAGCAGCCAGGTGCGGTGGCCGCGCCGGGCGGCGTGCAGGGCGGTGGCGGCGGCCACCACGGGCGCGCCCGCGTCGCCGCTGACCAGGATGGTGCGTGTCGCCGTCATGCCGTCGGCCCCCGTTCCGCCGCGTCAGCCCTGGACGGGCTTCTTGCCGTCGGCGTCCTCGACGCGCTTCTTCAGACCGGCCAGGGCGCGGTCGATGATGACCTTCTCGGCCTTGCGCTTGATCATGCCGAGCATCGGGATCTTGACGTCCACGGCGAGCTGGTACGTCACCTCGGTGCGGCTGCCGGAGAGCGGGGCGAGGGAGTAGGAGCCGTCCAGCGAGCGGAGCATCTGGCTGCGCACGAGGGTCCAGCCGACCTCGCGGTCGCCGTCCCAGGTGTAGGCGAGGACGTGCTCGTCGCGGATGGCGCCGGCGTCGAGCAGCAGGCGGACCTGGGCGGCGCGGCCGTCCTCGCCGGCTTCCAGGACCTCGACCTCCTTGACCTCGCCGGTCCAGGCCGGGTAGGCGGCGAAGTCGGCGATCACGGCCATGACCGTGGCCGGGGTCGCGTCGATGGTGATGCTCGACCTGGTGTGCTCCGCCATGGAATGGCCCTCCGCGTCGTCCCTCTGCCTGCCGGTCCGGTCGAGCGTGCTCGGCCTTGTCCGCCCGGAGCAGGCTACCGCGACCAGCGATCGGCTCGGCCGCGCGGGCCGCGGCTCGGCGGGGGCCCGGCGCCGGTCGGCGGGGCATGCTACCGGCCGGTCACCTCGGGGCTGTCGTAGGGTGCCATTCGAACGACCCGGTCACGGCCTGGTCGGACCCGGCCGGGTGTGACACTTCGAACACCGGAGCCGACCCCCCTGGTCGAAGCTGCCTACCGGGCAGTAACGTCCTGCCGTCCCGCAGCGTCGCGAACGAGGAGCAGTCTTGCTCGACTTCAGCCTTCCGGCTCTCTATCAGGTACCCGGCGGCGGTAATCTCTCCGACCCTGTGCACCGGAACGCGGCGGAACACCCGGACGTCGCGGTGCTCAGCCGGAAGGTGGACGGCCGCTGGCAGGAGTTGACCGCGGTGCAGTTCCTGGCCGAGGTGCACGCCGCCGCCAAGGGTCTGATCGCCGCGGGCATCGAGCCGGGCGACCGGGTGGGCGTCATGTCCCGCACCCGGTACGAGTGGACGCTGCTGGACTTCGCGATCTGGACGGCCGGCGCGATCACCGTCCCGGTGTACGAGACCTCCTCCGCCGAGCAGGTCGAGTGGATCCTCGGCGACTCCGGCGCGGTCGCCGTCGTCACCGAGACCGACCAGCACGTCAAGGTGGTCGACGAGGTCCGCGGCCGGCTCACCGGGCTGAAGCACACCTGGCAGATCGAGGGCGGCGCGATCGCCGCGCTGGCCGAGGCCGGGAAGGACGTCCAGGACGAGACGGTGCAGGAGCGCCGCTCGACCGCGACCGCCGACTCGATCGCCACCATCGTCTACACCTCGGGCACCACCGGCCGCCCGAAGGGCTGTCAGCTGACGCACGCCAACTTCCTCGCCGAGTGCGGCAACGTGGTGGAGCGCCTGGCCCCGCTGTTCCGCACCGGCGACAGCTCCGTCCTGCTGTTCCTGCCGCTGGCCCACGTGCTCGGCCGGATCGCCGAGATCGCCACCGCGATGGCGCCGATCAAGCTGGGCCACGTCTCCGACGTCAGGGACGTCACCACCGAGCTGGCCGCCTTCAAGCCGAGCCTGATCCTGGGCGTGCCGAGAGTCTTCGAGAAGGTCTACAACACCGCCCGCGCCAAGGCCCAGGCCGACGGCAAGGGCAAGATCTTCGACAAGGCCGCCGACACCGCGATCGCCTACAGCCGGGCGCTGGACGCCGGCGGCGCGGGCCTGGGCCTGCGGATCAAGCACGCGGTCTTCGACAAGCTGGTCTACAGCAAGCTGCGCGCCGCCCTCGGCGGCCGGGCCACCCACGCCATCTCCGGCGGCGCCCCGCTCGGCGAGCGGCTGGGCCACTTCTACCGGGGCATCGGCTTCACCGTCCTGGAGGGCTACGGCCTGACCGAGACCTGCGCGGCCACCGCCTTCAACCCGTGGGACAAGCCGAAGATCGGCACGGTCGGCCAGCCGGTCCCCGGTGCCTCGGTGCGGATCGCCGAGGACGGCGAGGTCTTCTTCAAGGGCCCGCACGTCTTCACCGGCTACTGGAACAACCCGCAGGCCACCGCCGACACCCTCAAGGACGGCTGGATCGCCACCGGCGACCTCGGCTCGCTCGACTCCGAGGGCTACCTGACCATCACCGGCCGCAAGAAGGAGATCATCGTCACCGCGGGCGGCAAGAACGTCGCCCCGGCCGTGATCGAGGACCGCATCCGGGCGCACGCACTGGTCGGCGAGGTCATGGTGGTCGGCGACCGCAAGCCCTTCGTGGCCTGCCTGGTCACCGTCGACCCGGACTTCTTCCCCAAGTGGAAGGAGCTCAACGGCAAGCCCGCCACCGCCACGGTGGCCGAGCTGAGCCAGGATCCGGACCTGCTGGCCGCCCTCCAGGCCGCGGTGGACGACGGCAACGCGGCCGTCTCGCACGCCGAGGCGGTCAAGAAGTTCCGCCTGCTGGACACCGAGTTCTCCGAGGAGAGCGGCCACCTGACGCCCTCCCTCAAGCTCAAGCGCAACCTCGTGCTGAAGGACTTCGCCGCCGACATCGAGGCGATCTACCAGAAGTAGCCGGGTACGGGCCCCGCCTCCGGCGAAGGAGACGGGGCCCGCTCACGGGTCCGAGCCCGGTCTAGGCCGCCAGCAGCGAGGTCAGCCGCCCGGCCAGCAGGTCCCAGCGCCAGGAGCGCTCCACCCAGCGCCGCCCGGCCTCGCCCATCCGCCGCCGCAGCTCCTCGTCGCCCAGCAGCCGGACGATCCGCTCGGCTGCCGCGGCGGCCGAGCCGCCCGGCACCACGTACCCGGTCTCGCCCTCCAGCACCGCGTCCGGCGCGCCGCCGGAGTCGCCGGCGACCACCGGCAGACCGGTCGCCGAGGCCTCCAGGTAGACGATGCCCAGGCCCTCGACGTCCAGCCCCCCGCGCCTGGTCCGGCAGGGCATCGCGAAGACGTCCCCGGCCCCGTAGTGGGCGGGCAGCTCCTCCCACGGCACCGAGCCGGTGAAGCGCACCGAGGCCCGGACCCCCTTGGCGTCGGCCAGCTTCTCCAGGTCCGCCCGGTACGGGCCGCCGCCGACGATCAGCAGCACGGCGTCCGGCACGTCGGCGAGGATCTGCGGCATCGCCTCGATCAGCGTGTCCTGGCCCTTGCGCGGCACCAGCCGGGAGACGCAGACCACCACCGGCCGGTCCGCCAGCCCGAGCCGGCGACGCACCTCGGCGCCCCCCGAGCCCGGGTGGAAGGTCGTCTCGTCCACGCCCGGCGGCAGCTGCACCATCCGGGCCGCGGCCTGCGGCCCGACCGCGCCCGCGATCCGGGACCGGGTGTACTCCCCCAGGTAGGTCAGCACGTCGGTGCCCGCGCCGATCCGCCGCAGCAGCTGCCGGGCGGCCGGCAGCTGGGCCCAGGCGGCCTCGTGCCCGTGGGTCATGCCGAGCAGCCGCGCCGCACCGGCCCGGCGCAGCGCGGGCGCCATCAGCCCGAGCGGGGCGGCGGCGCCGAACCAGACCGAGTCGCACTTCTCCGCCCGCAGGATCTCGGCGGCCCGCCGGGTGACCCGCGGTGTGGGAACCATCACCTTCGTCCGGTCCCGGATCACCGGGAACGGCTGCTCGGCGTCGAAGCGGGCCACCTCGCTGCCGTCCCGCCAAGTGGAGGCGTACACCACGATGCTCCCGGCGGGCTGACGCACAGCCATGTTGTGCACGAAGGCCTGGATGCCGCCGGGGCGGGGCGGGAAGTCGTTGGTGACGATCAAGGTTCGGTGCATTCAGGCCACGGCTCGCTTGTCGGGGGGTGCTCGGTGTACCGCTGGGTGATCCGTACGATAGGTCAACACCATGACCCGCCGGGAACGGATCCGCGCACGGCAACCGTTTCACCCCCGGGTCAGTCCTAGAACCTAGGCGGCCGGTGGCGGCCCGGCCCAGCGTGCCGTGCCCGCCCCTCCGACCGCCCGGGCGTCCGTCGCGCGGCGCCTCCGGTGGGACGTCCGAGACGAACGAGGGAGCGCAGTGGAGTTGGCCCCGGCCACCGAGTCCGGTACACCCAGCGGCGCGGCCGGCCCCGGCCCGACGCCGGCCGCCCGGCAGGAGCCGGCCCGTGCCCCCGGCCGGCCGTTCGGGGCGCTCGCCGCACTCGGCGCCACCTGGGTGGCCACCCGGACGGTGCTGGTGCTGCTGATGACCGGCGTGGTCAAGGGGCTCGGCGGGGACATCACCGCCGACGTCTGGATGATCTACCACGCCTGGTACGGCGTCCTGCAGACCGGCACCTTCCCGTTCGACGACGTGACCTGGCAGTACCCGCCCGGCGCGGCCCTGGTGATCCTGCTGCCCGGCCTGCTGCCCTGGTCGTACCTGGTCTCCTTCTGGGTGATCTGCGGGATCGCCGACGTCGCCGCCACCGCCCTGCTGGTCCGCACCGGACTGCGCCGGGGCCGGGCACTGACCGGCGCCTGGATGTGGGTGGTGGCCGTGCCGCTGCTCGGCCCGATGGTCTACAACCGGCTGGACATCATCGTCACCGCGATCGCCCTGGCCGGCCTGCTGGCGCTGATCCGCCGCCCGGCGATCGGCGGGATGCTGCTCGGCCTGGGCGGGATCATCAAGATCTGGCCGCTGCTCGCCCTGATCGGCACCCCCTCCGGCCGCCGCACCCGCCGCGCCTGGACGCTGGCCGCGGCCACCGCCGTCTCGGTGGGCTTCCTGCTCGCGGCCGGGATGAACGGCGCCTTCGGCTTCCTCGCCTTCCAGAAGGAGCGCGGCATCGAGGTGGAGTCGCTCGGCGCGCTGCCGCTGCACTTCGCCCGGCTCGCGGACGCCTGGGACGGCAGGGTCACCATGAACTACGGCTCCCCGGAGATGCTCGGGCCGTGGGTCCCCGTGATCAGCAAGGTGATGATGGCCGGCACCGTGCTGGGCTTCGCCTGGCTGCTGCTCTGGCGCTTCACCGCCAAGCGCCGCAACGCGGCCACCATGTACGACGCGGCGCTCAGCGCGCTGCTCATCTTCACCGTCACCAGCCGGGTGATCAGCCCGCAGTACCTGGTCTGGCTGATCGGCGTCGCCGCCGTCTGCCTGACCGTGCGCAACAGCAGCCAGCGGCCGGTGGCCCTGCTGATCCTGTTCGCCTGCCCGCTGACGCTGGCCGAGTTCCCGCTGATGTTCAGCCGGATCCTCGCCAGCGAGCCCTGGGGCGTCACCGTGCTCAGCCTGCGCAACCTGCTGCTGCTGGCCGCCACCGTGCTCTCCTGCGTCCGGCTCTGGCGCGCCACCCGCGGCCCGGCACAGCTCCCGGCGACGGTGGTGCTGGCCAAGCCCGAGCCGGTGCCCGCCGGCGCCTACCCGGTGCGCCCCGGCATCGCCTACGAGCAGGACCTGCTGGACGGCATCGACCGGCCCGGCACCCCGGCCAGGCAGCGGCGCTGAACGCCGCGCGCGCCGTCAGGTCCTGTCCGGCCGATCCTGCCGGGCCCGCGACGCCGGACAGGACCTAATCGCGCAGCGCGGCCACCTCGTCCAGCCAGAGCCGGGTGAACTCGGCCAGGCCGACGCCCGGTCCGGCCCGGAGCAGCCGGTCCAGCCGGCGGTCCCGGTCCGCCCCCTCCCCGTCGGCCGCGCCGACCGCCCGGTAGAACGCCACGAGCCGCTCGGGCCCGTAGCGCCGGGCGAGCAGCTCGCAGGCGAGCCAGGCCTGCTCGTACGCCTGGGCGATGCCGTCGGCCCCCGCGGTGAAGTCCCGGTCGGCGGGCAGCGCGGTGGGCAGCCGGCCGGCGGCGACGTCCCGGGCCAGCTCGGGGGCGATCTGCTGCGGGCGCCGGCCGGAGCCCCGGTAGGCGGTCCAGTCGGCGACGCCCTCGGAGAGCCAGAGCGGTGTCCAGGCCCGGGTGTCGGCCCTGGTCGCGACGTGGGTGGCCTCGTGGGTGACGACCACCTGCCGGCCGAAGTCGCTGAGCCGCCCGAACGTGCCGGGGTTGACCAGCACCCGGTCGGCGGGGGTGTGCCAGGGCGCGCCGGGGGCGGCCGAGGTGACCGCCGCCATGCCCGCCCAGCCCGCCGGGTCGACCTCCAGCAGCCGGGCGAACTGCTCGGCGGTGGCGGGTACTTCGAGCAGCAGGCGGCCCGCCCAGCCGGTGCCCCAGACCTCGCTCACGGCGGGTGCGGCCCGGTCGGCCACCGCGACCAGACCGGCCGGGTCGGGCCCGTCGGCCAGTCCGAGCACCAGGCAGTGCGCGCCCGCCGCGGACCGGGCGGAGCCGAGGTCCCAGAGCGCCGGGGGCCCGCTCGCGCTCTCCTCCCGGTCGACCCGCCAGCCGCCGCCGGCCAGGACCAGGTCGATCCGGCGCGGGTACACCACCGGGTAGTCGTCGTACCCGGTGATCCGGACCGCCAGGTCGGCGGCGGCCGTGAGCCGCTCCGGTCCGGCGTCCGCGCCGAGCACCAGGTTGCGGTAGCCGGCCTCGATCGCCGCCGGTCCGGACCAGGAGGGCAGCGCCCGGGCCCGCGCGTCCAGCAGCGCGGCCACCTCGGCCCGCCGGTCCGACGCCCACCGGTCCGACGCCCGCCCGGCCGCGGAGGGGTCCGCCGGGGCCGCCGGCGGCAGCGACAGCTGGGCCAGCCCGCCGGCCGCGAGCAGCAGCGCACCGCGCCGGGACAGCGTCCGGCGGGCGCCGTCTATCGGGTGGGGGGCGTCGGGGTCGGACGGTGCCGGGCTCAGAGCCGGACCACCCCCGCGACCGGCATCGCGTTGACGCTCTCGTAGCGGACCTTGGCGCCCGGGTAGGGGGCGTGCACGATCACCCCGCCGCCGGCGTACATCCCGACGTGGTGCATGTCCCGGTAGAAGATCACCAGGTCTCCCGGCCGCGCTTCGGAGAGGCTGACCCGCTGCCCGGCGTACGCCTGGGCCTGCGAGGTGCGCGGCAGGGTCACTCCGGCCTGCCGCCAGCTGTAGTACATCAGACCGGAGCAGTCGAAGGCGCGGGGCCCGGTGGATCCGTAGAGGTAGGGCGAGCCGATCATCCGCACCGCGGCCGCCAGCGCGGCCGCCCCGCGCTCGGAGGCGGGCGGGGCCGTGCCGAGGTCCAGCCGGTCGGTGCCCCGGGTGGCGCGCTGCTCGGCCTCCCGGGCGTCCTGGGCGGCCATCCGGGCCCGCTCGGCGACGCCCAGGCTGTTGAGCAGCCGCTGGGCCTCGGTGAGCCGCTGCTGGATCTGCTGCTTGCTGTCGGCGAGCGAGCGACGGGCCTGGTCGAGTTCGGCGAGCTTGCCGGCGGTCTCGGTGCGGCGCTGGTCGAGCCGGCGCTGGCGGGTGGCCAGTTCGTGCAGGGTCTCCTGCTGCCGCTCGGCGGCCTGGTCGAGAGTGCGGGCCCGGGACAGGTAGCCCTCCGGGTCGGTGGAGAGCATCAGCTGGACGGTCTGGGCCATGCCGCCGCCGCGGTACTCGGCGCCGGCCACGGTGGCGAGGTCGCCGCGCAGCTGGTTGAGCTGGTCCTGGGCGACGGCGATCTCGCCCTGGAGGACGGTCGTCTCGCCCTGGAGCCGCTGCTGCGCCTCCTGGGCGGCGTTGTACTTCTCGGACGCCTGCTCGGCCTCGCCGTAGAGCTGCTCCACCTGCGCCTTGACGTCCTTGCGGGTGGGCGTGTCCGGCGCGGCGGGGGCGGCCTGGGCGCTGCCGCCCGTCGTCACACCCAGGGCGGTGGCGGCGGCCGCGGTCAGCACCAGCGCACGGGCGAGCAGTTGGGAACGACGGTGCACGGGCATGGCGGCAGCGGCTCCGATCCGGCGGTGGGCCCCGCCGCCGCCCCAACGCGGGCGGCCCTGGAAGCGGAGTCCGGTGGCAGACGTTAGCGAGTCCGGGCAACCGAGTCCAAACCCCTGCCAACCCGAATATTTGACCCGCAATCGGACATCAGTCCGATGCGCCGGAAAAGCCGCAGGCCCGGCCTTCCGTGGTGGAAGGCCGGGCCTGGGAGGGCCTGAGCGGGGATCAGACCCGCACGATGGAGGTCAGCGGCATGTTGCCGACGGCCTCGTAGCGGACCGACGCGCCCGGCTTGGGCGCGTGCAGCACCTGGCCGTTGCCCGCGTAGATGCCGACGTGGTGGGCGTCCCCGTAGAAGATCAGCAGGTCGCCGGGCTGGGCCTGGGAGAGGTCGGTGCCGATCCGGGTACCGGCGTGGGCCTGCTCCTGCGAGGTGCGCGGCAGCGAGACGTCGACCTGGTTGAACGCCCAGACCATCAGGCCCGAGCAGTCGAAGGAGCCGGGGCCGGAGGCGCCGTAGACGTACGGGCTGCCGATCTTGGAGGCGGCGATGGACAGCGCCGCGGCGCCGCGCGAGCTGCCGGCGCTCGGCTTGGTGACCGGCGCGGCGGGGGCCTGCGACGCGCTCAGGTCGGTGCGGCTGTTGTCGCGGGAGGAGCGGTCGGCGGCCTGCTGGGCCGCCGCCTGCTGCTGGGCGGCCTTCGCGGCGGCGTCGGCCTTCGACTTGGCCTCGGCGGCGGCCTTCTCCTCGGCCGCGCGGATCGCCTGGCGCTCCTGCTCGGACAGGGTGTTGAAGAGGTCCTGCGCGGCCTTGAGCTTGCCCTGGACCTCGTCCTTGGCGCTCTTCAGCTGCTGGGTGGTGGTCTCCATCTCGGCGAGCTTGCCCTGGGCCTCGGAGCGCACCTGGTCGAGCTTGCGCTGCTCGTCCTGGAGCTGCTTGAGCTGGCCCTTCTGGGTGCCGCCGGCCTGGTTCAGCGTGTCGGCCTGGCTCAGGAAGGTGTCCGGGCTGGCGGAGAACATCAGCTGGACGGTCTGGGATATGCCGCCGTTGCGGTACTGCTCGCCGGCGATCTCGGCCAGGCCGCCCTGGAGGTCGGTCACCTGCCCCTGCTGCCGCGCCACCTGGTCCTGCAGGTCGGTGACCTGCTTCTGCAGCTGCTGCTGCTTCTCCTGGGCGGCGTTGAGCTTCTCGGTCGCGACCTCGGCCTGCTCGTTGAGCTGGTCGACCTGCTCCTTGACCTGGTCCTTGGTCGGCTGCGGGTCGGCGTGGGCGCCGGACTGCGCGGACAGCGCGACGGCCGCCGCGGCGAAGCCGGTCAGGATCGAGACCCGGGTGCGACTGGCGGGCTTGGGACGACGATGGGACGCCACGAAGGCGGACTCCTTCTTCCTACGCCGTCTACCGGGTGAGCTGACGGGTTCGGGCCGGAAGCGTGCCCTACGACGCCTCACGGCCGTTCCACCGGCCGACCTGGCGCCGATTCACCCCGGAGGAACGTGGTTCCCCGGCTCCGTTCGACAGCACCCCCGACTGCTGGGCTCCCCGTCGGGCAGGCACTGGGCCCGCCCCGCTGCGTCACGAACTCGACGGAAACCACCGCCGTCACCCTGGCTGGGCGATCGGGAGTGCGGTGGTTCGGGGCACGACCCTAGTAACTGAACCGTGATCCGTTCAAATCCTTGTCAGAAAAAAGACGGAAGAAGACCAAAGTTCTTTTGTGAATATGACACATAGTGATCACCGTCGTACGCAAAGCTGATCACTCTTCACCGGGGACTCGCGCTGCGGACAAAACCCGAACGCCACCCCCGGTCGGAGGGTGGCGTGGATCACAGGCCCGGACGGGGCCCTTCGGGCGTGTCGGGCCGTCAGACCCGGCGGATCGTGTTGATCGGCATCGCGTCGACCTTCATCACCTTCACCACGTCGCCGGTGTGCGGCGCGTGCACCACCATGCCGTTGCCGATGTACATCCCGACGTGGTGCCGGTCGGCGCCGTAGATGACCAGGTCGCCCGGCTGGGCCTGGTCCAGCGAGACCCTGGTGCCGACGTTGCCCTGCTCCTGCGAGGTGCGCGGCAGCGAGACGCCGGCCTGGCCGTACGCCCAGACCATCAGGCCCGAGCAGTCGAAGGTGGTCGAGCCGGTGGCGCCCCACACGTACGGCGAGCCCTGCTTGCTCATCGCCTTGGCCACGGCCACGCCCGCGTAGCCGCCGGCCTGCGGGAGGCTGCCGAGGTCGGCACGGTCGCTGCCGCGCGAGGCGCGGTCGTCCTGCTGCTGCTGGGCCCGCAGCGCGGCGCGGTCGGAGGCGCTGAGCGAGTTCAGCAGGTCCTGCGCGGCCTTCAGCTTCTGGTTGACGTCCGTCTTGGCCTGGTTCAGGTCCTTGGTGGTGGAGTCGAGCGAGGCCAGGACGGCGGCGGCCTCGGACTTCTCCTGGTCCAGCCGGCGCTGCTGGTCCAGCAGTCCCTTGAGCGCCTCCGACTCGCTGGCGCTGGCCTGCTGGGCGCTGGACGCCTTCTCCAGGTAGCCCGACGGGTCCGAGGAGAGCATCAGCTGGACGGACGGGTCGATGCCGCCGGTGCGGTACTGCTCGCCCGCCACGCCGGCCAGGCCGGTCTGGAGCTGGGTCATCTCGTCCTGGCTGCGGGCCACCTTGTCCTGCAGTTGGTCGGACTGCTTGCGGAGCTGGTCGGCCCGCTCCTTGGCGCCGTTGTACTTCTCCGCCGCCTGCTCCTGGTCCTGCTGGAGCTGGTCGATCTGCGCCTTGACGTCGCTCTTGCTCGGCTGGGGCGCGGCGTGCGCGGCGACCTGCGCGGAGAGGGCGACCGCGGTCGCCGCGGCAGCGGTGAGCACGGAGACCCGGGCGCGGCTCGGCTGCTTGGGACGGCGGTGGGAGGCCAAGGGAATTGCTCCTTCTTCCATCGGCCTCACCCGATCAGGTGAGAATCCGGAAAATAGGTTTGACGCCACACCCTAGGGAAGATCCACGGGTTTTGCCACTCCCCCGAAGGCGTGAACTCCACTTCCCCCGCAGGCTTCACTGGATGTGCACACCGCCGCAAACCGGGCGCTGACCAGGCGTCATCCCGCCGCGGCAGCCGTCAGGGCCGCGCCAGCCGGTTCAGCAGCAGAACGGAAGCCACGGGGCGCGCGCCAGCCTTCCGCACGCCCTCCGCGACCTCCCGGTCGGTGGACACCACCACCACCGGACGACCCTGCGGCTCGGCCCGCACCAGACGGCGGATCAGCTCGTCCGCGGTCTCGCCGGTCCGGCTGAACCGCACCCGCACCCCGCGCGGTGGCGCCATGATCACCGGAACGTCCAGGTCCTGCCCGTCGAACACGCAGGTGACCTCCGCCTGCGTGCGCTGGGCCAGCATCGCCAGCCCGCCCAGCAGCCGGATCCGCTGCTGCTCCAGCGGCAGCGTCGGATAGCCCGTCTTGGTCACGTTGTAGCCGTCCACCACCAGGTGCACCTGCGGGATCGCCAGCAGCTGGTCCAGCAGCGCCGGATCGTCGTCGGCCAGACCGCGCCGGGCCACGTCGTGCGGCGAGGCCGCACCCGGCACCACCGCCTCCACCAGGTCCCCCGGCCGGATCTGGGAGACCGGCAGCGCCAGCTCCCGCTGGAGCCCCTGCGCCGACTGCAGCACCGTGTCCAGCAGCAGCCGCAGCCGCATGTCCTCGACGCTGCGGCCCTCGCGGGCCGACCGGCGGCCCTGCTCGGCCGCCGTCTCCAGCTCGCCGACCCGGTGCCGCAGCCGCCGTGCCTCGGACTCCGCGGCGCCACGCTCGGCGGCCGCCTGCGCCCTCGCGGCCTCCAGCTCGGCGGTCAGCCGCCTGGTCTCGGCCTGCGCCCGGCGGGTGTCGCTCTCCAGCGAGCGCACCTTCTTCCGCAGCGACTCGGCCTCCCGGCGGACGTCCTCGGACTCCGCGCGCTGCCGCTCCAGGTCCGCCCGGGCGGCGGACCGCAGCTCGGCGAGCTCCGCCTGCAACTTCTCCGCCAGCCGGGTGGCCTCGGCAGCCGCGCCCTCGGCGCCGGCCCGCTCGGCCTCCTCCCCGGCCTCGGCCACCAGCCGGCTCCAGCCGGCCGACCGCACCAGGTAGGCGGCGGCCGCGACGTCCATCGGATCGGCGGCGCCCGGAACGCTGCCCGACTCCAACGCCTTCACCAGGTCCGGCTGGCCCAGCCTCAGCCGCTCCGCTATCCGCACCCGGAACGCCGGCTCCGACTCCAGCGCCGCGGCCAGCGCCGTGGCCGCGTACTTGGCCCGCCGGGCCGGGGTGAACTTGACGTACTGGCGCAGGCTCTGCGGCAGCTCGCCAGGCGGCAGCCCGCCGAGCGCGTCCGAGGCCAGGCCGACCACGCGCCGGCGCACGCCCTCGGGCAGCGGCCGGTCCAGCTTCTCGGCACCACGCTCCGGCGCCACCTCGCCGGAACCCGCCGCCCCGCCGGGGCCCACCGACTCATCGGAACCCGCCGCCCCGCCGACGGCCGCGGGCTCGGACGGAGCCGCGTCGGCGGCCCGCGCCTGCACGGCCGCAGCGGGCTGAAGCCCCTGCGCTTCGGCGGGCTCCCTCGCTGCGTCCACCACGTCCTCGGCTCCGATCCTGGTCCTACGGGGTCACGGCCCGCGGCCGCCGCCCTGTCGTCACGCTCCGTGCGTCCTGTCTGTATTGTCCCAGCGCGGCGGGCAGGCGCGCCGCGCACCCGCCCCCGCGCCGTCGGGCGTCAGCCCTGGTCGGCGGAGGCCTCCGCGTTCTCGGCGCCCGGACGGGCCACCAGCTCGACCTGGTCCACGGCGTTGCACCAGCGGCAGCGCACCGACTCGATCGTCTCGCTCAGCACCTCGGTATCCTCGACCTTGGACTCGCCGGCCAGGTCGAAGTGCAGGAACTCGGTGACCCGCGCGGTGCGGGTCACGTCGAAGCGGGTGAGGTTTCCGCACAGGGTGCAGCGCCAGCGCGTCTCGGCGGTCAGGGCGGGGACGGTCATCGGGGGTCCTCTCGGGTGGTCCCTGGGTGGGCTAGGCGCTCCCCCCGGAGCCCCGGCGTCGGCGGCGGGAGGCGGGATTGCCCGCCCCAAGCCTATTGCCTGAGGCAACCATCCCGGCCACCAGTCAGGAGAACGAGCGGGCTAGTCCACCTGCCGTACAAGGCCGTGTCACACGCCCGACACGGAGGGATGCTTGGCCGCATGGCACTGACGGCCCCCGGGCACACCGACGCGCGGGGCGAGCACCCGTCCGTGCCCGCCCCGGCGGTCACCTACGCCCTGATCGCGGTCAACACCCTGGTGTTCCTGCTGGGCCCGGCCGCCGGGCTCAACCCGCTGTACGGCACCGGCCAGTCCCGGCTCTGCGCGGAGCAGCGGTACGAGCAGCGCTGGGGCGTCATCCCCGCCGAGGTGCTGGCCGGCCGCCCGCTGACCGCCGAGCAGCTGGCCCAGGCCCCCGACCCGGCCCCGGGCTGCCCGGCCGCGCCCACCCCGGGCAAGCACCCGGCGCTGTCCGTCCTCACCGGGCTCTTCGTGCACGCCGGCTGGCTGCACCTGCTGGGCAACCTGCTCTTCCTCCACGTCTTCGGCCCCACCGTCGAACGGCGGCTGGGCCGGGCCCGGTTCGCCGTCTTCTACCTGGCCGCCGGCAGCCTGGCCACGTACGGCTTCGCCCTCGCCGAGGCGCACTCCCCGGGCTCCACCCGGGTGCTGATCGGCGCCTCCGGCGCGATCTCCGCCGTCCTCGGCGCCTACCTGCGCTTCCATCCGCGCGCCCGGGTGACGACGCTCGTCCCGCTGCTGCTGTTCCTGCCGCTGCGCTTCCCGGCCTGGCTGGTGCTCGGCCTCTGGTTCGCCCTGCAGTGGTGGTCGGTCCACTCGGCCGGGCCCGGGGTGGCCTATCTGGTTCACGTGATCGGCTTCTCGGCGGGCTTCCTCTACGCCTGCACGGCGGTCAGCCACCCCCCGAGACGACCCGGCTGACGCCCGATACGCTGGCGGCACCCCACAAAGGAGCCCGAACAGTGATCACCGCCATCGTCCTGATCAAGACCAGTGTCGACCGCATCCCGGAGATCGCCGAAGCCATCGCGGCCATCGAGGGCGTCAGCGAGGTGTACTCGGTGACCGGTGGCTACGACCTGGTGGCGATGGTCCGGGTGCGCCGGCACGACGATCTGGCCGCGGTCATCCCGGGCCGGCTGAACAAGGTCCCGGGCGTGGCCCACACCGAGACCCAGATCGCCTTCCGCACCTACTCCCAGCACGACCTCGAGGCCGCCTTCGCCCTCGGCCTGGACGAGTAGGCCCCTCGGCCCCGCCGACCGGGCCCCTCAGCCCTGCTGACGCCCCCGGTCGACCTGCACGGTGGCGACGCAGCGCCCGCCCTCGTTGCGGTAGTTCCACGCGGCACCGTCCGTGACCAGCTCGCGCACGGCGGTCAGGAAGCGGTCGACGTGCTCGTCCGGGGTCCCGGCCCCGAAGCTCACCCGGATCGCGTTCAGGCTGCGCTCGCCGGGCAGCGACGGCTCGGGCGCCCCGCACTCGGAGGGGGAGACCTCTTCGTCCCCGAGCAGGGTGCGCAGCAGCGGGTGCGCGCAGAACAGGCCGTCGCGGACCCCGATGCCGTACTCGGCGGACAGCGCGGCCGAGAAGTGCGAGCTGTTCCAGCCCTGGACGACGAAGGACAGCACGCCCACCCGGGCCGCCTCGGCGCCGAACAGGGTCAGCACCTTGACCTGCGGGATCTCCGCCAGCCCGGCGGTCAGCCGGGCGATCAGCTGCCGCTCCCGGGCCTCCAGCACGTCGAAGCCCGCCTCGCTCAGCGCCCGGCAGGCCGAGGCGATCGCGTAGGCGCCGATGACGTTCGGCGAGCCGGCCTCGTGCCGGGCCGGACCGGAGTGCCACTGGACGGCCACCGAGCCGTCGGTCCCCCGGGCCACCGTCCGGGTCGCCCCGCCGCCGGCCAGGTACGGGTCGGCCGCGTCCAGCCAGTCCGCCCGGCCGGCCAGCACGCCGGCGCCGAAGGGCGCGTAGATCTTGTGGCCGGAGAAGGCGATCCAGTCGACGTCCAGCTCGCGCACCGAGACCCGGTGGTGCGGGGCCAGCTGGGCGGCGTCCAGCACCACCCGGGCGCCGTGCCGGTGCGCGGTCCCGGTCAGCTCGGCGACCGGCCACAGCTCGCCGGTCACGTTGGAGGCTCCGGTGACGCAGAGCAGCTTGGGGCCCTCGGGCGCCTCGGCGAGCGCGGCGTCCAGGGCGGCGACCGCCTCGGCGTGCGAGCGCGGCGCGCGCAGGTAGTGGACGTCGAGCCCGGCGTGCGCCCAGGGCAGCAGCGAGGCGTGGTGCTCGGTCTCGAAGGCGAACACCCGGGTCCCGGCCGGGACGGCCGAGGCGAGCAGGTTCAGCGAGTCGGTGGTGGCCCGGGTGAAGACCACCTGGTCGCCCTCGCGCAGGTCGAGGAACTCGGCGACGGTGCGGCGGCTCTGCTCGAACAGGTCGGTGGACAGCTGGGAGAGGTACCCCGCGCCGCGGTGCACGCTGCCGTAGTAGGGGGCGTAGGCGGAGACGTCGTCCCAGACCCGCTGGAGCGCCGGGGAGCTGGCCGCGTAGTCGAGGGCCGCGTACCCGACCTTCTCGCCGCTGGCGAGCGGGACCTGGACGTCGTGGCCGAGGACGGCGAGGGGGGCGCAGATTTCGGTGGCGATCGACATGAGGATGCACTCCTTCTGGGGGTGTGGGACCCCGGGAGTGCTAAGTCGTCGGGCGTCCGCGCTTGCCGCACGGACGATTCGCCGAGCGACCCGGTCCTCACCCAGGGCACCCCGCCACGGACGGAGGGTTGCCGGACAGCAAGCTGGGGCTTGACGCTGTCACTCATGACCTGGCCAAGACTCTAGGTCGCGCCCAGCGAGTGGTCAAACAGGCATCCACCATCCGGACAGCCGAGGAGCCCGCGCCGGCGTTCCGGCACGGGCTCCCAAGTACCGCCTCACACCCGGCTGGTGGCCTCCGACCAACGCCGCAGCAGCTCCTGCGCCGCGCCCGAGTCGATGGCCCGCTCGGCCCGCGCCATGCCCGCCGCGAGCTGTTCGGTGAGCGGCGCCTCACCCAGGTCGAGCGCGACCAGCGCCGCCGCCGTGTTCATCAGGACGGCGTCCCTCACCGCCCCGCGCTCGCCGGCCAGCAGCCGCCGCGCGACCTCGGCGTTGTACGAGGGGTCCGCCCCGCGCAGCGCCTCGATGCCGACCAGCTCGACGCCGACGTCCCGCGGGTCGAAGGCGGTCTCGGTGACGGTCCCGTCCCGCACGATCCACACCTGCGAGGTGGTGGTGATGGTCAGCTCGTCCAGGCCGTCGTCGCCCCGGAAGACCAGGCCGGTCGAGCCGCGCCGGGCGAGCACGCCGGCGATCAGTCCGGCGAGCCGGGTGTCGAAGCAGCCGATCGCGTGCGAGGTGACCTTGGCCGGGTTGGTCAGCGGGCCGAGGATGTTGAACGCGGTCGGCACCCCGAGGTCGCGCCGGGCGGTGGCGGCGTGCCGCATCGACGGGTGGAACTTGGCCGCGAAACAGAAGGTCAGCCCGACCTCCTCGGCGATCTCGGCGACCCGCCGGGCCGACAGGTCGAGGCGGACGCCGAGCTTCTCCAGCACGTCCGAGGAGCCGCTGGCCGAGGAGGAGGCCCGGTTGCCGTGCTTGACCACCTTGGCGCCGGCCGCGGCCGCGACGATCGCCGACATGGTGGAGATGTTGACGGTCTTGGCCCGGTCGCCGCCGGTGCCGACGATGTCCACGGCCGGGCCGGGGATGTCCAGCGGCTCGGCGTGCGCGTACATCGCGTCCACCAGGCCGGTGATCTCGTCGACCGTCTCACCCTTGGCCCGCAGCGCCACCATGAACCCGGCCACCTGGACGGGGGACGCCTCGCCGCTCATGATCCGGTCCATCGCCCACGCGGTGGCCGAGCGGTCGAGGTCCTCCCCCTTCAACAGCGCCGCCAGGACGTCCGGCCAGGTGCGGACCACCTGCGCGGGTGCGGTACCACCGTTCGCAGGGTTCACGTTCACCATGGCTGACTCCAGCTGTTGTCGGGTTCCCCGCGGCGGGGGGACGTCCGTACGGATGGAGTCAGCCTATCGACCGGCGGGGTTCCCCCGGCGGCGTCTTCTCTAGTTCTGAGACGGCACCGCTCAGCGGCTGACGGGCGCCCGCTTGGCCAGCCGCGCCCGCAGCAGGGTGGCGACCGCCTCGGCCAGCGCCACCGGGTCCACCGGGCGCGAGATCGCGGCGTCGGCCCGGCTCCAGGCGGCCAGCCAGGAGTCCTGCGGCCGGCCGATCAGCACCAGCACCGGCGGGCAGCCGTAGATCTCGTCCTTGAGCTGGCGGCCGAGCCCGAGCCCGCCGGCCGGCACCGCCTCGCCGTCCAGGATGCAGAGGTCCACGCCGCCCTTCTCCAGTGCCTTCAGCACCGCGGGGGTGGTTGCGCACTCCAGGTAGGACAGTTCCGGAAGGTCCTCGACGGGCCGGCGGCCGAGTGCCGTCAGCACCTGCTCTCGGGTGTTGCGGTCATCGCTGTAGACGAGGACGGTGAGCGTCTCGTCGGTCGTGTACGCCATGGGCCCTGCTCCCTCAAGTGTGATCCGGACCACGTTCGCCTGATCCGGATGCTACTCCCGATCACCCGTCGCCGAGTCCCCCTCGCGGACCTTCCTCCTCAAGCCGCCGCGCCCGCGACTCACCCGCCCGGAGGACGGCCCGTCACCCGGACCCGTCCAGACCACCCGTACGGCCGATAAGGGGCCCGCGCATTACCCCCGGAGGCTCCGCCAAGCGTGCAACGACGCGCTGGGCAACGGGGTCGCAGGCCCCTCCGAAGGAACCGTCAGAAAAGGGACACGCCGCTGCTCAGCCGCCATTGGGACCCCCCACCGCCCTCCAGGGGGGCATACCGCACGCACCGGACACTCCGAGGGACACCCCCCGGCGTGAAGACGGAATAAGGGACCGACATAATGTCCGTCGTGGCGACAGCAACAGCAGTAGAAACCGGGCACGCGCACGGATCGGTCAACCGGCCGAACATGGTCAGCGTCGGAACGATCGTCTGGCTCAGTTCCGAGTTGATGTTCTTCGCGGCCCTCTTCGCGATGTACTTCACGCTCCGCTCCGTCAAGGGAGCCGAGTTCTGGACCGAGAAGGCGCACGCCCTCAACGTGCCCTTCTCCTCGGTCAACACCACGATCCTGGTGCTCTCCTCGCTGACCTGCCAGCTCGGCGTGTTCGCTGCCGAGCGCGGGGACGTGAAGAAGCTCCGCTCGTGGTTCGTCATCACCTTCGTGATGGGCGCGATCTTCATCGGCGGCCAGATCTTCGAGTACACCGAGCTGGTCAAGAAGGACGGCCTCTCGCTGTCCTCCGACCCGTACGGCACGGTGTTCTACCTGACCACCGGCTTCCACGGTCTGCACGTGACGGGTGGTCTGATCGCCTTCCTGCTGGTCCTGGGACGGACGTACGCAGCCAAGCGCTTCACGCACGAGCAGGCCACCGCCGCGATCGTCGTGTCGTACTACTGGCACTTCGTCGACGTCGTGTGGATCGGCCTGTTCGCGACCATCTACCTGATCAAGTAACCAGCTGATCAGGTCGCTGGCCACCGGCTTCGGTCCCCGCCCTCACCGGCGTCGGGCCGATTCTGCCGGTGGCGACGCTCCCACCGACCGACCGCGCGCGCAGCCCTAGACAGGCAGCCTCGTGCCGGCCAGACCGGCCGCCGGGTGCACCCACCAGTCGACCAGATCCTGACACCGGGGTTATTCCGTGAAAAAGCTCTCCGCACGACGGCGCCACCCATTGGCGGCGCTGGTCGTCCTACTTCTCGCCCTGGCGGCAACCGGGGGGCTGTACGCCGCGTTCGCGCCCGCCGACAAGGCGCAGGCCGACGTCGCCGCGCAGTCGCTCGCGATCGATGAGGGCAAGAAGCTCTTCGCCGTGGGCTGCTCCTCGTGCCACGGCCTGAACGGCCAGGGCAGCAGCGACGGTCCGAGCCTGGTCGGCGTCGGCTCCGCCTCTGTCGACTTCCAGGTCGGTACCGGCCGCATGCCGGCCCAGCAGCCCGGCGCCCAGGTGCCGCGCAAGAAGAACATCTACTCGCAGGCGGAGATCGACCAGCTCGCCGCCTTCGTCGCCTCGCTCGGCCCCGGCCCGGTGACGCCGACCCCGGAGCAGTACACCTCGACCAACCCGGACGACATCTCCAAGGGTGGCGAGCTGTTCCGCACCAACTGCGCCCAGTGCCACAACTTCGCCGGCCAGGGCGGTGCCCTGACCAAGGGCAAGTACGCCCCGTCGCTGGAGGGCGTGGACGCCAAGCACATCTACGAGGCCATGCAGACCGGCCCGCAGAACATGCCGTCGTTCCCGGACACCACCATGCCCGAGGAGCAGAAGAAGCAGATCGTGGCCTTCGTCCGCCACACCACCTCCGATGAGCCCAACCCCGGTGGTCTCACGCTCGGCAGCCTCGGTCCGGTGACCGAGGGTCTGTTCGGCTGGATCTTCGGTCTCGGCACGCTCATCGCGGTCGCGATCTGGGTCGCCGCCCACACCACCAAGGCCAAGAAGTCATGAGCCACGACATGTCAGAAGAGAAGCTTCCGGAGTCACACGGCTCCGCCGGTGACGTCGCCGCGCACGGCGACCCGTTCGCCGACCCGGGCCTTCCGGCCCACGAGCCCCGCCGCACCGACATCGACGAGCGGGCCGCCCAGCGGGCCGAGCGTCAGGTCTCGCTGATGTTCGTGGTCTCGATGCTCGCCACCATCGGCTTCATCGCCTCGTACGTGGCCATCGACCCGGACAAGATCGTCTACATCTTCCCGCTCGGTCACGTCAGCGCGCTGAACTTCGCGCTCGGCCTGACCCTGGGCGTCGCGCTGTTCATGATCGGCGCGGGTGCGGTCCACTGGGCCCGCACGCTGATGTCGGACGTCGAGCTGCCGGCCGAGCGCCACCCGATCGAGGCTGACGACGAGGTCCGCGCGGACGTCATCGAGCAGTTCAAGACCGGTGCCGCCGAGTCCGGCTTCGGCCGCCGCAAGATGATCCGCAACACCCTCATCGGCTCCATGGCGCTGGTCCCGCTCTCCGGCGTGGTCCTGCTCCGCGACCTCGGGCCGCTGCCCGAGAAGAAGCTGAAGGAGACGGGCTGGAACGAGGCGACCCCGGCCAAGCCCCTGCAGCTCATCAACATGAGCACCAACCTGCCGATGAAGGCCGAGGACATCGTCATCGGCTCGCTGACCTTCGCCATGCCCGAGGGTCTGCACGTCCACGACGAGGACTTCCAGCAGGCGATCGCCAAGGACGCCCTGATGCTGGTGCGCATCGCGCCGGACGACATCAAGGACGACCGGTCGCGGGAGAAGGCCTTCGAGGGCATCCTCGCCTACTCCAAGATCTGCACCCACGTCGGCTGCCCGATCAGCCTGTACGAGCAGCAGACCCACCACGCGCTCTGCCCCTGCCACCAGTCGACCTTCGACCTGGCGGACGGCGCGCGCGTGATCTTCGGCCCGGCCGGCCACCCGCTGCCGCAGCTGAAGATCATCACTGACGAGAAGGGCTACCTGGTCGCCACCGGCGACTTCGACGAGCCCGTCGGCCCGAGCTACTGGGAGCGTGCTCGATGAGTACGAGCAGCACCACCGGTGCCGCCAAGCCCGCCAGCACGCGCGCCAAGCCCGCCAACAAGTGGGAGGCCGCTGCTGACTGGACGGACGGCCGGGTGGGGATCTACTCCCTCGCCAAGGCCAACCTGCGCAAGATCTTCCCGGACCACTGGTCCTTCATGCTGGGCGAGATCTGCCTCTACACGTTCGTCATCATCATCCTGACCGGTGTCTACCTGACGCTGTTCTTCAAGCCGTCGATGGCCGAGGTCGTCTACAACGGCTCGTACGTGCCGCTCAAGGGCATCGGGATGTCCGAGGCGTACGCCTCGACGGTGGACATCAGCTTCGAGGTCCGCGGCGGTCTGCTGATCCGGCAGATCCACCACTGGGCCGCCCTGGTCTTCGTGGCCGCGATGCTCGTGCACATGATGCGCGTGTTCTTCACCGGCGCGTTCCGCAAGCCGCGTGAGATCAACTGGGTCTTCGGCTTCCTGCTGCTGATCCTGGGCATGTTCGACGGCTTCTTCGGCTACTCGCTGCCGGACGACCTGCTGTCGGGTACCGGTATCCGGTTCATGGAAGGCGCGATCCTCGCCGTCCCGCTGGTCGGCACCTACATCCAGATGTTCCTGTTCGGGGGCGAGTTCCCCGGCCACGACATCGTGCCGCGCTTCTTCACGATCCACGTGCTGCTGATCCCGGGCATCATGCTCGGCCTGCTGGTGGCGCACCTGATCCTGGTCTTCTACCACAAGCACACCCAGTGGGCCGGCCCGGGCAAGACCGAGAAGAACGTCGTCGGCATGCCGCTGATGCCGGTCTACATGGCCAAGGCCGGTGGCTTCTTCTTCCTGGTGTTCGGTCTGATCGCCGCCATCTCGGCGATCGCCACCATCAACCCGATCTGGGCGTACGGCCCGTACCGCCCGGACCAGGTGTCCACGGACGCCCAGCCCGACTGGTACATGGGCTTCTCCGAAGGCCTGATCCGCGTCATGCCGGGCTGGGAGGTCGGCCTGTGGGGCCACACCCTGAACCTGGGTGTCTTCATCCCGCTGATGATCTTCCCGCTGGTCCTGGTCTCGATCGCGGTCTACCCGTTCATCGAGGGCTGGATCACCGGCGACAAGCGCGAGCACCACATCCTGGACCGCCCGCGCAACGCGCCCGTCCGCACCGCGCTCGGCGCCGCCTGGATCAGCCTCTACCTGGTGCTGCTGGTCGGTGGTGGCAACGACCTGTTCGCCACCCACCTGCACCTGTCGATCAACTCGATCACCTACTTCGTCCGCGTCGGCTTCTTCGCGGTGCCGGTCATCACCTTCATCGTCACCAAGCGCTGGTGCCTCGGCCTCCAGCGCCGGGACAAGGAGAAGGTGCTGCACGGCCGCGAGACGGGCGTCATCAAGCGCCTGCCGCACGGCGAGTTCGTCGAGGTGCACGCCCAGCTGCCGCAGAAGGACCTGTACAAGCTCACCGCGCACGAGCAGGTCCAGCCGGTCGAGCTGCCGGCCCAGACGGACGAGAACGGCGTGGCCAGCAAGGCCGGCCTGCTCGGCCGCACCCGGGCCAAGCTGTCCCGCGGCTTCTACGGCGGCGGCGCCCAGATCCCCAAGCCGACCTCCGAGGAGCACCACGAGATCACCAGCGGCCACGGCCACCACTGATCCCGTACGCCCCGCAGCGTCACACCCGAGGGCCGCTGACCAGAGTTCTTCTGGTCAGCGGCCCTCGGGCTTTCCCGTCCCCCGTCCGCACCCTCCAGGAGCTCCCGTGCAGCTGTCCGTCGACCCCGCCGCCGCCACTCCCCCGTACGAGCAGATCCGGGCCCAGATCGCCGAGCGGGCCCGTTCCGGCGAACTGCCGACCGGGCTGCGGCTGCCCACCGTCCGGGCCCTGGCCGAGGAACTGGGGCTGGCCGCCGGGACGGTCGCCCGGGCGTACCGGGAACTGGAGGCGGACGGCGTGGTGGAGACCCATGGCCGGCGCGGCACGCTGATCGCGGCCACCGGCGACACCGCGCACCGGCTGGCCGCCGCGGCCGCCGCCGAGTACGCCGAGCGGGCGACCCGGCTCGGGCTCCCGCGGGCGGATGCGCTGGCCGCGGTGGACGCCGCCCTGCGGCTGGCCTACCAGGAGGCCTGAGAAGGCGCTCCAGGGGCCCTCAGGCCTCCGGGCGGATCATCCCCGAGGCGTGGGCCTGGGAGGCCGGCGCGGTGGTGCTGACGGGCTCTCCGAGGGCACTGTGCTTGACCCAGTCCGTCCAGGAGATGTTCCAGTCCCCGAATCCGTTGCCGAACGGCTCCATGGTGGCGCCGCGGCTGTTCACCACCGTCACCAGGTCCCCCACCCTGGTGTTCTGGAAGAACCACTTGGCGTTCTCGGTGCTCATGCCGGTACAGCCGTGGCTGACGTTCTCCAGGCCCTGCGAGCGGACCGACCAGGGCGCCGCGTGGACGTACTCGCCGCTCCAGGTGACGCGGGTGGCCCACTCCACGTTGAGGTCGTAGAACTCCGAGCTCCCGGCCTTTATCCCGATCGTCTCGCCGTTCATCCGGACGGACCGCTCCTGGCCGAGCACCACCTTGACGCCGTTGCGGGTGTCGAAGCCGGGCTTGCCGGTGGTCACCGGGATGCTCCGGACCAGCTCGCCGTCACGGCTGAGGGTGAGCACGTGGGCGGCCGCGTCGACCACCGTCTCGACCCGGGCACCGATCCGCAGGCCCAGCGTGCTGCGGTCGCCGCCGTAGAGGCCGTCCTCGATCCGGACGCCGGTGCCGTCGAAGGCCAGCGAGACGGTGGTGCCGGCCGGCCAGTACTCCTGCGGGCGGAAGTGCAGTTCCTTGTCGCCCACCCAGTACCAGGCGCCGGTGACGGCGGGCTGGGAGCTGACGGTCAGGACGCGCTCGACCTCCTGGCGGGCCTGCGGGTCCTGCACCGCCTCGGAGAGCTGCACGGTGAGCGGCTGGCCGACGCCGTAGATGCCGCTGCCGGAGGAGTCCGGGCCCAGCTTGGCGGTGAGCAGGCGCTGGGCGGCGAGGGTGCTGAAGTCCGCCGTGGTGTCGCCGCGGCCGCCCTTGCCGTCGTCGGCGGCGATCCGCACCGAGTAGTCGGTGTCGGCCTTCAGCCGGCCGGTGGTCTGCCAGCTGTGCTGGTCCTCGGCGAGCTGACCGGCCACCACCCGGCCGTCCGGGCCGGTCACGGTGACGTCGGTGAGCCGGCTGCCGGGCACGGACGTCACCGTGAGCGGCTTGGAGGGGTCGACCTTGCCCCCGCCCTCGGCCGAGAGGTGGACGAACGCGGCCGCGTCGATCCGGTGGGGGCCGACCGCCTCGCCGCCGCCGGACGAGCAGGCGGCCAGCGGGGCCAGTACTGCGAGGGTCAGCGAGATGCCGCCGATACCTGCGATTCCGCGCCTGTCGGCCATGAAACGCCTCCGAGGGTCCGCACGATTGCTCAGATCGTAGGAACGAGGCTGGCCGAAGCGACATCGGAGCGACCCCGCGTTCACCCGGGTGAGTGGTTTCGTCACCCTGGAGACGCAACGGGGCCGGTCCTCCCCGTGCGGGAGGACCGGCCCTGTCGTCGTCGGCGGAACCCGGGAACCTACTGGTTCTGGTTCTCGCCCCGGTAGAACTCGAAGACCCAGCCGAAGAGGCCGATCAGGATGATCGGGATCGACCAGAACAGCAGCCACCAGCCGAAGATCACTCCGAGGAACGCCAGCGAACCGCCGATCGCCAGGGAGAGCGGCTGCCAGCTGTGCGGGGCGAAGAAGCCCAGCTCGCCGGCGTCGTCCGCCACCTCGGCCTCGGGGTTGTCACCCGCGCCGCTGTCCACCCGGCGGGCGGTGAAGGCGAGGTAGTACCCGATGAAGGCGCAGAGCGCGAAGGCGAGGAACAGCGCCGTGGTGCCGGCCGCCTCGATCCCGTGCTCCGAGTGGTTGGTCCACAGGCCGTAGGTGACGGCCATCGCGAGGACGAAGACGGCCAGGCCGAGGAAGATCTTTCCCTGTTCCTTCATCAGACGTCGCCCTCCTTCTTGCCCTTGTCCAGCTTCGGGGCGTCGTACTTCGCCGGGGTCACGCCGGCGAGGTGCTTGGCCGGCTCACCGTGGTTCTCCAGGTAGTCCAGCGCGGCGATCTCCGGGTGGTGGAGGTCGAAGGCCGGGGATTCGGAGCGGATCCGGGGCAGGGTGAGGAAGTTGTGCCGCGGCGGCGGGCAGGAGGTCGCCCACTCCAGCGAACGGCCATAGCCCCACGGGTCGTCGACCTCGACCTTCTCGCCGTACTTGGCCGTCTTCCACACGTTGTAGAGGAACGGCAGCATCGAGGCGCCGAGCACGAACGACCCGATGGTCGAGACGGTGTTCAGCGTGGTGAAGCCGTCCGAGGCCAGGTAGTCGGCGTAGCGGCGGGGCATGCCCTCCGCGCCGAGCCAGTGCTGGACCAGGAAGGTGGTGTGGAAGCCGAAGAACAGCGTCCAGAAGGTGATCTTGCCGAGGCGCTCGTCCAGCATCTTGCCGGTCATCTTCGGCCACCAGAAGTGGAAGCCGGCGAACATCGCGAAGACGACGGTGCCGAAGACCACGTAGTGGAAGTGGGCGACGACGAAGTACGAGTCCGAGACGTGGAAGTCGATCGGCGGGGAGGCCAGCAGCACACCGGTCAGACCACCGAAGAGGAAGGTGACCAGGAAGCCGACCGTCCAGAGCATCGGCGTCTCGAAGCTCAGCGAGCCCTTCCACATGGTGCCGACCCAGTTGAAGAACTTCACACCGGTCGGGACCGCGATCAGGAAGGTCATGAAGGAGAAGAACGGCAGCAGCACCTGCCCGGTGACGTACATGTGGTGCGCCCACACCGTCACCGACAGACCGGCGATCGCGATGGTGGCCGCGATCAGGCCGGAGTAGCCGAACATCGGCTTGCGGCTGAAGACCGGGATGATCTCCGACACGATGCCGAAGAACGGCAGCGCGATGATGTACACCTCGGGGTGGCCGAAGAACCAGAACAGGTGTTGCCACAGCATCGCCCCGCCGTTGGCGGGATCGAATACGTGGGCCCCGAATTTACGGTCCGCCTCCAGGGCGAACAGCGCGGCGGCCAGGACCGGGAAGGCCAGCAGGACCAGCACGGCGGTCAGCAGGACGTTCCAGACGAAGATCGACATCCGGAACATCGTCATGCCGGGGGCGCGCATGCAGATGATCGTGGTGATGAAGTTGACCGCACCGAGGATCGTGCCGAAGCCGGAGAAGGCCAGACCCATGATCCACATGTCGGCGCCGACGCCCGGCGAACGGACCGCGTCCGACAGCGGGGAGTAGGCGAACCAGCCGAAGTTGGCCGCGCCGTTCGGGGTCAGGAAGCCCGCCACCGCGATGGTCGAACCGAAGAGGTACAGCCAGTACGCGAACATGTTCAGACGCGGGAACGCCACGTCCGGGGCGCCGATCTGGAGCGGCATGATCCAGTTCGCGAAGCCGGCGAACAGCGGCGTCGCGAACATCAGCAGCATGATCGTGCCGTGCATCGTGAACGCCTGGTTGAACTGCTCGTTCGACAGGATCTGGGTCCCGGGACGAGCCAGCTCGGCGCGCATGACCAGCGCGAGGATGCCGCCGATCAGGAAGAAGGCGAACGACGTGCCCAGGTACAGGGTGCCGATCGTCTTGTGGTCGGTGGTGGTCAGCCACTTGATGATGGTCGAACCCGGCTTGCGGGTCCGCTGCGCCCCGACCGTGACGGCCCCGGCGCCCCCGCCGGCCGCGGCGGGCTCGTTGAGGATGGTCACTTCTCTTCACTTCCCATGGTCGTGATGCCGGAGGGCAACGCGCCGGTCTGGCCCTTGGCCCGGAGGTCCGCCAGGTGCTTGTCGTAGTCGGCGCGGTCGACGACCTTGACGTTGAACAGCATGCGCGAGTGGTCGGTGCCGCAGAGCTCCGCGCACTTGCCCATGTACTCGCCCTTGACGGTGGGGGTGACCTCGAACCTGTTCACCACGCCCGGCACGACGTCCATCTTCATCATGAAGTTGACGGGCCAGAAGTCGTGGATGACGTCACGCGAGGTCAGCCGGAACTGCACCGACTCGTCGACCGGCAGCCAGAGGGTCGGAACCTCCTTGGGCGTACCGACGTCGTACGCGGCATCCTTGTTGGCCGGGTCGGGGTTCTCGGTGTTCTCGTAGTTGAACGCCCAGCTCCACTGGAAGCCGACCACGTTGACCGTGTGCTGCGGCTTCTCGGAGACGGCGATCAGCTTCGACTCGTCGCGGGCGACGAAGTAGAAGAGCACCGACACGATGATGATGGGGACCGCGGTGTAGAGCGCCTCGATGGGCACGTTGTACCGGGTCTGCGGGGGGACCTCCACGCCGGTGCGGCTGCGCCGGTGGAAGATCACGCTCCAGATGATCAGACCCCACATCAGTACGCCGACCACCAGAGCCGCGATCCAGGAGCCCTGCCACATCTGGAGGACCATCGGCCCTTCCTTGGTGACGGGGCTCGGGAGGCCAAGCCTGGGGAGGTCGTTGGCCGAGCAGCCGGTGGCGGTCGCGATGACGAGGCCCAGTGCCAGCGCCTGAGGCAGCTTCCGCCGCATCGTGCGCCGCGGCGAGCGGTCGGAGCCGTTGGGACTCACGTAGCGCCTTCCCGAAGTCTCGCCCGCCTTCGCGTCGCCCCGCGGAGGATTGTGAGCCTCCCCGGCGACCCGTCCACGGGCACGGTTTGAATGCTTATGCGGGCCAAACCCTACTCCAGCCTTATGCGCTCCTGACGGGCAGCCCCCGGTAACGCGCCGCCCGGTCGCCCGATCAGGCCCGGCAGGGGCTGCGCCGCAGGTCATCGTAGGCATTCGAGGTCCTTACGCCCGATCGGGGGATGACCTCGAACCACGCGGGTGACGGTCCGTCGGACGCGGACGAAGCGGACATTCGGGGTGATCGACTGACGGCCGGTAAGCGACGTCGTCGGACCGGAAAGCCTCCGGGTGTGTCGTTAAATGTGACCGTGTACTTCGATGCGGCCTCGACGGCCCCTCTGCACCCCGTCGCACGACAGGCGCTGACCGCCGCCCTGGACGAGGGCTGGGCCGATCCGGCCCGGCTGTACCGCTCCGGCCGGCAGGCCCGGATGCTGCTGGACGCCGCCCGCGAGACGGTGGCCGAGGCCCTGGGAGCCCGGGCGGACGAGATCGCCTTCACCGCGAGCGGGACGCAGGCGGTGCACCTGGGCATGCTGGGCGCGCTGGCCGGCCACCGGCGGCGCGGCGGCCACCTGGTGCACTCGGCGGTCGAGCACTCCAGCGTGCTGCACGTCGCCGAGCGTCAGGAGGCGGGCGGTGGCACCGTCTCGGTGGCGCCGGTGGACCGCGCCGGGCGGGTCGACCCGGACGTGTTCGCCGCGCTGCTGCGCGCGGACACCGCGCTGGCCGTCCTGCAGAGCGCCAACCACGAGGTGGGGACGGTCCAGCCGGTCGGCGAAGTCGCCGGACACTGCCGCGAGGCCGGTGTCCCGCTGCTGGTCGACGCCGCGCAGAGCGTCGGGCGGGTGGACGTCCCGGCCGGCTGGTCGCTGCTGACCGCCAGCGCGCACAAGTGGGGCGGGCCGCCCGGCGTCGGGGTGCTGGCGGTGCGCAAGGGCGTCCGGTACGCCTCGCCGCTGCCGGCCGACGAACGCGAGGGCGGGCGGGTGCCCGGCTACGTCAACGTCCCGGCGATCGTCGCCGCGGCCGCCTCGCTGCGGGCCGTCCGGGCCGAGGCCGCGCGGGAGAACGCCCGGCTCCACGCGCTGGTGGAACGCATCCGGGCCCGGGTGCCGCAGCTGGTGCCCGAGGTGGAGGTGGTCGGCGACCCGGTGCGGCGGCTGCCGCACATCGTCACCTTCTCCTGCCTGTACGTGGACGGCGAAGTGCTGCTCACCGAACTGGACCGGGCGGGCTTCGCGGTCTCCTCCGGCTCCTCCTGCACCTCCTCCACCCTGACGCCGAGCCATGTGCTGGCCGCGATGGGGGTGCTCACCGAGGGGAACGTCCGGGTCTCGCTGCCGCCCGGGACGGCCGAGGCCGACGTCGAACGCTTCCTCACCGTGCTGCCGGAGCTGGTCGCCGGCGTCCGGGCGCCGCTCGGGCTGGACCTGCCGGCCCCGGAGCCGGAGCCGGCGGCCGGGCCCCTGCTGGTGATCGACGCGCTGGGCAAGCGCTGCCCGCTGCCGGTCATCGAGCTGGCGAAGCGGATCGGCGAGGTGCCGGAGGGCGGCACGGTCGCCGTGCTCGCGGACGACGAGGCGGCCCGGCTGGACATCCCGGCCTGGTGCGGGATGCGCGGCCAGGAGTACGCGGGCGAGGCCCCGGCCGCCGACTACGGCGGCGACCGGGGCTCGGCCTACCTCGTCGTCCGGCGGACTACTTGACCAGGTGCGCGCGGATGTCCGCGGCGGCCTCGGCGCCGTAGGCGTCCTCGAAGCGCTTCAGGAAGGCGGTCGGGCGCAGCTCGTACTCCTGGGTGCCGACGGTCTCGATCACCAGGGTGGCGAGCATGCAGCCGAGCTGGGCGGCGCGCTCCAGGTCGAGCTGCCAGGACAGGCCGGTCAGGAAGCCGGCCCGGAAGGCGTCGCCGACGCCGGTCGGGTCGACCTTCGCCTCCTCGGCGGCGCAGCCGACCAGGATCGCCGCCTCGCCCTTGCGCTCGATCCGCACGCCCTTGCTGCCCAGGGTGGTGATCCGGGTGCCGACCCGGGTGAGGATCTCCTCGGCGTCCCAGCCGGTCTTGCTCTCGATCAGCGCGGCCTCGTACTCGTTGGTGAAGAGGTACGCGGCGCCGTCGACGATGTCGCGGATGTCGTCGCCCTCCAGGCGGGCCAGCTGCTGGGAGGGGTCGGCGGCGAAGGCGAAGCCGCGGGTGCGGCACTCCTGGGTGTGGCGGACCATGCCCTGCGGGTCGTCGGCGCCGATCAGGACGAGGTCGAGGCCGCCGACGCGGTCGGCGATCGGCTTGAGCTCGATGTTGCGGGCCTCCGCCATGGCGCCGGTGTAGAACGAGGCGATCTGGTTGTGGTCCTCGTCCGTGGTGCACATGAAGCGGGCGGTGTGCCGGGTCTCGGAGATGTGGACGGAGTTGCAGTCCACGTTGTTGCGCTCCAGCCAGCTGCGGTACTCGGCGAAGTCCGCGCCGGCCGCGCCGACCAGGATCGGGCGCAGCCCGAGCACGCCCATGCCGAACGCGATGTTCGGCGCGACTCCGCCGCGGCGGATGTCCAGGGTGTCGACCAGGAAGGACAGCGACACGGTGTGCAGCTGCTCGGCGACGAGCTGGTCGGCGAACCGACCGGGGAACGTCATCAGATGGTCGGTGGCGATCGAGCCGGCGACGGCGATACGCACGGGAGGTCTCCTCAGGATGGCTGCGGGGCCAACGGGCAAGCACGGGTGAACCCACACACGGTACCGGGCTCGGGGCGGGCGGCAGCAAGACCGCCGCAATCCGCCGGCCCGCAGTGCCATCGTGGCACCCGTCACCGTCGAACGTGTACTACCTCCGGGTAGCACTGGTGGGTGGGCCGAACCCCGGCCTAGGGTCGGCAGCAGGGGCCCCGCCGAGCCGGGCGGGCCCCGTCGTCGACCGTGGCAGTGCGGCCACGGCCATGGATCGGAGCGATGCCCGATGATGCCCAGCCACGCCCCGCTGCCCGCCCTCCGGGCCGAAGCCGACGGCGAGAGCCTCGACGCGCTGGTGAGTTCGTCCCGGCGGCTGCGCCGGTTCTGGCCGCTGCTGGCGACCGGTCCCGAGCCGGCCGCGCCCGCCCGGGAGGGGTTCCGGGTGCCGTCCGACGCGCAGCGGCTGGTCGCCGGGATGGCCGAGTACGGCATGTGACCCGGCGCCCGCCCCGGCCCGGGGCGGGTGGAACCGAAGTGGAACCGGATCCGACCGGGTCACGTCACATCCGCGCGGAGCGGCCGAGCGGGCGGCACCGCTGAGCCCTCGGGAGGATGTGCAGATGGACCTGGAGACGATGCCCCGGCGCGGTCGGCGGGCGGTGGCCCTGGCGGGCCTGGCGCTGGCAGCGGTGGTGACGGTGGCCGGGTGCAACGGGGACGGCAAGACCTCGTCGGACTCGGCGGCGGGCGGTGCGGCCACGACCTCGGCGGGCGCGAGCGCCTCCCCGGAGGCCCCGGCGTCCTCCGGCGCCCCGTCCGCGCCGGCTCCGACGGCGAGCCCGTCGGCCACGTCGGACCAGCCCGGCCAGACGCCGCCGACCAAGTGGGCCCCCACCGCGGCCTCGCCCGCCCCGGGGCAGCCGTCGACGGCCGGTTCCGGGGGCACTCCCCCGGGCCCCGGGATCGCGGTGGGCGAGCCCGACCCGGCCGGGTCCGGGGCGCGCCCGGCGGTCTCCTACCGGGTGGACGGCAGCAACGGGCTGACCGTCTACTTCTTCGGCGGGGTCTGCCAGAAGTACGCGCTGAAGGCGGACGAGTCGCACCCCGGACGGGTGGACGTCAGGATCGTGGTGGCGGCGCCGGTGCAGCCCGGGCAGGTCTGCAACGCGCTGGCCAAGCGGCAGTCGGTGTCCGCCGATCTGCGCTCGCCGCTGGCCGGGCGGACGGTGACCGACCAGTCGAGCGGCCAGAACGTGCCGCTGGAGGCCGATCCGCACATGGGCCCGGACCCGGTCACTCCGGACGTCGCCGGCCAGTAGCCGCGACAACGGTGCGGAACGCGGAGGGGGGGGGGGGGGGGGGGGGGGGGGGGGGGGGGGGGGGGGGGGGGGGGGGGGGGGGGGGGGGGGGGGGGGGGGGGGGGGGGGGGGGGGGGG
>NZ_JBWKER010000066.1:0-15721 GCF_056435345.1 Kitasatospora sp. NPDC043950
CCCGCCAACCTCACTCCCCCCCACCCCCCCCCCCCTCCCCCCACCCACCCCCCCCCCCCCGCCCCCCCCCCCCCCCGCCACCCCCCCCCCCCCCCCCCCCCCCCCCCCCCCCCGGCGCCCCTTCCGGCGGCGTGCCGCCGTCCCGGCCTCCCGGCCGGGGGAGGCGGGGGATGCGGGGGACGTGGCGGAGGCCGAGCCGACGGGCGAGGCCAGCGAGCGCCAGGAGGTCTGGGTGGCACGGTTCGCGGCCGTCGGGATCGGCGCGGCCGCGATCGCGATCAGCCTCTACGCCCAGCAGCTGAACGTCGCCTTCCTGGTCGGCCTGGCCTTCGCGGTGGCGGCCTCCAGCAACCTGCCCGTCCTGCTGTACAGCCTGTTCTGGTCGCGGTTCACCACCCGCGGCGCGGTCTGGTCGGTGTACGGCGGGCTGGTCCCGGCGATCGTGCTGGTCGTCTTCTCCCCGGTGGTCTCCGGCACCAAGGTGGCGCTCTTCCCCGGCGTCGACTTCCACTGGTTCCCGCTGGAGAACCCCGGCATCATCTCCATCCCGCTCGGCTTCCTGGCCGGCTGGATCGGGACGATCACCTCGCCCGAGCCGGCCGACGCGGACCGCTTCGCCGAGCTGGAGGTGCGCGCCCTCACCGGTGCGGGCGCGGCCTGAGCGCCGCGCCCCGGGGAACCCCGGCGGGCCTGGGGCCGCCGGGGTTCCCCCACGTCCGGGCGTGGTGTCAGGTCCGGACCGCCAGGCCGTAGCGGTGCTCGGGGCGGCCGGTGTCGCCGTAGCGCAGGGTCAGCCGCAGCCGGCTGTCCCGCTCCAGCTGCTTGAGGTAGCGCTGCGCCGTCGAGCGGCTGAGCCCGGTGGCGTCCGCGACCTCCTGCGCGGACAGCGGGCGGCCCGCCTGGCGCAGCACCCCCAGCACCAGGTCGGTGGTGGGCGCCGAGTGCCCCTTCGGCAGCGGGCCGGCCGGGGCGGCGGCGCTGCGCAGGGTGGCGAACAGCCGGTCCACCTCGTCCTGGCCGGCCTCCCGGGCCGCCGGGCCGGCCAGCGCGTGCCGCAGCTGCGCGTACGCGACCAGCTTGTCCCGCAGGCCGGCGAAGGTGAACGGCTTGACCAGGTACTGCAGCGCGCCGTGCTGCATCGCGGCGTGCACCGTCGACACGTCCCGGGCGGCCGTCACCATCATCACGTCGCAGGCCACCTGCCGCTCCCGCAGCCGGCGCACCAGCGCCAGGCCGGTCTCGTCCGGCAGGTGGTGGTCGAGCAGCAGCAGGTCCACCGGGCGGCGCTCCAGCGCGGCCAGCGCCTCCCCGGCCGAGTGCGCGGTACCGGTCACCCGGAAGCCCGGCACCTTGGCCACGTACGCGGCGTGCACGTCCGCGACCCGGAAGTCGTCGTCCACCACGAGTACGTCGATCATCAGGCCTCCACGAGCTGAGGGGTGAGCAGGGCCTCGGGCAGCTCGACCGTGAACCGGGCGCCGCCGAGCGGTCCCGCGTCGAGCACGATCCGGCCGCCGGTCCGTTCGACCAGTCGCCGCACCATCGCCAGCCCCAGCCCGCGCGGACGGTGCGCGGGCGCGTCCTTGCTGGTCCACCCCTCCTCGAAGACCTGCTCGCGCAGCTCCTCCGGCACGCCCGGGCCGCTGTCCGCGACCTGGAGCAGCAGTGTGGAGCCGGCCGCCGCCAGCGTCACCTCCAGCCGGCCGCCCCCACCCGCCGCGAGCGCGTCCACCGCGTTGTCGATCAGATTGCCGAGCACCGTCACCAGCGCCCGCGCGTCCACCACCGCGTCCGGCAGGTGCGCCGCCGGGGCCAGCGCCAGCCGCACCCCGCGCTCGCCCGCCACCGCCGTCTTGCCCGCCAGCAGCGCCGCGACGTGCGGATCCTGCACCTGCTCGGCGATCCGCGCCGCGACCACCGCGTGCGAACCGGACTGCTCCGAGATGAACGCCACCGCCTGCTCGTGGCGGCCCAGCTCCAGCAGGCCCAGCAGGGTGTGCATCCGGTTGGCGTGCTCGTGGTCCTGGGCGCGCAGTGCCTCGGTCAGGCTGCGCGTGGTGTCCAACTCGCGGACCAGCGACTCCAGTTCGGTCCGGTCGCGGAGCGTCACGACCGCGCCGCCCTCGGCCGTGCCCATCCGGTTGACCACCAGCACCCGGTCGTCCCGGACCGCCGGCAGGTCGGCGCCGGTGATCCGCCCGGTCAGCACGTCCGCCAGCCGGCCCGGCGGCAGCACCGCGTGGATCGGCCGCCCGGTGCAGTCCTCCGGCAGGCCGAGCAGCCGCACCGCCTCGTCGTTGGCCAGCCGGATCCGGCCGCGCTCGTCCAGCGCCACCATGCCCTCGCGGATGCCGTGCAGCATCGCCTCCCGCTCCACCAGCAGCGCCGAGATGTCGGCCAGCGCGATGTTGTGGGTGCGGCGCTTCAGCCGCCGGGCCAGCGCCAGCGTGGCGACCGTCCCCGCGGCCAGGCCCGCGCCCGCGCACAGCAGGATCCCGGTGAGCATCTTCAGCAGCCGGCGGCGGATCGAGTCGTCGCTGATGCCGACCGACACCTCGCCGACGATCCGGCCGTCCGCGGCCCGCAGCGGCACCTTGCCGCGCGCGGTGCGGCCCAGCGTGCCCTGCTGCATCGCGGTGACGCTGAGCCCGCTGAGCGCCGGCTCCGGATCGGTGCTGACCCGGTGGCCGATCCGCTCCGGGTCGGTGTGCGAGAGCCGGATCCCGTCCAGGTCGGTGACCACCACGAAGCTCGCGCCGGTGGCCAGCCGGATCTGCTCGGCGTTGCGCTGCGCGGTCGCCGAGTCCCGGGCGTCGGCGGCGCGGGCGATCGCCTCGTCGGTGGCGGTGGCCTGGGCGATCGACAGCGCCCGCTGCATCGCGTCGTGGTCCAGCTCGCTGCTGACCGGGGCCAGGAACAGGCCGGCGGTCACGGTGGTGACACCGACGGTGACGACGGTCTGGCTCAGCAGCAGTTGCGCGAAGACCCGGCGGGGCCAGCGGGGCAGCTTCATCCGGGCCTCCTCTCGGCGGCTGTGGGGGCGGGTACGTCAGGGTCGGGACACCCTACGTTTCCGGCGTGTTTCTGTCAGCCGCGTCCCCGCAGTTGTAGCGGAAGCAAAAGGAGCAGAACACCCCTCAATGCGGAGAAACCGCAGTACGCCGAGAAGGCTCCCGCCCGGGCCCGGCCCGCTCCTACCTTTCCGGGGCAAGCACAGACCCGGGAGGATCGAATGAGCACAACCCCGGCGATCGAGCTGACTGGCGCGACGAAACGGTTCCGCACCCCGTCCGGGGCCCTGCACACCGCCGTCCGTGATCTCGATCTGACCGTCGCCCAAGGCGAGTTCGTCGCCGTCGTCGGGCCCACCGGCTGCGGCAAGTCCACCACGCTGACCCTGGTCAGCGGCCTGGAGGAGCCCACCGAGGGTGAGGTCCGAGTGGACGGCGAGCCGGTCCGCGGGATCCACCCCAAGGTCGGTTTCGTCTTCCAGCAGGACGCCGTCTTCCCCTGGCGCACCGTCCTGTCCAACGTGATGGCCGGGCCGCGCTTCCGCGGCGTGCCCACCGCCGAGGCCAGGGAACGGGCCCGGGACTGGCTGGGCCGCGTCGGCCTCGCCGCCTTCGAGGACCGCTACCCGCACCAGCTGTCCGGCGGCATGCGCAAGCGCGTCGCGCTCGCCCAGACCTTCGTCAACGACCCGGACATCCTGCTGATGGACGAGCCGTTCTCGGCGCTGGACGTGCAGACCCGCGCCCTGATGTCCGACCAGTTGCTGGAGCTGTGGGCCGGGACCAGGTCCTCCGGGAACGCCGCGTCGGTCGTCTTCGTCACCCACGACCTGGACGAGGCCATCGCGCTCGCCGACCGGGTCGTCGTCATGACGGCCGGACCGGCCACCGTCAAGGAGATCTTCACCGTCGACCTGCCACGACCGCGCACCGTGGAGGCCGTCCGGCTGGAACCGAGGTTCGTCGAGCTGTACCGCGAGATCTGGGCCTCGCTCGGCGAAGAGGTGCGCATCACCCGGGAGAGAGGAGCGGGTCGTGCCGCTTGAGACCGCGTCGGCCGTCGCCGACAAGCCCCCGGCGGCCACCCCCGCCAGCCGTACCGAGGCCCGCGAACGGGCCGCCCGCAACCGGAGGTTGACCGTCTACGGGGCCCGGGTCGCGGTCCTGGTCGCCTTCCTCGGACTGTGGGAGGTCTGCGCCCGCACGGACGTCATCGACCCGTTCAACTTCTCGCAGCCGTCGAGGATCTGGGACCAGATCTGGCAGTGGATCACCCACGGCACCGCGCAGGGCTCGCTCGGCGAACAGATCGGCTACACCCTCTACGAGGCCCTCACCGGCTGGGTGATCGGCGTCATCTGCGGTGTGCTGCTCGGCATCGCGCTCGGCCGGGTCCGCTTCCTGGCCGACGTGTTCGGGCCCTACATCAAGGTGCTCAACGCCATCCCGCGGATCGTGCTCGCCCCGATCTTCCTGATCTGGTTCGGCCTCGGCCCGGCCTCCAAGGTCGCCTCCGCCGTCGTCCTGGTGTTCTTCCCGGTGTTCTTCAACGCCTTCCAGGGCGCCCGCGAGGTGGACCGCAACCTCGTCTCCAACGCCCGCATCCTCGGCGCCGACGGCCGCAAGGTCACCCTCCAGGTGGTCATCCCCGCCGCCACCACCTGGATCTTCACCAGCCTGCACGTCAGCTTCGGCTTCGCCCTGATCGGGGCCATCGTCGGCGAGTACATCGGCGCCACCAAGGGCCTCGGCCTGCTCGTCGCCGCCGCCCAGGGCACCTTCAACGCGGCCGGCGTGTACGCCGCCATGACCATCCTCGCCGTCGTGGCGCTGCTCACCGAGGGGCTGCTGACCTTCGCCGAGACGAAGCTGTTCCGCTGGAAGCCCGCAGACACGGGCGACGGCCGCTGAGCCCCTCTGCGTCGCTGAACCCCATCCCCTGCGTCGCGAATCCCCTGCGTCGCGAACCCCCCGCTTCGCTGAACCCCCTGCGCCGCTGATCCCCCCCTCGCAGAGAGAGGCACCCCCACCCATGCGCCCGAACCCGATCGGCAGACCCGCCGCGGCCGCCCTCGCCGCCGTCCTGCTCCTCCCGCTCTCCGCCTGCGCCAACGACGCCGCCACGACCACCCACGGCGCCGCCGCCCCGGCCGGCCGGCAGGTCGACGGGCCGAAGGTCAAGATCATGGTCGGTGGCCTGGACAAGGTCATCTACCTGCCCGCGATGCTCACCCAGCGGCTCGGCTTCTTCGCCGACGCGGGCGTCAACGTCGAGCTGATGAGCGAGCCCGCCGGCGTCAACGCCACCACCGCGCTGCTCGCCGGCGACGTCCAGGGCGCCGTCGGCTTCTACGACCACACCATCGACCTCCAGGCCAAGGGCAAGATCGTCGAGTCCGTGGTGCAGTTCTCCCAGGCCCCCGGCGAGGTCGAACTCGTCTCCACCAAGCAGGCCGACGCCATCAGGTCCGGCGCCGACTTCAAGGGCAAGAAGCTCGGCGTCACCAGCATCGGTTCCTCCACCGACTTCCTCACCAAGTACCTCGCCGTCAAGAACGGCACCGCCGTCAGCGAGTTCAGCCCGATCGCGGTCGGAGCCGGCCAGACCTTCATCGCCGCGCTCCAACAGGGCAGCATCGACGGCGGGATGACCACCGACCCGACCGTCGCCAACGTCCTCGACAAGGGCCTCGGCAAAATCCTCTACGACATGCGCACACCCGAGGGCTCCCGCGAGGCCCTCGGCGGCCTCTACCCGTCGTCCTCGCTCTACATGAACACCGACTGGGTGGAGAAGAACAAGGACACCACCCAGAAGCTCGCCAACGCCTTCGTCAAGACCCTCAAGTGGATGTCCACGCACAGCCCCGAGGAGATCGCCGCGAAGATGCCCGCCGACTACGCGCAGGGCGGCGCCGAGCAGTACGCGGCCGCGATCAAGGCGACCCTGCCGATGTTCACCACCGACGGCGTGATGCCGGCCGACGGCCCCAAGACCGTCCTCGCCGTGCTCGCCGCCTTCCACCCGGACGTCAAGGGCAAGGAGGGCACCATCGACCTCTCCCGCACCTACACCACCGAGTTCGTAGGCAAGGCCGTCACCGGCTGAGCCGACACCCGACGTGACGGCCCCGCGCACCTCCGTGGACAGCAGGCGCGGGGCCGCCCGCGCGCTCCGGTCCCGCGCTCACCCCCACGGGCGCGGGGCCGCCCGCGCGCTCCCGACCTGCTGAAGACCCTGCCGGCGCGCTTCCGTCCCGCTACCGACCCCGCACCGAGAGCACGTCCATCCGCGACGGCGTCCCCGCCGCCTTGCCGCAGCTCTCCGGACGCGCCGGCTCGCTCACCGCCTCGATCACGTCCACCTCCCAGGCCCGGCCGTCCTGGTGCAGCACCGAGACCAGCCAACGGCCCGCGCCGTCCGGCCGCTGGGCCAGCGTCAGCGCGTCCACCCCGGTCTCCCCGGTCGCCAACCGCACCGCGTGCTCGGCCGCCTGACCCGGACGCTCCCAGCCCGAACAGCCCCTCGACCAGGCCGGCACCATGTGCCCGGCCGCCGTCGCCGCCAGCACCTCCTTGGCCGCCTCCGCCGTCAGCCGCCCGTACGCGTAGCCGTACGGCAGCACCAGCATCGTGGGGGAGAAGCGGTGCCCGCCCAGGTGCGTCACCTCCCACACCTCGCTGTGCCCGGCCGCCGCCAGCTCCGCCGCCAACGGGCGGCCCAGCAGCGCGCAACAGCGGTCCCGCCGCCCGTTGGTGCACACCAGCGCCAACGGGCCGCCGACGTGCTCCACCCCGAAACCGCCGTGGTCACCGACGCCCAGCGCCGCGAAGTCCAGCTCCAGCAGCTCCGCCGGATCGGCCACCTCCGCCCGGCGCACCCAGCCGCGACCCGGCACCGTGTGCGCCACGACCACCTCGTGCCGCGCCGTCGGCAGGCAGTCCGCGTGCCGCCCCGGCCGCCGGATCAGCGCCACCCGCACCCCGGTGCCCGCCGCGGCCGCGTCCAGCGCCCGCCCCGTCGCCGGGTCCAGGTGGCTCTCCCCGAGCGCCTTCGCGCCCCACGGCCCGTTCTGCTCCACCAGCAGCCAGGTGGTCGCGACCGCGGCGGTGGCGGTCAGCGGCTCCGACAGTTCACGCGACAGCGTCGCACAGGTGCTCACCCGGGTAAGGCTACCCTCGGCACCCGCCGCGCCCCGGAACGACGAAGGAGGGGCGCCGGACGGCTCCGGCACCCCTCCTCCACCACGCCCGCGCCCTACGCCGGGCCGGCCACCACCGCGATCGGAGCCGTCACCGGCGTGCCCGAACCGTCACGGCGCGGGTCGCGCTCCGGCAGGTCCACCGGCGCGCCCTTGTCGGACGCCGCCCGGGCCGGGGCCACGCCCGCCCAGGCGAACGTCAGACCGTCCTCGCCGCGCAGGAACCGCTGGCAGCGCACACCGCCCGTCGCCCGGCCCTTGCGCGGGTACTGCTCGAACGGCGTCACCTTCCACGACGTCTGCTCCTCGCCGCTCAGCGTCCCCGACGCCCCCGCCACCGAGACCACCACCGCGTCCGACGCCGGATCCACCGCCGTGAACGACAGCACCCGCGCCCCGTCGGAGAGCTTGATCCCCGCCATGCCGCCCGCCGGACGGCCCTGCGGGCGCACCTGCCCCGCCGGGTAGCGCAGCAGCTGCGCGTCCGAAGCGATGAAGACCAAGTCCTCCTCGCCGGTGCGCAGTTCGACCGCGCCCACCAGCTCGTCACCCTCCTTGAGGGCGATCACCTCGAACTCGTCCTTGTTCGCCGGCCACTCCGGTACCACCCGCTTCACCACGCCCTGCGCCGTGCCCAGCGCCAGCCCCGGCGAGGACTCGTCCAGCGTGGTCAGCGCCAGCGCCCGTTCCCCGGCCTCCAACCGCAGGAACTCGCCCACCGCCGCCCCGCCGGCCAGCGTCGGCGACGGCGTCGGCGGCAGCGCCGGCAGATCGATCACCGGCAGCCGCAGCACCCGGCCCGCCGACGTCACCACACCCACGTCCGCCCGCGCCGTCGCCGGCACCGCCGACACGATCACATCGTGCTTCGACCGCTTCTCCGACAGCTCGAACGGCTCCCCGTCCGCCGTCCGCGCCAGCAGGCCCGTCGACGACAGCAGCACCCGGCACGGGTCGTCCGCCACCTCCAGCGGCACCGACAGCGCCGCCGACGGCGCCGCCCCCGCCTCCAGCAGCACCGTCCGCCGCTCCGTCCCGAACTGCTTCGCCACCGCGCCGAGTTCGGACGACACCACGCTGCGCAGCCGGGAGTCCGAGTCCAGGATCTCGGTCAGCTCCGCGATCTCCGCGTTCAGCTTCGCCTTCTCCTGCTCCAGCTCCACCCGGTCGAACCGGGTCAGCCGCCGCAGCGGAGTGTCCAGGATGTACGCCGTCTGCGTCTCCGACAGCGAGAAGCGCTCCATCAGGCGCTCCTTCGCCTGCCCCGCGTTGTCACTCGACCGGATGATCGCGATGACCTCGTCGATGTCGAGCAGCGCGACCAGCAGGCCGTCGACCAGGTGCAGCCGCTCCTCCCGCTTGCGCCGGCGGAAGTCGCTGCGCCGCCGCACCACGGTGAACCGGTGGTCGACGTAGACCTCCAGCAGCTCCTTCAGTCCCAGCGTCAGCGGCTGGCCGTCCACCAGCGCCACGTTGTTGATGCCGAAGGTCTCCTCCATCGGCGTCAGCTTGTACAGCTGCTCCAGCAGCGCCTCCGGCACGAAGCCGTTCTTCACCTCGATCACCAGCCGCAGCCCGTGCTCGCGGTCGGTCAGGTCCTTGACGTCCGCGATGCCCTGCAGCTTCTTCGCGTTGACCAGGTCCTTGATCTTCGAAATGACCTTCTCCGGGCCGACGTTGTACGGCAGCTCGGTCACCACGATGCCCTTGCGGCGCGCCGTCACCGCCTCGACCGTCGTGGTCGCCCGGATCTTGAACGTGCCGCGGCCCGACTCGTACGCGTCCCGGATCCCCGACAGGCCCACGATCCGCCCGCCCGTCGGCAGGTCCGGACCGGGCACGAACCGCATCAGCGTGTCCAGGTCCGCGGTCGGGTGCTTGATCAGGTGCCGGGCCGCCGCCACCACCTCGGACAGGTTGTGCGGCGGCATGTTCGTCGCCATGCCGACCGCGATGCCCGTCGCGCCGTTCACCAGCAGGTTCGGGAACGCCGCCGGCAGCGCCAACGGCTCCTGCTCGCTGCCGTCGTAGTTCGGACCGAAGTCGACGGTGTCCTCGTGGATCGACTCCACCATCGCCATCGACGCCGCCGTCAGCCGCGACTCCGTGTAGCGCATCGCCGCCGGCGGGTCGTCGTTGCCCAGCGAACCGAAGTTTCCGTGCCCGTCGATCAGCGGCAGCCGCATCGAGAACGGCTGCGCCATCCGGACGACCGAGTCGTAGATCGACGCGTCGCCGTGCGGGTGCAGCCGGCCCATCACCTCGCCCACCACACGGGCGCACTTCACGTGCGCGCGGTCCGGCCGCAGGCCCATCTCATTGGCCTGGTACAGGATCCGGCGGTGCACCGGCTTCAGACCGTCCCGCGCGTCCGGAAGCGCACGCGAGTAGATCACCGAGTAGGCGTACTCCAGGAAGGAGCCCTGCATCTCGTCCACGACGTCGACATCGAGGATCCGCTCCTCGAAGTCTCCGGGCGGCGGGGTCTGCGAACTGCGGCGGGCCATCGCGGCGGGGCTCCCTTACGTCTCGCTTGCTGTGTCTCGGTCAGTCTCTGACGTCCATCCGCCGACCCTCGTCAACAGGGCTCGGCGCCCCCATTGTGGACCCTCGCGCCGACACTCCCGGCCAGCGCCCCTCTTCCGCCCCTGGCGAACGCCCTGTCTGCGCGGGACACGAACACGCCCCCCGCGCGTTGCACCACAATGGGGGACGCCACACGAACCCCGACATCGACGACGGGAAGGACCCGAGCGCATGGCCAACCCGGCCCCCGCATCCGCCTCCACCGGAGGACATGGCGCTGCCATCGCCATCACCGAGCACCGCCTGGCCAACGGCCTGCGCGTCGTCCTCTCCGAGGACCACCTCACCCCGGTCGCCGCGGTCTGCCTCTGGTACGACGTGGGCTCCCGCCACGAGGTCAAGGGCCGCACCGGCCTCGCCCACCTCTTCGAGCACCTCATGTTCCAGGGCTCCGCCAACGTCTCCAACAACGGGCACTTCGAGCTCGTCCAGGGCGCCGGCGGCTCGCTCAACGGCACCACCAGCTTCGAGCGCACCAACTACTTCGAGACCATGCCAGCCCACCAGCTGGAGCTCGCCCTCTGGCTGGAGGCCGACCGCATGGGCTCGCTGCTCGCCGCCCTCGACGAGACGTCCATGGAGAACCAGCGCGACGTCGTCAAGAACGAGCGCCGCCAGCGCTACGACAACGTCCCCTACGGCACCGCCTTCGAGAAGCTCACCGCGCTCTCGTTCCCCGACGGCCACCCGTACCACCACACCCCGATCGGCTCCGTGGCCGACCTCGACGCCGCCACCCTCGACGACGCCCGCGCGTTCTTCCGCACCTACTACGCGCCCAACAACGCCGTTCTCACCGTCGTCGGCGACATCGACCCCGAGCAGACCATCGCCTGGGTCGAGAAGTACTTCGGCAGCATCCCCGCCCACGACGGCAAGCAGCCGCCGCGCTCCGGCGAACTCCCCGACACCATCGGCAGCGAACTGCGCGAGCACGTCCGCGAGGACGTCCCCTCCCGCGCCCTGATGGCCGCCTACCGCCTCCCGCACGACGGCACCCGCGACGCCGACGCCGCCGACCTCGCCCTCACCATCCTCGGCAGCGGCGAGTCCAGCCGCCTCTACAACCGGCTCGTCCGCCGCGACCGCACCGCCGTCGCCGCCGGCTTCGGCCTGCTCCGCCTCGCCGGCGCCCCCAGCCTCGGCTGGCTCGACGTCAAGACCTCCGGCGACGCCACCATCGAGCAGATCGACGCCGCCGTCGACGAGGAACTCGCCCGCTTCGCCGCCGAAGGCCCAACCCCCGAGGAACTCGAACGGGCCCAGGCCCAGATCGAGCGCGAATGGCTCGACCGGCTCACCACCGTCGCCGGCCGCGCCGACGAACTCTGCCGCTACGCCGTCCTGTTCGGTGACCCCAAGCTCCTCAACGACGCCCTCCCCAAGGTCCTCGACATCACCGCCGAGGAGGTCCAGGCCGTCGCCAAGGCCCGGCTCCACCCCGACAACCGGGCCGTCCTCGTCTACGAGCCCACCACGGCCGACGACACCGACGCCCCCGCCGCCACCGATGAGGAGGGTGCCGCCGCATGAGCACCGACTACGTCCCCGCCATGACGTTCCACCCCCAGCCCGAGCCCGGCACCCCCGGCCCCTGGGCCTTCCCCGCCCCCGAGCGCGCCGCCCTCGGCAACGGCATCACCGTCCTGCACTGCCACCGGCCCGGCCAGCAGCTCGTCGCCGTCGAGGTCCTCCTCGACGCCCCGCTCGCCGCCGAACCCGACGGCCTCGACGGCATCGCCGCCATCCTCGCCCGCGCCCTCAGCGAAGGCACCGACACCCTCACCGCCGAGGAGTACGCCGCCGAACTCGAACGCGCCGGCGCCACCCTCGACGCCCACGCCGACCACCCCTGCATCCGCGTCTCCCTGGAGGTCCCCGCCTCCCGCCTGCAGCGCGGCCTCTCGTTGCTCGCCGACGCCCTGCGCGCCCCCGCCCTCCCCGAGGACGAGATCGAGCGCCTCGTCGCCAACCGCCTCGACGAGATCGTCCACGAGCAGGCCAACCCCGCCCGGCGCGCCGCCAAGGCCCTCTACGCCGAGCTCTTCGACGGCGCCGACCGCCTCTCCCGGCCCCGCAGCGGCACCGCCGACACGGTCAAGGCCATCGACCGGGCCGCCGTCAAGGCCTTCTACGACGCCCACGTGCGCCCCGCCACCGCCACCGTCGTCGTGGTCGGCGACCTCACCGGCACCGACCTGCCCGCCCTCCTGGAGAGCACCCTCGGCACCTGGACCGGCAACACCGCCGAAGCCTCCGCCCACGCCCCCGTCACCGCCGACGACCGCGGCCGCGTCGTCATCGTCGACCGCCCCGGCTCCGTCCAGACCCAACTCCTCATCGGCCGCATCGGCCCCGACCGCCACGACCCCGTCTGGGCCGCCCAGATCCTCGGCACCTACTGCCTTGGCGGCACCCTCACCTCCCGCCTCGACCGCGTCCTGCGCGAGGAGAAGGGCTACACCTACGGCGTCCGCTCCTTCGCCCAGCCGCTGCGCTCCGCCGCCGACGGCAGCGGCCGCTCGCTGCTCGCCATCAGCGGCTCGGTGGACACCGCCTCCACCGCCCCGGCGCTCGCCGACACCTGGACCATCCTGCGCACCCTCGCCGCCGAGGGCCTCACCGACGCCGAGCGCGACGAGGCCGTTCAGTTCCTGGTCGGCGTCGCACCGCTGAAGTACGAGACCGCGGGCTCGGTCGCCGGCACCCTGGCCGACCAGGTCGAGCAGTACCTCGCGGACGACTACCAGGCCGAGGTCTACCGGCAGCTCGCCGAACTGCCCACCGCCGCCGCCACCGAGGCCGTCGTCGCCGCCTTCCCGCCGGACCGCCTGGTCACCGTGCTGGTCGGCGACGCCGCCGTCATCGCCGACGACGTGCGGGCCCTCGGCATCGGCGAGGTCACCGTCGTCAGCTGACCCGGCGTTTACCGTACGGCCCGGTGGAGCACCCGCTCCGCCGGGCCGTCGCGTTGTTAAATCCGTTGCGGGCCAGCGGCGTTCCGTGGATAGATATCCCCGGCACACACGGACGAACGACGACGAACGACGACGAACGAAGGGAGGCGGTCACCATGCGGGTCGAGCGAGCCATACGCCGACGCTCCCCGAGGCCGTCCTCCCCCTGTGCCCAGGGCGCCTGAGCCCCACCCCCGAACTTCCCCGAGCCGCACCGGGCTTCTTCGCGCGGCACCCCCTTCCCCGAACCACCCGACCGCTGGAGGTCGTTCGACCATGACGTACACCGAGGTGCCCGGAATCCGGGTCCCGATCCGGATGTGGACCGACCCGGCCACCGTCGAGGGCCAGGCCCTGCAGCAGCTGCGCAACATCAGCTCCCTGCCCTGGCTGCACGGCCTCGCCGTGATGCCCGACGTCCACCTGGGCAAGGGCGCGACCGTCGGCTCCGTCATCGCCATGAAGGGCGCCGTCTGCCCGGCGGCGGTCGGTGTCGACATCGGCTGCGGAATGAGCGCGGTGAAGACCTCCCTCACCGCCGAGGACCTCCCCGACGACCTGTCCCGCCTCCGCTCCAAGATCGAGCAGGCCATCCCGGTTGGCGCTGGCGTTCACACAGAACCGGTTGACCCGACGAAGCTCTACGGCTTTCAGGCGGCTGGCTGGAACGGCTTCTGGCAGCGCTTTGAGAGGGTCGCTCCGGCGGTGCATTGGCGGCGTGAGCGGGCCATGCAGCAGATAGGAACGCTCGGGCGCGGCAACCACTTTTCGGAAGTGTGCCTAGATGGGACCGGTTTTGTTTGGTTGATGTTGCATTCTGGATCGCGCAATATCGGCAAGGAACTAGCCGAGCACCACATGGAGGTGGCACGGTCTCTTCCTCACAACCAGGGTCTTATCGACCGGGACCTCGCGGTCTTCATCGCGGAGACCCCGCAGATGGCTGCTTACCGACAGGACCTCTTCTGGGCCCAGGAGTACGCCAAGAACAATCGCGCGGTGATGATGGCGCTGTTCCAGGACGTTGTCCGTCGCGAGTTCACCAAGGCGAAGGTCACCTTCGACGAGGTCATCAGCTGCCACCACAACTACGTGGCGGAGGAGACGTACGACGGTGTCGACCTGCTCGTGACCCGCAAGGGCGCGATCAGGGCCGGCACGGGCGACTACGGGATCATCCCGGGGTCCATGGGCACCGGCTCCTACATCGTCCGCGGTCTCGGCAACGAGGCGGCGTTCAACTCGGCCTCGCACGGCGCCGGCCGCAAGATGAGCCGTAGCGCCGCGAAGAAGCGGTTCTCCACGCAGGACCTGGTGGAGCAGACCAAGGGTGTGGAGTGCCGCAAGGACAGCGGTGTCGTGGACGAGATCCCGGGCGCCTACAAGTCCATCGAAAAGGTCATCGAGCAGCAGAAGGACCTCGTCGAGGTGGTCGCCCACCTCAAGCAGGTCGTCTGCGTCAAGGGGTAGTCGGACGAGATGGCCCCCGGCATCGCCAGGGGCCGTCCTCACCGCTGCGGAAAGACTCTCGGACGTTTCGGGCCGGCAAGTCGCCAGTGACGGACCTTGCAGCTCTTGAGCGTTCGGCCCAGGTACTCGGAGGCCGCTTCCATGTTTGGTGCGGTGAGGATCACTTCGTCCTCCTCTGGAGTCCAACCGCGCCGAGGGGGAGCGAACCCCATGGTCGGTGGGCGAACCCACGCGCTGACTCGATCGGCACCGGCCTGCTTGCGGGGTAGTGCCAGACTGCCCGGGTAGTAGAGATCGGTAGTCAAGGCCACAGCAGCTTCCGCGAGGAAGAGGATGTTGTAGATGTTGTCGCGCTTGTTGCGGTTGAGCTTGCGTCGGGCTCCGCAGAGGCGTTCTGCATAGGTGGCGGTGAAGACGGCCGTTGCGTCGCTCTTGGTGGCCAGGCTGACGAAGGGCAGATCCTTGGACGTGAGGCCGACCGAGCCGTCGGCGTCGATGAGGCCGCGCAGGTAGTCGCGCTCGGAGAACGGCACGCTCGGCGGCGCGACGATCTCGGACTTCCGCCCCACCGGCAGGCCGAGGCCCTGCAACTCCTCGCGGAACTCCCGGGCACAGACGGTCCACATCACCGAGGTGTGCTCCGTCTTGAAATTCGTGCTGCGCGTCCGGTATCGGATGCTGCTGTTGTACGGGCAGAGCCGCTGGAACTCCTCCAGGATGGGCGCGTCGCGCGCGGAGAGTTCCACGGAGAGCCGACCACGGTTGCGGGACTGCTCGGTGAGGTGTCCGTCTGCCTGGAGGAAGGCGAACATGTAGGCGTGCTCGGGTCGTTCGAGGTCGAAGAACGTCATGCGGCGAGCATCTGTGCGATCAATCGCCGAAGGAGCGTGATCGCTCACCAGTTCGCTCGATGGTGTGGATGCGATCGATTCCGCGAACAGAAGCGCCCGGCAGCGCTATGGCTGCCGGGCGCTTCCGTTGGTCGAGTCGGCTCAGGCCGCGGCCGGGAGCTCGTCGAGGCCTTCCTGGACGAGCTTGGCGAGGCGGTCGAGCGCGTCGTCGGCGTTCTCGGCGTCGGAGGCGAGGACGACCTCGTCGCCGCCCTGGGCGCCGAGGGCGAGCAGGCCGAGCATGGAGGCGGCGTTGACGGGGTTGCCGCCGGGCTTGGCGATGGTGATCGGCACGCCGGTGGCCGTGACGGCCCGGACGAAGACGGAGGCGGGACGGGCGTGCAGGCCCTCGGCCCAACCGATGGTGACGCGGCGCTCAGCCATGAGACGTGCCTTTCCGGTGAAGCTGGTTACGGCCGTGCTCGGGGAAGCGGCCATGTTGTCTAGACCAGTGTTGCACGCAGGCGGTCCCTGCGAGCCGCTGCGTTCGGGACTTGTGATTGTTTCTTTTCGGGGCATAAGGCCCGGCCGGCGGCCCTGCCCACCCTGCAGCCAGTGTGCACCCGGCGCCATTCGGCTCACTGCCGGATAACCTGACGAATGTG
>NZ_JBWKER010000066.1:15820-38414 GCF_056435345.1 Kitasatospora sp. NPDC043950
GACGGCGGTACGGCCCGCATCCGGCCGATCACGCCGGAGGACGCGGAGCGTCTGGTGGAGTTCTACGCACAGGTGTCGGACCAGTCCAAGTACTTCTCGGGGCATAAGGCCCGGCCGGCGGCCCTGCCCACCCTGCAGCCAGTGTGCACCCGGCGCCATTCGGCTCACTGCCGGATAACCTGACGAATGTGGACGACTCCGCAGTGGCGCAGCCCGAGCAGGACCCCGGTGACCGGCGGGAATCCGGACCGGATTACCCCCAGCACTGGGAGGCCGACATCCTGCTGCGGGACGGCGGTACGGCCCGCATCCGGCCGATCACGCCGGAGGACGCGGAGCGTCTGGTGGAGTTCTACGCACAGGTGTCGGACCAGTCCAAGTACTTCCGTTTCTTCGCCCCCTACCCCCGGTTGTCGGAGAAGGACGTCCGCCGTTTCACCCACCACGACTTCGTGGACCGGGTGGCGCTGGCGGTGGTGGTCCGGGACCGTTTCATCGCGACCGTCCGCTACGACCGGATCGACGCGCAGGGCCGTCCGTCCGAGGCCGGGACGGACGCCGAGGTGGCGTTCCTGGTGCAGGACGCCCATCAGGGCCGCGGGGTGGCGTCGGCGCTGCTGGAGCACATCGCGGCGGTGGCGCAGGAGCGCGGGATCCGCCGGTTCCAGGCGGAGGTGCTGCCGGAGAACCGGAAGATGGTGAAGGTCTTCACCGATGCCGGTTACACGCAGCGCCGCAGTTTCACCGACGGTGTGGTGCACCTGGAGTTCGATCTTGAGCAGACGGACCGTTCGCTGGCGGTGATGCGGGCGCGCGAGCACCGGGCGGAGGCGAAGTCGGTGCAGCGGCTGCTGACCCCGCGGTCGGTGGCGGTGATCGGGGTGTCGCGCAACCCGCAGACGGTGGGCCGGGCGATCCTGCGGGACCTGCTGGGCAGTGCCGACGACACGCGCCCGGTGTACGCGGTGAACCGCAACGCCCCGCCGGGCACCGAGCTGGACGGCGTCCCGGTGCACCGTTCGGTTCTGGACATTCCGGGGCCGGTGGATCTCGCGGTGATCGCCGTCCCGGAGGGGGCCGTCCCGGCGGCGGTCGCCGAGTGCGGTGCGCACGGGGTGCAGGGCCTGGTGGTGGTGACCGCCGGGTACGCGGAGACCGGCCCGGAGGGCCGGGACCGCCAGCGCGCGCTGGTGCGCCAGGCGCGGGCGGCGGGGATGCGGGTGATCGGCCCGAACGCCTTCGGCCTGATCAACACCGATCCGGACCGCCCGTTGAACGCCTCGCTGGCTCCGCAGCTGCCGGGCCGGGGCGGGTTCGGGATCTTCTGCCAGTCCGGCGCGATCGGGGTGGCCCTGCTGGAGTCGGCGCACCGCAGGGGCTTGGGGGTGTCCTCCTTCGCCTCGGTGGGCAACCGGTCGGACGTCTCCGGGAACGACTTCCTGCAGTACTGGGCGGAGGACGAGGCCACCGAGGTGGTGCTGCTCTACCTGGAGTCCTTCGGCAACCCGCGCAAGTTCACCCGGATCGCGCGCCGGCTGGCCGCGGTGAAGCCGGTCGTGGTGGTGAAGGGCGCCCGGCACACCGGCAGCCTGCCGCCGGGCCACGCGGTGCCGGCGACCGCGACGGGGCTGCGCGACGCGACGGTGGACGCGCTGTTCGAGCAGGCGGGCGTGATCAGGGTGGAGACGATCACCGAGCTGTACGACACCGGGGAGCTGCTGGCCCTGCAACCGCTGCCGCCGGGGGACCGGGTCGCGGTGGTCGGCAACTCGGACTCGCTGGGCCTGCTGACCTACGACGCCTGCCTGAGCGCGGGCCTGCGGCCGCGCACCCCGGTGGACCTGACCACGGCCGCGACGGGCGAGAACTTCCGGATCGCGCTGGACGTGGCGCTGGCCGATCCGGCGGTGGACGCGGTGATCGCGGTGGCGATCCCGCCGATCGGCACGTCCGCGCACGCCTTCATGGGCGGCCGGCTGACCGGCCCGGACGATCCGGAGATGGGTTCGGACGATCCGGAGATCGCCGACGCACTGCTCGAAGCCAGCCGAAGGGCAAGGGAGTTGGGCAAGCCGCTGGTGCTCGCCCATCTGGCGTTGACCGATCTGCCGGTCCGGCTGCGCCCGGGGGGCGTGCCGGCGTTCGCGGCGCCGGAGCGGGCGGTGCGGGCGCTGGCGCACGCGGTGCACTACGCGCAGTGGCGGCGCCGGACGGCCGAGGCGGAGGAGACGGCCCGGGTGCCCGAGTTGGACCGGATCGACGAGCCGGGCGCCCGCGCGCTGGTCGAGGCGGCGTTGAGCACCCGGACGGCGATTGCCGCGCGGACGCAGCCGGGCGGCGCCCGGATCACCCTGCCGGACGCCGGGGCCCGCGAGCTGCTGGCCCGCTACGGCATCGACGTCTTCCCGGCGCTGCCGGCCCCGGACGAGGAGGCGGCCGTGCGGGCCGCGGCGACGCTCGGCTACCCGGTGGCGTTGAAGGCCACCGCCCCGCATCTGCGCCACCGCCCGGACCTGGGCAGCGTGCGGCTGGATCTGACCGGCGAGCCCGGGCTGCGCCGGGCGCACCGCGAGCTGGACGCGCTGCTGGGCGGTGCGGCGCAGGCGGAGCTGGTGGTGCAGCGGATGGCGCCGCGCGGGGTGGACACCGTGATCGGTGCCACGGTGGATCCGGCGGTCGGCGCGATCCTGTCGTTCGGCCTGGCCGGGGCGCCCGCCGAGCTGCTGGGCGATGTGGCGCACCGGTTGGTCCCGGCGACCGACCAGGAGGTGGCCGGGCTGGTCCGGGAGGTGCGCGCGGCGCCCCTGCTGTTCGGTTGGCGGGGCGCGGAGGCGGTGGACACCGACGCGCTGGAGGAGTTGCTGCTGCGGGTGTCGCAGTTGGTGGACGACGTGCCGGAGATCGCCTCGGTGGATCTCGAACCGGTGGTCGTGGCCCCGTACGGGCTGGCGATCCTGGGGGCGCGGGTGCGGATCGCGCCGCTGCCCGTCCGCAGCGATCTGGGCCCGCGCGCGATGAGCACCCTGTAACCTTCCTTGGTTGCGCCTGCCTGTGGGCGCTGTTGTCCGAAGCTCGGCGCCGTGCCGCCCGCTTCGTCGGCGGACCATGCCAGGATGGAGTTATGGCGAAGACCGGTACCACCAGCACTCAGGACCTGCGCTCGGCGATCGAGCGCAGCGGTTACTACCCGGCCCTGGTGTCCGAGGCGGTCGAGGCCGCGGTGGGCCCGGAGCCGATCAGCTCCTACCTGGTGCACCAGGAGACGACCTTCGACGCCAACGAGGTGCGTCGGCACGTGACGGTGCTGGTGCTGACCCCGACGCGGTTCGTGGTGAGCCACACCGATGAGCAGTCGGGGGACGCGGGCAGCCCGGCGGTGCCGTTCGCGACGACGTCGACGGAGAGTGTCCGGCTGGACCGGATCGGTTCGGTCGTGCTGAGCCGGATGGTCGCGAACCCGGAGACGTACACGCCGGGGACGCTGCCGCGCGAGGTGGTGCTGACGATCGGCTGGGGTGCGGTGCAGCGGCTGGACCTGGAGCCCGCGGGCTGTTCGGATCCGAACTGCGAGGCTGACCACGGCTACACCGGTTCGGCGACGGCTGACGATCTCTCACTGCGGGTGAGCGAGGCCGGTGACGGCCCGGAGACGGTGGCCCAGGCGCTGGTGTTCGCCCGCGCTCTCTCCGACGCGACGATCAGCAACGGCCCGCGGGTCTGAGCGCCGCCGCCTTCGACTGCTACGAATCCGGTTTCATGTCCTTCGCACCCTCCGGCGGCTTCGACGCCTTCGAGATCCTCGACCCGGCCGCGGCTCCCGCGCCCCCGTACGGCAGTGGTTCGCTCTGCGACCTGTTGCCCTCGGTGGCGGCGGGCCTGGGCGTCCCGGGCTTCACCGCGACCCTGCCGATCGCCCCGGCGGACCGGGTGGTGGTGTTCCTGGTGGACGGCCTGGGCTGGGAGCTGCTGCTGCGGCACCCGGAGTACGCGCCGTTCCTGTCCTCGCTGGCCGGGAGTTCGATGGGTGGTTCGGGCCGCCCGCTGACCGCCGGTTTTCCGTCGACCACGGCGACTTCGCTGGCCTCGGTCGGCACCGGCACGCCGCCGGGGCTGCACGGCCTGGCCGGGTACACGGTCGCGGTGCCGGGCGCCGGTTATCTGATGAACCAGCTGCGCTGGCAGCCGCACACCGACCCGCACGTCTGGCAGCCGTACCCGACGGTCTTCGAGCGGACGGACGCCGCCGGGGTGGCGACCGCGCAGGTGTCCTCCCCGCTGTTCTCGCAGACGCCGCTGACCAGGGTGGCGCTGTCCGGCGGCACCTTCCTGGGCCGGACGACGGGCGAGGAGCGGATGGACCTGGCGGCCTCCTGGCTGGCCGAGCACGACCGGGCGCTGGTCTACACGTACGTCAGCGAGCTGGACGGTGCGGGCCACCGCTTCGGGGTGGACTCGGACGAGTGGCGGATGACCCTGGACGCGGTGGACCGGCTGGCCCGCCGGCTGGCCGAGCGGCTGCCGCCGCGTTCGGCGATGTACGTGACCGCTGACCACGGCATGATCGACATCGCGCCGGAGGACCGGATCGACTTCGACGAGGACTGGGAGCTGGGTGCCGGCGTGGCCCTGCTGGGCGGCGAGGGCCGGGCCCGGCACGTGTACGCGGTGCCCGGTGCGGCGGCCGACGTGTTCGCGGTCTGGAGCGAGGTCCTGGGCGACCGGATGTGGGTGGCCACCCGGGACCAGGCGATCGCGGCGGGCTGGTTCGGTCCGGCCGTGGACGAGCGGGTGTACGGGCGGATCGGCGACGTGGTGGCCGCGGCGCGGGACGACATCGCGATCACCGCCTCCCGCAACGAGCCGGGCGAGTCCGCGATGATCGGCCTGCACGGTTCGATGACCCCGGTCGAGCAGTTCGTGCCGCTGCTCGAAGTTCGCGGCTGAGCCGGGTCCTTGACTCTTCTGTGCCCGAACTCCCCTGATGTGAAAGGCCTTTGCTCCACCCATGGCTGAACTGGTGTTCTTCTCGGGCACGATGGACTGCGGCAAGTCGACGCTGGCGCTGCAGATGGACCACAACCACTCCGCCCGCGGCCGGCAGGGCCTCATCCTGACCCGCCACGACCGCGCTGGTGCGGCGACCATCTCCAGCCGGCTGGGCCTGCGGGCGGACGCGGTCGAGGTGACGGACGACTTCGACTTCCACGCGTACGTGGTGCACCGGCTCTCGGCGGGCGGCCGGGTGGACTACCTGATCTGCGACGAGGCGCAGTTCTTCGCCGCCGAGCAGGTCGACCAGTTGGCCCGGGTGGTGGACGAACTCGACATCGACGCCTACACGTTCGGGATCACCACGGATTTCCGCACCCGGCTGTTCCCCGGCTCCCAGCGGCTGATCGAGCTGGCGGACCGGGTGGAGGTGCTCCAGGTCGAGGCGCTGTGCTGGTGCGGTGCGCGGGCGACGCACAACGCCCGGACGGTGGGCGGGGTGATGGTGGTCGAGGGCGCCCAGGTGGTGGTCGGCGACATCTCGGTGAACGAGGACGAGGTCGGGTACGAGGTGCTCTGCCGCCGGCACCACCGCCGCCGGCTGACCGCCGCGACGGCCCGGGCCTCGGTGCTCTCGCCGGACGTGCTGCCCTTCGAGCAGCAGGTCTGAGTCCTGCTCCCGGGCGCGCTAACGGAGTTCCAGCACCGAGAAGTGCCCGCCCTGCGGGTCGGACAGCCGGGCGGCGCGGCCGCGGGCGGTGTCGTGCGGTTCGACCAGGACGCGGCCGCCGAGTCCGACGGCGTGCCGGGCGGTGGCGTCGGCGTCGCGGACGGCGAAGTGGACCCGCCAGCGGGGCGGATGGCCGCGCAGTTCGGCGCGGTGCCGGATGCCGGCGACCGGTCGCCCGTGCACGAGTAGCGTGGACTCGTCGTCGGCGTGCCGGACGGGGCGGTCGAGTACCGCGGTGTAGAAGGCGACGGCGCCGTCGGTGTCGGGGGTGAGCAGTTCGGTCCAGGCCGGTCCGCCGGGTTCGGGCCCGGCCTCCCGGCCGGTGTGCTCCTCGCCCTGCCAGAGGCCGAAGACGGCGCCGGAGACGTCGGCGGCGATGGCCATCCGCCCGGCGCGTTCGGCCTGGAGCGGCCCGACGGCCACGGTTCCGCCGCAGGCGCGCACCAGTTGGGCGGTGTGGTCGGCGTCGTCGACGGCGAAGTAGCTGGTCCACTGCACCGGGAAGCCGGTGGCGGTGGAGACGCCGAGGCCGGCGACCGGTGCCCCGTCGAGTTCGGCGCGGACGTAGGCGCCGAGCTGGCCGGGGCCCGGGGTGTAGGTCCAGCCGAGCAGGTCGGCGTAGAACACGCGGGCGCCGGCCAGGTCGTCGGTCAGCAGACTGACCCAGCAGGGGGTGCCCTGGGCCAGTCGGAGTTCCACCGCGGGCAATGCGGGCCCCCTCATGGGTGGTTGGCGCAACGGGTGGTTGGCGCACGGAAATCCTCGCGCGCGAGGGTGATGCTTCCACTCTGGCGCGCGTCGAACCCTCGGGCCGCGCGGAAATTCCGGCAAAGACCGCACAAAGAGCGGCGGGGTGGCGGCGCTGCGCGACAATGGCCGCCATGACCACCTACAACGACGGTTCCCCGCTGATCTCCGCGGCCGGGCTGGCGCAGGCGCTCGCCTCCGCGCTCCCGCCGGTGCTGTTGGACGTGCGCTACCGGCTGGTCGGTGCCGCGCAGTCCGGCCCGACCGCCGCCGAGGAGTACCGGGCCGGGCACCTGCCCGGCGCCCGCTTCGTCGACCTGGACCGGGACCTCGCGGCCCCGCCGGGCGCCCCAGGCCGGGGCGGCCGCCACCCGCTGCCGGACCCGGAGGAGTTCGGCGCGGCGATGCGCCGCCTGGGGGTGGACTCCGACCGCCCGGTGGTGGTGTACGACGGCGCGGCCTCGCTGGCGGCGGCCCGCGCCTGGTGGCTGCTGCGCTGGGCCGGGCACCGGGACGTCCGGGTGCTGGACGGCGGGTACGCGGCCTGGTCGGCGGCCGGACTGCCGGTGACGGCGGAGGTCCCGGCGCCGGCGGAGGGTCATTTCAAGCCGGTCCCGGGGCAGTTGCCCGTGGTGGACGCGGACGGTGCGGCGGCCTGGGCGCGCGGTGCGCTGCTGCTGGACGCCCGGGCGGGGGACCGCTACCGGGGCGAGAGCGAGCCGGTGGACCCGCGCGCCGGGCACATCCCGGGTGCGGTGTCGGCGCCGACGGCCGAGAACGTGGCGGCCGACGGGCGGTTCAGGTCGGCCGCGGAGCTGGCGGCGCGGTTCCGCGCGCTGGGCGCGGGTGAGCGGGAGACGGCGGTGTACTGCGGCTCGGGGGTGACGGCGGCGCACCAGATCCTGGCGCTGGAGGTGGCGGGCCTGCCGGCGACGCTGTACCCGGGGTCGTGGAGCGAGTGGTCGAGCGCCGAGGCCCGCCCGGTGGCGGTGACCGACCAGCCGGGCTGAGCCGGGGGCGGTCTGAGGCGGGATTTCCTGACGCGCACAGAGTGATACGGGGCGCCGGCTCAGCCGGCGCCCCGTATCACTCTGTTTCTGCTACTCCTGCTTCTTGCGCCGGCTGCCGAAGACGATCTCGTCCCAGCTGGGCACGGTGGCCCGGCGGCCGGGCCGGACGCCGTCCGCCTCGGCCTGGCGGTCGGTGGTGCCGACCAGTCGTTCGCGGTGCGGGGCGACGGCCCGCGGCATCAGGATGTCGGCGTAGGCCGAGCCCGCGCCGACCGCCGGTGCGGCGGCCGCGGCCGCCTCCTCGCTCTCCTCGGCGACCTCTGCGGGCACCGGTTCGATCGGGGCGGGGCCGACGGCGAGGTCGCCGCGGAAGGCGGGGACCACGTCGAGCAGGCTGGTCAGGGAGTCCCTGGACTCGGCGGTGGCCTCGCGGGCGGACATGATGCGGTCGGCGGAGGGCCGGTCGATCATCGGGCGGGGCGGCCGGTCCTGGGGGAGCCGGGCGATCCGCGGGATGAACGGGAAGACCGACTCCTCCTCGCGCTCGACGTTCTCGCCGATCAGCGCGCGGGCCTCGTCGTCGTTGGGCTGGACCAGGCGCCGGGGCGGGTCGTACGTCCAGGAGGCGCTGCGGCCCTCGCCGTCGGCACGGTAGGCGAGGATGACCTCCCAGGTGCCGTCGTCGCGCCGCCAGGAGTCCCAGCGTTCGGTGTCCTTCTCGGCGCCGCGCAGCGCGAGCCGCTCGGCGACGGCCTCGCCGAGCTGGGGCCCGGTGGATTCGCCGTTGCGGCGGATGGCGGTCTTTCGGGCGCGTTCGGCCATGAAGGCGCGCTCGGCGAGGACCGGACCCTCGAAGCGGCGGACCCGGTCGACGGAGATGCCGGCGGCCTGGGCGACCTCCTCGGCGGAGGCACCGGCTCGTATCCGGGCCTGGATGTCCCGGGGCCGCAGATGGCTCTCGACTTCGATCTCGATCTGGCCGAGGCGCGGACGATCCCCACGGATGGCGGCGCGCAGCCGCTCGTCGATGGGAAGGGTGTACTCCGTGCTGTCGGCAGCCTTGAGCACCAGCCGTGTGCCGTCGTTGCTGACGGCCACAACCCGCAGTTCGGGCACGGTTACCTCCCGGGTGGTGCCTGCCGACGTCACCTGCGTCGCTGCTCCCGTACTGAGTGTGGCCTGCCCGCTCGCGACTGGCCACAACCTTGCTGAGTTCCCCGGCGTGTCGGGCGTACGCCCGGTCACGCCGCTGTGGCACGGTTGCCTTTTTGCCACGCCATCCGTCGACGTCGCGCCTGGGTGCCCCGGCCGTCCTCGCACGCGGAGTGTTCGCGACGGTCCGGGACGGGCGTCGCCGTGCGTGCCTGTTCCGTGGCTCTTCGTCAAGCTGCCGGTGTGGGCGCAGTCGACAAGTCGACCCAAGGCTCAGGCTTTACGAACAGTACTCCATTCGTGGCATCCGAAGGGGCGGCTCGCCGCTCAAGTCTCCCGCGATTCACGGGAATCTCAAGAGCGCATGCCCCCAACGGCGGACCACCGGCGGGTGAACGGTGATCATCTTCACATATATCGGGGCCGGAGAACCGCATTTTCGTCCCTTGTGTCCTTCTTTGGGCAAGATGGAGTGACTTGTTCGAGGAACAGTCGTACGGACCGAGGGATGTTGATGCCGGAGCGGAGCCCCGCCGAGGAGGGCGGCAAGAAGGAGCGCAAGCGGATCGATCTGAGCGTGGCTCAGGTCGCTGCGAGTGCGCTGGCCACGGTGGTGGGGGCGCTGCTCGCCTCCGAACTCGGCGTGTACGGAACGATCCTGGGTGCGGCGGTGGTCAGTGTCGGGGCCACCACCGGCGGTGCGGTGTTCCAGCACGTCTTCCGGCGCACCGGCGAGCAGCTGCGCGAGGCGGTGGTGGAGCGGGGGCCCGGCCACGCCGCGAACGGGCTGCGCCAGGTGCCGGAGCGTCCGGTGGAGCCGGCGCCGTCGGCGATCTCCTCGGAGTGGAACGAGCCGCAGGTGGTCCGGGCGCGTCGGCGGTGGACCTGGAAGACCTACGCGGCGGTGTCGGGGCTGGTGTTCGTGGTGGCGATGACGCCGATCCTGGCGTTCGAACTGGCCACCGGGCAGCCGGTGTCGGCGACGGTGAAGGGCGAGTCGGGCAACGGCACCTCCTTCGGCGGCGTGGTGAGCCCGAAGTCCTCCACCCCGCGGGAGACGCCGCCGACGGAGCGGCCCTCCACCGGCGGCGGGCGCGGCTCGGAGCCCTCGCCGTCCGGCGGTGCCTCGGCCCCGCCGACGACGCGGCCGAGCCGGGAGCCGAGCACCGGCCCGAGCGCGGGCCCGAGCGGTGGGGCCGGTGAGCACGGCGGAGGTACGGCCTCGCCCTCGGCGGGCCCGAGCGCGACGCCGTCGGCCGGTTCGTCACCGACCGCGGACGGCGGGAAGCCCTCCGGCACCTCCGGCGGGGCGAGCCCGCAGCCGCCGGTGCCGAGCAACGCCCCCGCCTCCGTGGCCCCGCCGCAGCCCGCGGCGCCGACCCAGGGCGCCACCCCGTGATCAGGCGCCGAGGACCCGGCGCAGGTAGTCGTTGCCGAACACGCGCTGCGGGTCGACCTCGTCGCGCAGGGCGGTGAAGTCGCCGAAGTGCGGGTAGGCGCCGGACAGGTACTCGGCGTCCCGGGTGTGCAGCTTGCCCCAGTGCGGGCGGCCCTGGTGGGCGCACATCAGCTGCTCGACGCCGGTGAAGTAGCCCTGGTCGGCGGTGCCCCGGTAGAGGTGGACGGCGATGTAGGCGCTGTCCCGGCCGGAGGCGGTGGAGAACCAGAGGTCGTCGGCGGGGGCGAAGCGCACCTCCACCGGGAAGCCGACCTTCCAGTCGGAGCGCTCGACCAGGGCCTTCAGCTCGCGCAGCACTCCGGCGACGGCCGCGCGCGGCACCGCGTACTCCATCTCCACGAAGCGCACCTTGCGCGGGCTGGTGAACACCCGGTGCGCCGTGTCGGTGTAGCTGCGGTCGGACCAGGCGCGGCTGGCCAGCGAGGCGATGGCGGGGATGCTGGCGGGGAAGCGCCGGCCGACCCGGCAGGCGCCCTCCCAGACGGTGTTGGAGAGGAAGTCGTCCTCCAGCCACTCCTTGAACCGGGGCAGCGGGGCGGCCGGGCCCTGGCTGCGGTTGTTGCGCTTGGTGGCGCAGCGGTCGGTGTGCGGGAACCAGTAGAACTCGAAGTGCTCGTTGACCGCGGTGAGGTCGTCCAGCCGTTCCAGCACCTCGTCGAAGGCCATCGGCTGTTCGTGCGCGGTGAGCAGGAAGGCCGGTTCGACGGCGAAGGTCAGCGCGGTGATCACGCCGAGGGCGCCGAGGCCGAGCCGGGCGCCCTGGAAGAGCCGGGGGTGCTCGGTGGGGGAGCAGCGCCGGACGCTGCCGTCGGCGAGGACGATCTCCAGGGCGCGGATCTGGGCGGCGAGCGAGCCGGAGTCGCGGCCGGTGCCGTGGGTGCCGGTGCTGGTGGCGCCGGCCACGGTCTGCACCTCGATGTCGCCCATGTTGGTGAGGGAGAGGCCCTCGGCGGCGAGGATCCGGTTGAGCCGGGCGAGCGGGAGGCCGGACTCGACGGTGATGGTGCCGGCCTCGCGGTCGATCTCGCGGACGGCGGTGAGCGCGTGCGGGTGGAGCAGGACGCCGTCGCCGGCGGAGGCGATCGAGGTGAAGGAGTGGCCGGAGCCGACGGCCTTGACGGTGCGGCCCTGTTCGGCGGCGCGCAGGATCTCCTTGGCCAGTTCCTCCGCGGTGCCGGGGGTGGCGGCCCGGGTGGGCCGGGCGCTCTGGTTCCCGGCCCAGTTGGTCCACCGGGTGGGGGTCGCGGTACTGGCCTGGGGCATGGCGCCGCCTCCTGCTCCGTGGCCGACCGGGGTCGGCGCGGTCCGGGGCGGTGGGGGCCGCCCTACCCGCGGGTAGGCCCGTGGGTAGGGAGAGATTAGTCAGTTCACCGTTCGAGGTCTACGGTCTGTTCGGCCGCTTCGGCGGGCTCGTCGGCGGTCTGCTCGGAGGCGAGCCCGGCGCGCAGGCGGCCGAGCCCGGCGAGCGCGGTGACCACGCCGAAGACCCCGGCGGTCAGCGGCACCCAGTAGCCCGCGGCGGAGCCGGCGGCGTCCACCACCCAGCCGCCGGCGGAGGAGCCGACGGCGACGCCGAGGGCGAGCCCGGTGGTCGTCCAGGTCATGCCCTCGGTCAGCTGGGCGGCCGGGACGAGCCGTTCGACCAGGGCCATCGCGGTGATCAGGGTGGGGGAGATGGCGATGCCCGCGATCAGCAGCGCGCCGCCGACCGCGATCAGGCCGCCGACTCCGTGCACCGACTCGGCGACCAGCAGCAGTGGCGCCATGCTGAGCGCCATGAACAGGACACCGGCGAAGAAGCGGCCGGCCATCGAGCCGGTGAGCTTGAGGGTGCCGAAGACCACGCCGGCCAGGCAGGAGCCGAGCGCCCACAGCGCGAGGATCACGCTGGCGATGGACTTGTGCCCCTGGGTCTCGGAGTAGGCGACGGTGACGACCTCGACGGAGCCGAAGATCGCGCCGGTGGCGACGAAAGTGAGGATCAGCACCTGGAGGCCGCGGTTGAGGATCACCGAGCCGCCGACGTGCCGGGCGCCCGGGTGGACCGGCGGTTCGGTGGCGCGCTGCCCGGCGAACAGCAGGACGCCGACGGCGAGGAAGACCCCGGCGAGCAGGACGCCGGCCTCGGGGAAGACGGAGGTGGCCAGGCCGATCGAGAGGATCGGGCCGACGATGAAGCAGACCTCGTCGACGACGGCCTCGAAGGAGTACGCGGTGTGCAGCTTGGGGGCGTCGTCGCGGTACAGGTGGGCCCAGCGGGCGCGGACCATCGCGCCGGTGCTCGGCATGACGCCCATCCCGGCCGCGAAGACGAAGAGCGTCCAGTCCGGCGCCTTGAACCGGGCGCACAGCAGCAGGCCGACCACGGCGACGATGGTGAGCGCCATGGCCGGGACGATTATTCGGCGCTGCCCGTGCCGGTCCACCAGCCGGGAGACCTGCGGGCCGAGCAGCGCGGCGGAGATCGCCAGGGTCGCCGACACCAGGCCCGCCACCCCGTAGGAGCCTCTGAGCTGGGAGAGCATGGTCACGATGCCGATGCCGGTCATGGAGATCGGCAGCCGGGAGACGAAGCCGGTGGTGGAGAAGGCCAGACTGCCGGGGGAGGCGAATATCTGGCGGTAGCTGGACAGCACGGGAGCTCCGCGGGGGTAAGGAACGAGGCTGGTCAACACAGCTTACGTACCTTGGCAAACAGTATTTTCCGGACACCCTCGCAGCCCCGACGGGGGTCTCCGGCCCCTCAATGGCAGGATCGGTGCCATGTCCGACGCGCGCAAACCCTCACCGTCCGATGCCGCCCCGGCAGCGCCGCAGCCGTACGACGCCCTGCTGCTGCTCTCCTTCGGCGGGCCCGAGGCCCCCGAGGACGTCGTCCCGTTCCTGGAGAACGTGACCCGGGGCCGCGGCATCCCCAAGGAGCGGCTGAAGGAGGTCGGCAAGCACTACTTCCTGTTCGGCGGGGTCAGCCCGATCAACGAGCAGAACCGCGAACTGCTCGCCGCGCTGCGCAAGGACTTCGCCGAGCACGGCCTGGACCTGCCGGTCTACTGGGGCAACCGGAACTGGGCGCCCTACCTGGTGGACACCCTGCGCGAACTGGCCGCGGACGGCCACCGCCGCGTCGCCGTCCTCGCCACCAGCGCCTACGCCGGCTTCTCGGGCTGCCGCCAGTACCGGGAGAACCTGGCCGACGCGCTGGCCGCCCTCGCCGCCGAGGGCCTGCCCGAGCTGCGGGTCGACAAGCTGCGGCACTTCTACAACCACCCCGGCTTCGTCCAGCCGATGATCGACGCCACCCTGGCAGCCCTGGCGCGGCTGCCCGAGGACGTCCGGGCCGGCGCCCGGCTGGCGTTCACCACCCACTCCATCCCGGACACCATGGCCGAGACCTCCGGCGCCCCGGACGACCCGGCCCGCGGCCGCCCCGGCGGCGCGTACGTCGCCCAGCACCTGGACGTCGCCCGGCTGATCGCCGGGGCCGTCGCCGAACGCACCGGCGTCGCGGACCGGCCCTGGGAGCTGGTGTTCCAGAGCCGCAGCGGCGCCCCGCACACGCCGTGGCTGGAACCGGACATCTGCGACCACCTGGAGGCCCAGCACGCCGACGGCGCGCCCGCCGTGGTGATGGTCCCGATCGGCTTCGTCTCCGACCACATGGAGGTCAAGTACGACCTCGACACCGAGGCCGTCGCCAAGGCCGCCGAACTCGGCCTGCCGGTGGCCCGCGCCGCCACCGTCGGCGCCGACCCGCGGTTCACCGCCGCGGTGCGCGAACTGGTCCTGGAGCGGGCCGCCGCCGAGCGCGGCGAGCCGGTGAACCGCTGCGCCCTCGGCGCGCTCGGCCCCAGCCACGACGTGTGCGCGGTGGCCTGCTGCCCCAACCCGCGAGCCCCCCGCCCGGCCGCCGCCGAGCGCTGACCGCCCGTCCCGCTTTCCCGGAGGAGAGACCCGTGCCCACTCCCGCCCTGCCCGACGACCGGCTCCTCGACGACCTGCTGGAGGTCGCCCTGGACGCGGCCCGGCAGGCCGGCGCCCTGCTGCGTGACGGCCGGCCCGCCGACCTCGGCGTGGCCGGCACCAAGAGCAGCCCGGTCGACGTGGTGACCGAGATGGACCTCGCCTCCGAGAAACTCGTCCTGGAACTGATCACCGAGCGCCGCCCCGAGGACGGCTACCTCGGCGAGGAGGGCGCCGAGCGGCCCGGCACCAGCGGGGTGCGCTGGGTCGTCGACCCGCTCGACGGCACGGTCAACTACCTGTACGGGCTGCCCTCCTGGGCGGTCAGCGTGGCCGCCGAGCTGGACGGCCGGGCGGTCGTCGGCGTGGTGTTCGCGCCGGCCCGCGGCGAGCTGTTCCACGCCGTCCTCGGGCGCGGCGCCCGGCTCGACGGCCGGCCGCTCTCCACCCGCCCGGCCCCGCCGTGGGGCCAGGCGCTGATCGGCACCGGCTTCAACTACGTCCAGTCGGTGCGGACCCGCCAGGCCGAGGTGCTGCTGTCCCTGATGCCCGAGGTGCGGGACATCCGCCGGGGCGGGGCCGCCGCGGTGGACCTGTGCGACGTCGCCGCCGGGCGGCTGGACGGCTACTACGAGCGCGGCCTCGCCCCCTGGGACCGCGCGGCCGGCTGCCTGATCGCCGCCGAGGCCGGGGCCCTGGTCGGCGGCCGTCCCGGGCACGGCCCGGACGGCGAGCTGACCGTGGCCGCCGCGCCGGGCGTGTACCAGCCGTTGCAGGAGCGACTGGCCGCACTGCGCGCCTGGGCGGACTGAGGACACGCCCTGGGCCCTTGGACGGTCCTGGACAGCGAAGAGCCCTGGCACACGGGGGATGCCAGGGCCTGGGATTTTCGCACGACCCCCGCAGGGCCGCTGGTGCCGGAGGTCCGGCGTCGGGTCGGAAGGTCGGGTGGATCAGGCGGCGGTGCGGTGGCGCTCCAGCACGGTGTCCACGCCGTGCTCGGCGGCGAGCCGGCGGAGGTCGTCCAGCTCGGACTGCTCCACCTCGGCGAGGAACTCGTCCCCGGCCTCGATCGCGCGGTGCAGATCCTGCTCGGCGTTGGCTATGCGCTGCAGGATTCCGGCCTTGAAGGCGTCCATACGGGCCCCCTTACTGTGTCGGACGTGCACGGTCGTACGTTCTCCGCCCCGAGGAGGTGTGGCCAGCGGCAGCGCCCCGTCCGGCAGATCGTGAATCTCCGGTCGAGCGCGGAGACGGCCTTCGGCCGCTCCCGGTGACGTCCCAGCCCCAGGGCCGGCGCGGATGAACGCACGGCGGGTGGGTGCGATCGGCCAACAGCCAGATCGCGGGTGTGAAGCTGTCCTCCCCGCCGGGGAGATGGGGAAACCTTCCGGCCCGAGAAAGTTGCCTGTGTCACAGTCCAACCGGACTGGTCCCGACACGAACGGTCATCACCCGCTGCCAACGCTCCGTGCCTGAGCGGCAGCTTATCGCTGCTTTACCGGCGGACCAGGCAGGATGGGGGCACCGTCGGAGCCGCGCGTCCGCTTCCGGGGCCGGCCTGGAGAAGGGACAACGATCGTGCGGGTTCTCGTCGTCGAGGACGAGCAGCTGCTCGCCGAGGCTGTCGCCACCGGCCTGCGCCGCGAGGCGATGGCCGTCGACGTGGTGTACGACGGGGAGGCCGCGCTCCAGCGCATCGCGGTCAACGACTACGACGTCGTGGTCCTGGACCGCGACCTCCCGCTGGTCCACGGCGACGACGTCTGCCGCAAGGTGGTCGAACAGGGCCTGGCCACCCGGGTGATCATGCTGACCGCCTCCGGCGACATCAGCGACCGGGTCGAGGGCCTGGAGATCGGCGCGGACGACTACCTTCCGAAGCCGTTCGCCTTCAGCGAACTCGTCGCCCGGGTAAGGGCGCTGGGCCGCCGCGCGACCGTTCCGCTGCCCCCGGTGCTGGAGCGGGCCGGCATCTCGCTCGACCCGGGCCGCCGCGAGGTGATCCGCGAGGGCCGCACCGTCCAGCTCGCCCCCAAGGAGTTCGCCGTCCTGGAGGTGCTGATGCGGGCCGGCGGCGCCGTCGTCTCCGCCGAGCAGCTGCTGGAGAAGGCCTGGGACGAGCACACCGACCCGTTCACCAACGTCGTGCGCGTCACCGTGATGACGCTGCGCCGCAAGCTCGGTGACCCGCCGGTGATCATCACCGTCCCGGGCTCCGGCTACCGGATCTGACCGGATCTGACCGGACGCGCCGGACCACCTGACCGGATCCGAGCGGACCGGATCCGTTCGCCGGACCCGGTCGGGCTCCCCCCCACCCCGCGCCCGCCCCGGCGGACGCCCCGAGAGGACCATCATGACCACCCCGCCCCCGGCCGGCGGGCCCTCCGGCGCGCCTGCCGGCGGCCCGCGCGCCGTACCGCCCAAGCCCCAGCACCCCCCGCGCGCGCCCCAGTCCGGACGCTACGCACCCGGCGACGGCATGCTCGCCTGGCTGCCCTTCCGGCCGACCATCCGGATGCGGCTCACCCTGCTCTACGGCGGCATGTTCCTGATGGCCGGCGTGGTCCTGTTGCTGCTGATGTACGTGTTCTTCCAGGACGCCGTGAACAACCTGGCGCCGCGCACGTTCCAGTTCGACGGCAGCCTGCGGGTCAACGGTGTCCCGATGAACAGCGCGCAGTTCAACCAGGAGCAGGCCGGCGACTACCTGCTGCGCTCCAACTCGGCGCTCAACACCCTGCTGCGCAAGTCGCTCACGATGCTGGTCTGCCTCGCCGTGATCGCCTTCGCGGCCGGCTACGCGCTGGCCGGCCGGGTGCTGCGCCCGCTCGGCCGGATCACCCGCACCGCCCGCGACGTCGCCTCCTCCGACCTGCACCGGCGGATCGAGCTGGACGGGCCGGACGACGAGCTCAAGGAACTCGCCGACACCTTCGACGACATGTTGGACCGGTTGGACCGGTCCTTCGACTCCCAGCGCCGCTTCGTCGCCAACGCCTCGCACGAACTGCGCACCCCGCTGGCGATCAACCGCACCCTGCTGGAGGTCCAGCTCTCCGACCCGGCCGCCTCGCCCGACCTCCAGCAGCTCGGCAAGACCCTGCTGGCCACCAACGAGCGCAGCGAACAGCTGGTGGAGGGCCTGCTGCTGCTCGCCCGCAGCGAGAACGAGCTGACCGACCGCCGCCCGGTGGAGCTCTCCGAGGTGGCCACCCGAGCCCTGGAGCAGACCAGGGCCGAGGCGGACCGGCGCGAGGTCGAGCTGCGCTCCAAGCTCGCTCCGGCCGTGGTCGCGGGCAACGGCGTGCTGCTGGAGCGACTGGCGCTCAACCTGCTGCAGAACGCCGTCCGGTACAACACCCCCGGCGGCTGGGTCGAGCTGGCCACCGCCGAGGTGCCCGGCGGCGGCGAGCTGGTGGTGTCCAACACCGGCCCGGTGGTGCCCGGCTACGAGCTGGAGCACATCTTCGAGCCGTTCCGCCGGGTCAAGGGCGCCGACCGCACCCGCAGCGACAAGGGGGTCGGGCTCGGCCTGTCCATCGTCCGCTCGGTGGTGCGCGCCCACGGTGGCACCATCGAGGCCACTGCGCGCTCCGGTGGCGGCCTCACCATGCGGGTCCGGATCCCCAACCCCTGACCCCGCCCGCCGGGCCCCTCCCGGGCCCGCCGCGCCCTCCCCGCCGCCGCGCTCCGTAAGCGACCGTTCACCGCCGCCCCCGTCAGGCCCGTCAAGACGACATAAGGCCTGGCGGGGGCGGCTTGTCATTTCCCGCCCGGGCAACTTACGGTGTCGTAACCTACGGAACCGTAAGTGCGTCGCAGACGTGCCCGCCCAACGCGCCCGTCCCGCGCGTGCCGTCCCCCAGGAGCAAGACCGTGACCATCGCCCCTGTGCAGAGCAGCGCCTCCCTCGGATCGACCGGCTGGACCGACGCCCGGCTGATCCTGGCCCTCGAAGAGGTCGTGGAGAAGGAGCTCAACCGCCACCTCGCCGTGGCCAAGGAGTGGATGCCGCACGAGTTCGTGCCGTGGAGCCAGGGCCGTGACTTCGACGGCGTGCTGGGTGGCGACGCCTGGGCCGTCGAGCAGTCCCAGGTGACGCCGCTCGGCCGGGTGTCGCTGGTGGTGAACCTGCTGACCGAGGACAACCTCCCCAGCTACCACCACGAGATCGCCAGCATGTTCGGCCGCGAGGGCGCCTGGGGCACCTGGGTGCACCGCTGGACCGCCGAGGAGGGCCGGCACGGGATAGCGATTCGCGACTTCCTGCTCGCCACCCGGGCCGTCGACCCGGTGGAGCTGGAGCGGGCCCGGATGAGCCACATGTCCGAGGGCTTCGAGTCCGACAACGCGCACAGCATGCTGCAGTCGGTCGCGTACGTGGCCTTCCAGGAGCTCGCCACCCGCATCTCGCACCGCAACACCGGCAAGTACGCCGGCGACCCGCTCTGCGACCAACTGCTGGCGAAGATCGCCAACGACGAGAACCTCCACATGGTCTTCTACCGGAACCTGCTGAAGGCCGCCCTGGAGATCGCCCCCGACCAGGCCATGCGGGCCGTGGCCGACGTGGTCACCGACTTCCGGATGCCCGGCCACGGCATCCCCGGCTTCGAGCGGGCCGCCGCGCAGATCGCCCTCGGCGGGGTCTACAACCTGCGCATCCACCACGACGACGTGCTGCAGCCGGTGCTGCGCCACCTGCGCGTGATGGAGATCGGCGGCCTCGGCCCGGAGGGCCTGCTGGCGCAGAACGAGCTCGGCGTCTTCCTGGACGAGCTGGACGGCCAGGCGCGCAAGTTCGAGGAGCGCCAGGCCGCGATCCTGGCCCGTCGGGCCGCGCGCCGGAGCACCGACTAGGGTGTTCGACGGAGCAGCCGAAGTGGGTGGATTTTCCGTGGTTTGCCCTGGAAGATTCTGAACGTGACCAAGCTCACATCGTGTCGCTCCGTGACTTCACCCGACCTCGGAGAGTGATCACCCGAACTGGGGTGCCGATCGCAGTCCGTGACCGGATTTCGGGTCCGCACCCGGCCGGATGATTGGCCGGCACCCCAGGTGGGCAAGGGAACGGACGAGCATCAGTGCGGCCCGTGCTCACTGTGAGTGGCCGCTGAGCGGATGCTGGAGGAGGCTGGCGATGGCCCAGCGTGAGGCCTCCCGCAGCCTGGTGGATCACCCCAACGGACCCCTGGCTGAGTGTCGATTGAGTAACAGGGCTTGAAGTAAGGCAAAATCTCCGCCTCGGGTCGGGCACAAGACCGACCCCCCATGCGTTACGTGCGCTGGAGATACCGCACACACCGCACAAACCCGGAGGGGGAGAGCGAACAATGGCAACGGACTACGACACCCCACGCAAGACCGACGACGAGCTCAACGAAGACAGCATCGAGGAACTCAAGGCTCGGCGGAACGACAAGGGCGGCGGCTCTGTCGACGTCGACGAGTTCGATGCGGCCGAGGGCATGGAGCTCCCGGGCGCGGACCTCTCGAACGAGGAGCTCGCGGTCCGGGTGCTGCCGAAGCAGGCCGACGAGTTCACCTGCATGAGCTGCTTCCTGGTGCACCACCGCAGTCAGCTGTACAGCGAGAAGAACGGCAACCCGATCTGCCGGGACTGCGGCGCCTGAGCACCGCGGCGGACAGGGCCCGGCACCCGCGGCTTCCGCGGGGCCGGCACAGCGCCCCTTCCGGCCCCGGGCAGCGGGGCCGGACGGCAGGTCCGGTCGCCGTCCTGACGGACGGCACCGGGAGGACGGGGTCGGCCATGAGCACGTCGGCCGGCACAAAGTCGTAGGGACGGTCCCGCATCAGCGGAACCGTCCCTCTCCGTTTTTTCGGGCCTGTGCGCGTTCCGGGGCTGCCCCGGGCGTGCGCGGGTCCCTCCGCCAGGTGCTGTCCCGGCAGGGTCGGCCGGACAGGCCCTAGGTGCGGGCGCCGCGACGGGCCTCCTCCAGCGCCTCCGCCAGCTTCATCGGCGAGCGGGTCGACAGGTAGAGGTAGGGCGTCGGGTCGGACGGGTCGGTCACCTCGATCCGCAGCGCCGTCGGGACGTAGCTGCGCAGCAGCATGAAGGCGCGCGGGTTGGCCTTCGGCCCGCGCCAGGCCACCGCCTCGGCGGGGCTCAGCGGGTGCGCGGTGCCCAGGGCGTCCACCGGGATCCGGGCCGGCCCGGCCACCAGCGAGCCCTGCACCACGCGGATCCGGACCGAGCCGTAGCTGCTGATCGCGACCGCGCCGGCGGCGATGCCGACCACCAGCCCGACCAGCGCGGCCAGACCACTGACCCGCAGCAGGATCAGGGCGAGCGTGAGCCCGGTCGCGACCGGGAGCAGCCACCAGGAGCGCGGCACCGTGAGGCGTTCGTCGTACATGCCCCCATTGTGGGCGCCCTGACGCCGGTAGCGGGACGCCACCCCCACCGGCCGCGCGCCTACCCCTGGGTAGGCTGGGGCCCCGTGACCGGTTCGACCACCCCCACCGCCCCCGCCGACCGGCCGGCGCCCGCGCTGCCGCCGTCCCCGACCACCCCGCCGCCGGACGCCGTACTGCCGCCGCGCGCCCCCGAGGCGCCCGCCCCCGGCACCCGGCTCGGCTCCCACTACGAGCACTGCTTCGGCTGCGGACCGCAACACCCCGGCGGGCTGCGGATCGACGCGGTCGCCGGCGAGGGACTCGACGTCACCGCCGAGTTCGCCGTCCGGGACGTCCACCAGGGCGGTCCGGGCCTGGCCCACGGCGGAGTGCTGACCACCGCCATGGACGAGACCCTCGGCACGCTCAACTGGCTGCTGCACGCCCCCGCCGTCACCGGCCGGCTGGAGACCGACTTCCTCTGCCCCGTCCCGGTCGACTCGGTGCTGCACCTGCGCGCCTGGGTCACCGGCGTCCACGGCCGCAAGATCTACAGCGCCGCCGAGGCGCGCATCGGCGGCCCCGACGGACCGGTCGCGGTGCGTGCGCAGGCGCTCTTCATCCAGGTGAAGCTGGAACACTTCACCACGCACGGTCGTCCCGAGGACATCGAGAAGGTCCTCGACGACCCGGATCTGATGAAGCGCGTACGAGCCTTTGAGGTGAACCCTTGAGCAACACCCCCCGCCCGCCGCTGGACGTCCTGATCAGGCGCACCGACCCCGAGTTGCCGCTGCCCGCCTACGCGCAGCCCGGCGACGCGGGAGCCGATCTGCGCACCACCGTGGACGCCGAGCTGGCCCCCGGTGAGCGGGCCGTCCTGCCCACCGGCATCGCGATCGCCCTCCCGGACGGCTACGCGGCCTTCGTCCACCCCCGGTCCGGGCTGGCAGCTCGTTGCGGAGTTGCTCTCGTGAACGCCCCGGGGACGGTCGATGCCGGGTACCGTGGAGAGATCAAGGTGATCGTCGTCAATCTGGACCCGCGCGAGGGGGTCAGCTTCCGCCGAGGGGACCGGATCGCCCAGCTGGTGATCCAGCAGGTCGAGAAGGCCCGCTTCCACGAGGTGGCCGAGCTGCCTGGGTCGGCACGTGCCGAGGGCGGGTTCGGGTCGACCGGCGGCCACGCCGCGGTCTAGCATTCCCGCGGCCTCGCAGGAAGCCGAGCAGGTATTCGCATCGGTCTTGGACCGGGAAGGACAGTGACCGTGTTCCGTCGTCGCCAGAAGAGCGAGGACGCTGTCGAGCAGCTCGCCGACGACGCCATCAGCGCCGACGAGACGGCCGATGACGTCGAAGGTTCCGCCGAGAGCGAGAACGTGACCGAGCTGGACCCGTCCGACAAGGTCGGCCTGCCGCCGGCCCCGCGGCCGGACGGTCCGTGGGACCACTCCGAGCTGGAGAACCCCGAGGAGGGGCGAGTGGACCTCGGGGGTCTGCTGGTCCCCGGCGTCGAGGGCATGGAGCTGCGGGTGGAGGTCGCCGGTGACGCGATCGTCGCCGCGACCCTCGTCCTCGGCAACAGCGCCATCCAGCTGCAGGCCTTCGCCGCTCCCAAGTCGGAGGGCATCTGGGGGGAGGTCCGGGAGGAGATCGCCAACGGCATCACCGCGCAGGGCGGCCTCATCGAGGAGGAGGAGGGCCCGCTCGGCTGGCACCTCCGCGCGCAGGTCCCGGTGCAGCTGCCGGACGGCACCCAGGGCGTACAGCTGGTGCGCTTCGTCGGTTGCGACGGCCCGCGCTGGTTCCTGCGGGGTGTGATCTCGGGCCAGGCCGCCGTGCAGCCGGAAATGGCCGGGATCCTGGAACAGGTCTTCCAGCAGACGGTCGTCGTCCGGGGCGAGAGCCCGATGGCGCCCCGCGACCCGATCGTGCTGAAGCTCCCCGAGGACGCCCAGATGGTCGCCGACGGCGGCGGTACGGCTGCGGCGGCCGGCGAGGGCGACAACCGTTTCGGCAGCGCGGCCCTCGACCCGTTCGCCCGCGGTCCGGAGATCACCGAGGTCCGCTGACCTGGTCCGCGTCGCACTGATCGCCCCTGCCCGGGACCCCGGGCGGGGGCGATTTGCATGTGGCGGTCCTGTCCCCGTACAGTTCCGGAGTCGCCGCGAGAGAGCGGGGGCAA
>NZ_JBWKER010000067.1:0-36819 GCF_056435345.1 Kitasatospora sp. NPDC043950
AGCCCGGGCGTAGTACTCCTTGCTCACGTGCCACTCCTCGGGAGTGCCCTGGTCCTCCCAAGGGCTGCCCACCGGGAAGGGGTGGTGGCCCCAGCTCTCGGCCGGCACCTCGCCGTCCAGGGCGGCCGACACCTGCTGCGGACTCATCCCGAAGCGCAGCGGACCGACTCCCTCCAGCGGGGTGCAGTACCACCGCTGTCGGTCCCCCTGCTTCCTGTTCCTCAGGCTGGCTGCGCCGCAACCGGGACCGCGGCCTGCTCCGCTTCCGGCACTGGCCGTCCCGGACCCGCCGCCCTCGGTGCCGCGCTCGACGGGCTCTTCAGCAGCAGGGCGCAGGCCAGCGCGGCCAGCAGGGCGAGGCCGGCGGAGACCAGCAGGCACAGCCGCATGCCGTCCAGGAAGGAGTTGCTCAGCGCGGTCAGGGCCTGTCCCGTGGCGGGGCCGAGGTCGAGTCCGGCGACGGCGCCCAGGCCGTGTTCGCGGGCGGAGTCCAGGACACGCGCGCCGGTCTGGGCCGGGACGCCGGCGTTCGCGAGCTGTGCGGGCAGGGCGTTCAGGGCACGGGTGGTGAGCAGCGCCCCGAGGACGGCGGGGCCGAGCGCGGCGCCGACCTGGCGGATCGCGTTGTTGCCGGCCGCGGCCATCCCGGCCAGGTGGAAGGGAACGGCGGAGACTGCGGAGGCGGTCATCGGGGTGAGCACCGCGCCCATGCCGAGTCCGAGCAGCACCAGTCGCCAGGTCAGCGCCGCGTAGGAGGTGTGGGCGTCGACGCCGGTCATGGCGAACATCGCGGCGGCGACCAGCGCCAGCCCGGAGGTGATCAGCACCCTCGGCGGGATCCGGTGCATCAGCCGTCCGACAGGGAGGCCGGCCACCAGCGAGGTGCCGGACACCAGCACCATCCGCAGTGCCGCCTGCATGGTGCTCAGGTGCTGGACCAGGCCGAAGTACAGGCTGAGCACGAAGAAGAAGCCGATCAGGCCGAGGAAGCTGACCACGGCCACCAGTGCGGTGGCGGTGAACGCGGGGCTGCGGAACAGCGCCAGGTCCAGCATCGGGCTGGTACTGCGGAGTTCCACCAGGACGAAGGCTCCGGCGGCGACCGCGCCGAGCGTCAGCGCGGTGATCACAGCGGGTTCGTCGAAGCCGTCCGCGCCGCCCTCGATGACGCCGTAGACCAGTGCGGTGACGGCGGTGGCGGCGGTGATCTGGCCGGGCCAGTCGAGCCGGCGGCCGTGCGGGGCGCGCGAGTCGGGCAGCCGGAACGCGGCGACGGCCAGCAGGGCCACGGAGAGCGGTATCGGCAGCAGGAAGATCCAGCGCCAGGTGGTGTGCTCCAGCAGGGCGCCGCCGATCAGCGGGCCGACGGCGAGCGGGGCCGTCAGGCTCATCGCCCAGAAGCCGATGAACTTGCCCCGCTCACGGTGGTCGGGCACGGCATGGCTGATCAGTGTGAGTGTGGTGGGCAGCAGAGCGGCGGCGCCGATGCCGGAGACCGCCTGCCCGACCCACAGTGCCTGCACCGAGCTGGACAGCAGCGAGATCGCGGCGCCCAGCGCACAGAAGACCATGCCGGTCTGGAAGACCTTCTTGCGGCCGTGGACATCGCCCCAGACGCCGGTGGTCAGGATCAGCGCGGCCATCGGCAGCACGAACGCGTCCGACACCCAGGACAGTTCGGAGGTCGACGTGCCCAGCGCGCGCTGGATCGCCGGCAGGCTCACCGACACGGTGGTGACGGGCAGGTAGGCGACGAAGACACCCAGGCAGGCCATGACGAGCGTGGCGGCCCGTCCGGCCCTGAGGTCCGGCGTCGTTGTGGAGTTCACGGGGTCGTTCCTTCGGCTGCTGCGGGGGAGGCCCCGCATTCTCGGAGCGCCGCCGGGAGCGTGCGCCCGCTCCCGGGGGCGACGGCCGATGGCAGCCGCCCGTGGAGCCGCCGATCAGCTTCTCCCCGAAGCACCCGAAACCCGCAGTCGATCCCAAGAAGCCTCCCGGAACCTCCGCCTGAGCGCCTGGCGATGGGACCATTCCTCCATGGCTGATGATCTGGACCGCAAAATCATCCACGGTTTGCAGTGCGCGCCCCGGGTCTCGTTCCGGCGGCTCGGGGAGGTCATCGGCGTGTCCGAACAGACTGTGGCGCGCCGCTACGCCGCCCTGCGGCGGGACGGCCTGCTGCGCGTTGTCGGACTGGGCAACCTGAACGCCGACGGCCAGGCGGAGTGGATCGCCCGGCTGCGCTGCCGACCTGATGCGGTGGCACCGCTGGCCCAGTCACTGGCCCGCCGGTCCGAGGTGGCGTACGTCGGCATCGCCTCCGGCGGCTCGGAGATCATCTGCATCATCCGGTCCCCCGCCGGAACCGACCATGACGACCTGCTGCTGCGCCAGCTGCCGCGAGCGGGCGCGGTCCTGGACGTGAACGTCGACCTGGTCGTGCGTATCTACGGCGGTCCCGGAACCGCGCCCTGGACCGACCCCGACGCCTCGCTCACCCCCGAACAGGTGCGGCGGCTGACCTCCGGCCACCCCACCCCGGCAGTGGCCTCGTCGACGCCCCTGGGTGAACAGGACCTGCCGCTGCTGCGCGCGCTCGCCGAGGACGGCCGGGCCACCCATACCCACCTGGCCAAGGTCACCGGCTGGTCCAAGCCCCGGGTCGCCCGTCGCCTGGAGGCACTGGAGGCAGCAGGCTCGCTCACGTACGACGTCGACACCCTGGCCGAGCGCCTCGGCTACCGGCTCAACGCCACCCTGTGGCTGCAGGTCGACCTACCGCGGCTGCACCAGGTCGGCGAGGAGGTCGGCGGCCACCACGAGTGCGCGTTCGTCGCCGCGATCAGCGGACGCCACAACCTGATGGCCGTGGTCGCCTGCCGGGACACCCCCGACTTCTACCGTTACCTCACCGGCCGCCTGGCCCACGTCGAGGGCATCCGCGGCTACGAGATCAGCGTCCGGGTGAACCGGCTCAAGCAGTCCGCCTCGCTCATCCACCACGGGCGGCTGATCCACCCGGCGCTCGTATGACGCCGGCACCGGGCTGCCGAACCGCCGAGCGACCGTCCGTCGCTCCGTCGAGCTGTCGGCGGGGCCGTGAAAAGATCCCCCCATGGCCACGGACCGCAGCAGCGCAGGAGATCCGGCGCGCACCCTCGCCCTGCTCTGGGGGCTGACCGCCGAGGAGAAGCCCGGCCGGCGCGGCCCGCGGCAGGCCCGGTCGACCGGCGAGATCGCAGCCGTGGCCATCGCCCTGGCCGACGCCGAGGGCGTGGACGCCGTCACCATGCGCCGGGTGGCGCAGGAGCTGGGGCTGTCCCCGATGGCGCTGTACACCTACGTCCCCGGCAAGGCCGAACTGCTCGACCTGATGCTGGACACCGTCTACGCGACGACGCCGCGCAGCACCCCCGCCGACGACGGCTGGCGGGCCAGGGTCACCGCCGTCGCCGACGACAACCGGGCGCTGCACCGAGCCCACCCGTGGGTCTCGGCGGTCTCCACCAGCCGCCCGCCGCTCGGCCCGGGCCTGATGGCCAAGTACGAGTACGAGCTGCGCGCCTTCGAGGGCACCGGCCTGCCCGACGTCGAACTGGACGCGGCGCTCACCCACCTGCTGGGCTTCGTCCAGACCTGCGCCCGGATGGCCGCCGACGAGCGCGCCGCCCGGCAGGACAGCGCGATGACCGACGCGCAGTGGTGGGCCGCCAACGCCGAGCTGCTCGCCAAGGTCTTCGACGCCGAGCGCTACCCGGTCGCGGCCCGGGTGGGCGCCGCCGCCGGCGAGGCGCACGGCGGCGCGTACGACCCGGACCACGCGTACGCCTTCGGCCTGGCCCGCGTGCTGGACGGGCTGGCGGCCCTGATCAGCGAACGCTAGGCCGGGCGTCGTACTCCGCGCGGGCGGCCTCGACGGCGGGGACCCGCTGCTCGGACCAGTGCGCGAGGGCGGCGACCAGTTCGGCGGCCTCCCGGCCGAGCGGGGTGAGGCTGTAGTCGACCCGGGGCGGGATCACCGGGTGGGCCTCGCGGTGCACGAAGCCGTCGCGTTCCAGCGTCTGCAGGGTCTGCGCGAGCATCTTCTCGCTGACGCCGGAGACCCGTCGGCGCAGTTCGCTGAAGCGGTAGCCGCGCTCGCGCAGCGCGCCGAGCACGAGGACGCCCCAGCGGCTGGTGACGTGCTCCAGCACGCCCCGGGACGGGCACATGCGGTCGAACACGTCCGCCGGCGGCAGCTCGCGCACCGGGACGGCCGGGCGGCCTTCCTCCAGGGTCTTCATGACTGTCCTGCCATTACCTTCATGTCAGTACCGTACTTTGAAGTGCGTACTTTCGAAAGGTTAGTGCAGTCCCTAGGGTGAGTTTCGAGGCAGGAACCCCGTCGAGGCAGAAACCCACCCAAGGAGCATCCCCATGTACGTCGTCACCGGTGCCACCGGCCAGCTCGGCCGTCTCGTCGTCGAGGGCCTGCTGGCCGCGGTCCCCGCGAGCGAGGTGGCGGTCGCCGTCCGCTCCGCCGGGAAGGCGGCCGACCTGGCCGCGCGCGGGGTGGCCGTCCGCGTGGTCGACTACGACGACCCGGCGTCCCTGGCCGGCGCCTTCGCGGCCGGTGACCGGGTGCTGCTGATCTCGGGCAGCGAGGTCGGCCGCCGGATCCCGCAGCACCGCGCGGTGGTCGACGCGGCCCGTGCGGCCGGCGTCGCGCTGTTCGCCTACACGAGCGCGCCGGGCGCGGCGACCTTCCGGCTGGCCGACGAGCACAAGGCGACGGAGGAGCTGATCCGCGCATCCGGCCTGCCGTCCGTCCTGCTGCGCAACGGCTGGTACACCGAGAACTACCTGGGCGACGCGGCCGGCACGGTGGCGCGCGGCGTGGTGCTCGGCAGCGCCGGGGACGGCCGGGTGGCCACCGCCCCGCGCAAGGACTACGCGGACGCGGCGGTCGCCGTGCTCCTCGGCGAGGGCCACGAGGGCCGGGTGTACGAGCTGAGCGGCGACGCCGCGTGGAGCCTGGCGGAGCTGGCGGCAGAGCTGGCGCTGGTCTCCGGGCAGCCGGTCGCGCACCAGGACGTGGCGCCGGCGGAGCACCTCGCGGCGTTGGTCGGCGCGGGCCTGCCGGAGGGCTTCGCCGAGGTGCTGGTGGACGTGGACGCGGGCATCGCCCGTGGCGAGCTGGCCGGCACCGCGGGCGACCTGGCCCGGCTGATCGGCCGCCCGACCGTCCCGCTGGCCGAGTCGGTGCGCGCCGCGCTCCGGGCCTGAGGCGCTCCAGGCCTGAGGCGCTCCGGGCCTCAGGTCCTCCCGCACTCCGGACCCGCCGTGGGCCCGCGTTTCCCGAGGTCAGCGATGTCATGACCAAAATGCGGAAACGGAGATGACAGCCTGCCCCTCCGCCCGCTACCGTCACCTCGACACACGCGCGCGGAGGGCAGGCGGCCATGCCAGAGACAACCCAGCAGGACAGCGGCCGAGGCCTCTGGTACGGCGTCGCGGCCTACGGCATCTGGGGCCTCTTCCCCCTGTTCTGGCCACTGCTGGAGCCCGGCGCCGCCGACGACATCCTGGCCAACCGGATGGTCTGGTCCCTGGTCGCCGTGGTGCTGCTGCTGATCGCCCAGCGGCACTGGAGCTGGATACGCCCGCTGCTGCGCCAGCCCCGCCGGCTCGCCATGCTGGCCGGCGCGGCCACGGTGATCTCGATCAACTGGGGCGTCTACATCTGGGGCGTCAACGCCGGGCACGTCGTCGAGACCAGCCTCGGCTACTTCATCAACCCCCTGGTCACCATCGGCTTCGGCGTCCTGGTGCTCAAGGAGCGGCTGCGGACGGCGCAGTGGGCGGCGGTCGGTGTCGGCGCGGCCGCCGTCGCGGTGCTCAGCGTCGCGTACGGGCGGCTGCCGTGGATCGCGCTCACCCTGGCGCTCTCCTTCGCCACGTACGGGCTGCTGAAGAAGAAGGTCGGGCTGAGCGGCCTGGAGAGCCTGGCGGCGGAGAGCGCCTTCATGTTCCCGTTCGCGCTCGGCTACCTGGTCTACCTGGAGGTCAGCGGGCGCGGCACCTTCGGCCACACGGTGGCCGGCTCGTACGGCTGGGGGCACTCCGGGCTGCTGCTGCTCAGCGGCGTGATCACGGCGATCCCGCTGCTGTTCTTCGGCGCGGCGGCCGTGCGGGTGCCGCTGACCGTGCTCGGGCTGCTCCAGTACCTGGCGCCGGTGTTCCAGTTCCTGATCGGCGTGGCGGTGTTCCACGAGTCGATGCCGCCCGCCCGCTGGGCCGGCTTCGGCCTGGTCTGGCTGGCGCTCGCGGTGCTCACCTGGGACGCGCTGCGCCAGGTGCGGGCCGACCGCGCGGGGCGGGCCGCGGCCGTGCCGCAGCCCGCCCCCGCCGCCTCGGCGGTCAGGCGCTGATCCGCTCCCGCTGATCCGCTCCCGCTGGTCCGCTCCCGCTGGTCCGCTCCCGCCGAGGCGGCGGTCAGACGCTGATGTCCCGGCTGGTGAAGCGGGACCAGGCCGCCGCGCCGAACACGGCGACGTAGGCGGCTTGGAGGCCGAGGTCCTTCCACACGCCGTCCCAGTACATCGGCTGGCGCAGCAGGTCCGCGAAGCTGAGCCAGTAATGGGTGAACAGGAACGGCCTGACGGCGTCCAACTGCGGGAAGGCGTCCAGGATCTGCACGGTGACCACCAGCCCGACGGTCGCCGCCATCGCCGCGATGCCGCTGCCGGTGAGCGTGGAGACGAACAGCCCGATCGCCACCAGCCCGGCCAGCGAGGCCGCCACCACCCCGGCCACGAGCACCGCCCGCAGCAGCGCGTCGCCGAAGCCGATGGTGTCGCCGGAGATCAGCGTCACCTCGCCGAGCGGGAACAGTGCGGCGCCGGTGGCCAGCGCCGCCGCCGCGACCGCCACGGTGGCGGCCAGGCAGAACACCAGCCCGGCGGTGAACTTGGCGGCCAGCAGCCGGGTGCGCCCGGCCGGCGCGACCAGCAGGTAGCGCAGCGTCCCGGTGGCCGCCTCGCCGGCGACCGAGTCCCCGGCGACCACGCCGACCGTCATCGGCAGGAACACCGGCAGCGCGACCGCGAGGGCGGTGAAGACCAGGAACAGGCCGTTCTGGGTGGTCTGCGCGATGAAGTTCACCCCGCCGCCGCCCTCGTGCGGGCTGCCCGTGTTGAGCTTGACGACCACGCCGATCAGGATCGGCAGCACCGCCAGGATCCCCAGCAGCACCTTGGTGCGCATCCGGCGGAAGGTCAGGTGCAGTTCGTTGCGGAACAGCGCCAGGAACCCGGCCGCCGTCTGCGGCCTCCGCCCGGTCCGGACCGGCTGAGCCCCGACCGGCACCGCCCCGGCCTGCGACATCCCGGCCTGTGACACCCCGGCCTGCGACAGCTCAGCCTGCGACATCGAAGCCCTCCCCGGTCAGCGCCACGAAGGCGTCCTCCAACGTGCCCCGCTCCAGCCCGAACCCGTGCACCCGCACCCCGGCCTCGACCAGCGCCGCGCACAGCTTCGGCAGCGCCTCCTCGACCGGGGAGCCGAGCGAGCCGAGCGCGCCGAGCTCGCCGTCCACCCGCCCGTCGCCGGGCAGCAGGGAGCCGACCCGGTGGGCCGCCAGTACCTCCACGGCGTGCGCCACGTCCGGCGTGCGGACCACCAGTCGGCCCTGCGCGCGGGCGGCCAGTTCGGCGACGGTGCCCTGCACCACCAGCCGGCCCCGGGACATCACCGCCGCGTGCGTGCAGACCTGCTCGATCTCGTCCAGCAGGTGCGAGGAGAGGAACACCGTGGTCCCCTCCGCCGCGACCTCCCGCACCAGCGCCCGGATCTCGCGCATGCCCTGCGGATCCAGCCCGTTGGTGGGCTCGTCCAGCACCAGCAGCTCGCGCGGCTGGAGCAGCGCCGACGCCAGGCCGAGCCGCTGCTTCATGCCCAGCGAGTACGCGCGGGCCTTCTTGGCCGCCGCGGCGCTCAGCCCGACCCGTTCCAACGCCGTCTCGACGCGCAGGCGCCGGGTGCGCGGGTCGGCGGTCGGGTCGGCGGCGTCGAACCGGACCAGGTTGTCCCGCCCGGAGAGGAAGCCGTACAGCGCCGGGCCCTCGATCAGCGCGCCCACCCGGGGCAGCACGGAGGCGACGGACTGCGGCATCGGCTCGCCGAGGACGGTGGCGACGCCGGAGGTGGGGGCGATCAGGCCCATCAGCATCCGGATGGTGGTGGTCTTGCCGGAGCCGTTCGGGCCGAGGAAGCCGAAGACGGAGCCGCGCGGCACGCTCAGGTCCAGGCCGTCCACGGCGAGCTGGCCGCCCCGGAAGCGCTTGGTCAGACCGCGGGTCCTGATCACGTCGTCGGGCCGGGAGGAGCCGGGGGAACCGGGGGAGGAGGTGGAGGGGGAGGTGGAGGTGGAAGGCACGGGGCCCGGGCGCTGCTCGGCGCCCGGACCCCCGGCCGACTCCGTAACGTCCCCCGTTACGGGAGCCTTCGTCATCCGTCAGTTCACCCCGGCGGCGTGCTGGAGCACCGGCAGGGTCACCGCGCCGGCGAACACCCGGCCGTCGTCGGTGACCAGGACGTTCACCACCTTGGTGCTGATCAGCGTGCCGCCGCCGACCGGCTTGCCGAGCGACTTCACCAGCGCCTGCGGGTTCAGGGCCGCGCCCCGGCCGCCGTGCTTGCCGCCCTTGCCGCCGTCCTGCGGCGCGTCGACGGCGCCGCCGGGCAGCTGCGCCGAGACCACGGTCGTCCAGCCCTCGCCGATCACGTTCACGCCGCCGTGGTCCCGGCCCGAGGCGTCCTGACCGGCCTGGCCCCCGGGCGCGGAACCCTTGGGCGCGAAGCCCTGCGGCACCTCACCCTTGGCGCCCTCGTCCGCCTTGTGCTCCGTCACCTTGGCGCCCTTGGGCACGGTGAAGTCGAAGGTCTTGGCGGCCGGCTTGGCGAAGGACACGTCGGTGAAGTGGACGTCCAGCACGGTGGAACCGTCGACGCCCTTGACCACCACCGAGAGCGGCACCCCGTTGTCGGCGGCGACCGCGATCCGGACCTCGGCGACGGTCGAACCGGACTGCGCGGGCTTGACGCTCAGCTGGTACGCCTTCTGCCCGGCCACGTTGGCGGTGCCGGCCACGGTGACCGACGTGGTGCCCGCGCTCGCGGTCAGGAACTGCCGGGCGGCCTCCTGCGGGGTCGTCGGCACCCCGGTCAGCGGTGCCCCGGCGTGCTTGCCGGCGGTGTCGGGGTGCTGGGCGGGCGCCTGGCCGGTCAGGCGCACGGCGGTGTTGGTCGAACTGTCCCAGGCCCAGGCCTGGTCGCCGTTGTGGACGACGGTGTAGCCGGCCATGTCCTCCAGCAGGTCGACCCGCTGGCGGTCCGGGCCGTCCACCGCGACCCGCAGCGTCTGGTCGCCGCCGAGCAGGCCGAGCAGCTTGGCCTGCGGGTCGGCCGAAGAGGAGCCCTGGCCGCCGCCGCGCCCGGCCGCCGCGCCGAGCCCGCCGGCCGCGACGCCCAGCAGCTGGCTGGGCAGGCCGAGGTCGGTGGAGACGGACACCGTGCCGGAGAGGCTCTGCGCGTCGGAGCCGAGCACCTTGGCCACCAGCTGCTCCGGCGTCAGCGAGGGAAGTTCGGGCGGGGCGTCGGCGGCCAGTGCGGGCACCAGGCCGATCCCGGCGGCGATCACCGCGGCCACCGTCAGCGGCACCCCGGCCCGCACCAGCATGCGCCGCCGGGAGCGGTACGGCACGCCGCCGTCCACGTTGTCCCCCGCCGCCGTGTCATTGGTCATGGCGTCCTCAACTCCTCTACGAACACGAGCGATTGGCTGTGCCCTTCCATTAGAGGCCCGCACTCCGGCCCCGTCATCGCCCTGCGGGGCCAGTTCGGGGTCAACCTCGCGGGTACATCGACCCTGAGACGCCCTCAGGGTTGGCTACTCCGAACGTACGACACCTGGCGTAGGGTCGCGCCATGGACGGAACCGCCATGGACGCAAGCAACCCCCCGACCGCTAACGCGATGCGGCGCGCCCTGCGCCGAGCCCGGGACGGCGTCGCCCTGGACGTCACCGAGACCGCGGTGCTGCTCCAGGCCAGAGGCGAGGACCTGAACGACCTGTGTGCGAGCGCCGCCCGGGTCCGCGACGCGGGGCTGGCGGCGGCCGGGCGGCCCGGCGTCATCACCTACTCCAAGAGCGTCTTCATCCCGCTCACCCGGCTCTGCCGCGACAAGTGCCACTACTGCACCTTCGTCACCGTCCCCGGCAAGCTGCGCCGGGCCGGCCACGGGATGTTCATGTCCCCCGACGAGGTGCTGGACGTCGCCCGGCGCGGGGCCGAACTCGGCTGCAAGGAAGCCCTGATCACCCTCGGCGACAAGCCCGAGGACCGCTGGCCCGAGGCCCGCGAGTGGCTCGACGCGCACGGGTACGACGACACCATCGCCTACGTGCGGGCGATGTCGATCCGCATCCTGGAGGAGACCGGCCTGCTCCCGCACCTCAACCCCGGGGTGCTCGGCTGGACGGACTTCCAGCGGCTCAAGCCCGTCTCCGCCTCCATGGGCATGATGCTGGAGACCACCGCCACCCGGCTGTGGAGCGAGCCCGGCGGCCCGCACTTCGGCTCGCCGGACAAGGAACCGGCCGTCCGGCTGCGGGTGCTGGAGGACGCCGGGCGCAGCTCCGTCCCGTTCACCAGCGGCCTGCTGATCGGCATCGGCGAGACGTACCAGGAGCGCGCGGAGTCGCTGTTCGCGCTGCGCAAGGTCTCCCGGGCCTACCACGGCGTCCAGGAGCTGATCCTGCAGAACTTCCGCGCCAAGCCGGACACGGCGATGCGCGGCATGCCCGACGCCGAACTGGACGAGCTGGTCGCCACCGTGGCGGTGGCCCGGCACGTGATGGGCCCGGCGGCCTGCCTGCAAGCGCCGCCGAACCTGGTGGACGGCGAGTACGGGCGGCTGATCGCGGCCGGCGTCGACGACTGGGGCGGCGTCTCCCCGCTCACTCCCGACCACGTCAACCCCGAACGCCCGTGGCCGCAGATCGAGCGGCTCGCCGAGCGCTCCGCGGCCGCCGGCTTCGAACTGCGCGAGCGTCTCGCCGTCTACCCCGAGTACGTCCGGCGCGGCGAGCCCTGGCTGGACCCGCGGGTGCTGCCGCACGTGCGCGCCCTCGCCGACCCGGAGACCGGGCTGGCGAACCCGGACGCGGTGGTCCGCGGCCTGCCCTGGCAGGAGCCCGAGGACCTGCCCGTCTCGTACGGGCGGACCGACCTGCACGCCACCATCGACACCGAGGGCCGCACCGGCGACCGCCGGGCCGACTTCGAGGACGTCTACGGCGACTGGGAGGTGCTGCGCGAGCAGGTGCTCGCCGAGGGCGCGCCCGAGCGGCTGGTCGGCGACCTGCGCGAGGCGCTGGCGGTGGCCGCCGACGACCCGACGCGGCTCACCGACGACCAGGCGCTGGCGCTGTTCCACGCGGACGGCCCGGCCCTGGACGCGCTCTGCCGGATCGCCGACGACGTCCGCCGGGACACCGTCGGGGAGGACGTCACCTACTGCGTCACCCGGAACATCAACTTCACCAACGTCTGCTACACCGGCTGCCGCTTCTGCGCGTTCGCCCAGCGCCGCACCGACGCCGACGCCTACACCCTGTCGCTGGAGCAGGTCGCCGACCGGGCCGCGCAGGCCTGGGAGGTGGGCGCCACCGAGGTCTGCATGCAGGGCGGCATCCACCCGGACCTGCCCGGCACCGCCTACTTCGACATCGCCCGCGCGGTGAAGGAGCGGGTGCCCGGCATCCACGTGCACGCCTTCTCGCCGATGGAGGTGGTCAACGGCGCGACCCGCACCGGGCTGTCCATCCGCGACTGGCTCCAGCGGGCCAAGGAGAACGGCCTGGACAGCATCCCGGGCACGGCGGCCGAGATCCTGGACGACGAGGTCCGCTGGGTGCTCACCAAGGGCAAGCTGCCAGCCGCCACCTGGGTCGAAGTGGTCACCACCGCGCACGAACTGGGCATCCGCTCCTCGTCCACCATGATGTACGGGCACGTGGACACCCCGAAGCACTGGCTCGGGCACCTGCGGCTGCTGGCCGAGATCCAGCAGCGTTCCCTGGAGACCAACGGCACGGGCGGCTTCACCGAGTTCGTGACCCTGCCGTTCATCCACACCAACGCGCCGGTCTACCTGGCCGGCATCGCCCGGCCCGGCCCGACCGCCCGGGACAACCGCGCGGTGGTCGCGATGGCCCGGCTGCTGCTGCACCCGCACATCCCCAACATCCAGACCAGCTGGGTCAAGCTGGGCGCGGAGGGCGCCGCCGAGATGCTCCGCTCGGGCGCCAACGACCTGGGCGGCACGCTGATGGAGGAGACCATCTCGCGGATGGCCGGCTCGGCGTACGGGAGTTACAAGTCGGTGCGCGACCTCCAGGCGATCGCCGAGGCGGCGGGCCGCCCGCACCGCCAGCGCACCACCACGTACGGCGAGGTGCCGGCCGAGCGCCGGGCCGCGGCGCTGGCCTCGGACGGGCACCTGCCGGAGCTGCTGCCGGTCCTGGACTGATCCCGCCACCGGCCTCCCGGTTCCGCCGGTCCCGGCCTGCTGGTTCCCCCGGCCCCGCTGCCGCCCGTACGGCGGCCGGGGCCGGGAAACCGGAGCACGAGGGACGCCCTTGATTCGCTCGGGTCTTCGAATACAGTGCCAGGGCGCGCGCCGCGGCCGTGCGTCGCGCAGCCCCCTGCCCCGAGGAAAGGCGCCCCGTCGTGATGCCACTGTGGTCACGCGCCCAGCAGCAGGACTTCCGCAGCCGGGTGCGGGGCTGTCTGCTCGGCGGTGCCATCGGCGACGCGCTCGGCGCCGGCGTCGAGTTCGAGCCGCTGGAGAAGATCCGGGCCCAGCACGGCCCGCAGGGCGTCACCGGCTACGTCCCCGCGTACGGGCGCACCGGCGCCGTCACCGACGACACCCAGCTCACCCTGTTCACCGTCGACGGCCTGATCCGCGCCCACATCCGGCGCGACACCGGCAGCTGGCATCCGCCCACCGACCTGCACCTGGCCTACCTGCGCTGGGCCGCCACCCAGCGCGACTGGGGCCCCGACGAGCGCCGCCCCGACCTCGGCTGGCTCGGCCGCGAGGAGTGGCTGTACGCCCAGCGCGCCCCCGGCCAGGGCTGCCTGTCCGGCCTGACCGGGGCCGACGCCGAGTTCCTCGGCACCGTGGAGCGGCCGAAGAACCCGCACTCCAAGGCCTGCGGCACGGTGGTGCGGGCGGCGCCGTTCGGCCTGCTCACCAGCTGGGAGCCGGGCCTGGTCTTCCAACTCGCGGTGGAGTGCGCGGTGCTCACCCACGGCCACCCCACCGGCTACCTCGCGGCGGGCGCGCTCGCGGTGATCGTCCAGAGCGTGGCCCGCGGCGGCACCCTGGAGGAGGGCGTCCACCTCGCCCTGGCGCTGCTCTCCGAGCGGCAGGCGCACGAGGAGACCACCGCCGCGCTGCGGGCCGCGCTGGACGCGGTCCGGGCCAGCGAGCCGTCCGCGGACCGGGTGGAGGCGCTGGGGGAGGGCTGGGTCGCCGAGGAGGCGCTGGCGATCGGGGTCTACTGCGCGCTGGTCGCGCACGACGTGCGCTCGGGCCTGCTGCTCGCCGTCAACCACTCCGGGGACAGCGACTCCACCGGCGCGGTCTGCGGGAGCCTGCTCGGGGTGCTGCACGGTGACACCGCGCTGCCGTCGGGGCTGGTGGCCGGGCTGGAGGGGCGAGGCGCCATCCTCGAACTCGCCGACGACTTCGTGCTGGAGCTGATGCACGGCACCGAACTGCACGATCCGCGCACCCCGGAGGGGCTGACCTGGTCCGAGCGGTACCCGGTGGTGCGCTGAACGGGGCGGACAGGACGGACAGGACGGATGGGGCGGGAAGTTCGGGCGGGAACGACGTTTGCCCGTAGCGTCGGCCGCCGGCGAGGGCGACGGCCACTGCTACGGGCAAACGGGCCGAGCTCGGATTCGCACCGGGGGCGCGGGGCCGGGTCGGTGGCCGCCGCCGCAGGGTCAGCGGCGGCCGAACACCCCGGTGGCCGCAGCGCTCGCGAACGCGGTCCAGGCCTCGGCGGAGAAGCGCAGCTGCGGCCCCTGAGGGTCCTTGGAGTCCCGTACCGCCACCGCCCCCGTGGCCGGCGTGGCGATCTCCACACAGGCGCCGTTGCCGCCGCTGTGGCTGCTCTTCCGCCAGCGGGTTCCGTGCTCGGAGGTGGTGCTCATCAGTGGTATCCCTCTTCAATCTCAGCTATCAGTGCCCGGCTCTCCGCCACGCCGAGTGCCGCCGCCCGCAGGTAGTCGTACAGACCGGTATAGCGGCGGACGTCCGCGTCCTTCTCCAGGTAGAGATCGCTCGTCACCCCTTCGAAGTAGACAACCGTGGAATCGGCTGACTCGGGGAACTCCAGCAGGGAGAATGTCCCGGTCATACCGGGGTGGGCCCCGGCCGAGAACGGGATCACCTGGATGGTGATGTTCGGGTGCTGGCTCAGCTCCATCATGTGCTTGAGCTGCTCGGCCATCACCTCGCGGCTGCCGACCTCGCGGCGCAGCACCGCCTCGTCTATGACGGTCCACAGGCTGCCGAGCTGGTTCTCGCCCTGGATGCGGTCCTGGCGCTTCATCCGGACCTGCACCCGGCGCTGCACGGCGAGCGCGTCGGTGTCCGGCTGGGTTCCCTCCACGACGGCCTGCGCGTACTGCTCGGTCTGCAACAGGCCCGGGACGAAGGAGGATTCGTACGCGCGGATCGAGGAGGCCTCGGCCTCCAGCCCGATGTAGACGCTGTACGGGGTCGGCATGTCGTTGAAGTCGTGCCACCAGCCGCGCTGGCGAGACTCCTTGGCCATCTCCATGAGGCTGGCGCGCATCTGCTCGTCGTTCACGAGATAGACGTCGCAGAGGTCGCGCACGTCGCGCTGGCTGATGCTGCGGCGGCCGTTCTCCAGTCGGCTGATCTTCGACTGGGAGACCATCAGCCGGCCCGCCACCTCCTCCGCCGTCATCCCGAGGCCCTCGCGGAGTTTGCGCAGCTCCGAGCCCAGGCGCCGACGGCGCACGGTGGGATTGATGCTCGTCGACACATCGACCTCCGGCCGGACCTCTGGTGATCGTTGGAACGGCAGCCCTCGGAACACTTCGGACATTGGGACCAACCCCCCTGACTTGGAGCAGCATGTCACCTTGGGCCAGGTCGGCGTCAGGGAATCACAGCAGCGCAGTAGAACAGATCGTCGGAAAAGCACTTCTGTGAGACGGCGAGGGCCCTCAAGTGGTAATGCGGCTCAGCGGCTCGAACCGGTACGGGCTAAGGATGTGCTCCCCGGCGGCGCAGGTGCCATTGGCACGTGCGAGGGCAGGACCGCCGGGCTCCCCGGACGGGCCCCAAAGGGCCTTCGGGGACGGCAGAGGGGCGGTCGCCGGGCGACTTCCGTCGCGGGGCGACCGCCCCTCCGTGCTCCTGGTGGTGCGGGTGCTGCTTCGGTGGTGCGTCGGGTCCTTCAGCGCCGTTGCTCAGCGTCGTCGGGCGGCGTGAACGGGGCGGCGCGCGCCGTCGGAGGTGCCGCCGGGCCCGTGGTGCCCGTGGTGCCCGCCGAGCCCGTGGTGCCTGCCGGGCCCGTGGTGCCCGCCGTCACGGGCCGTACGGGCCGTGCGGGCTGCACGTGCCGCGCAGGCCGTACGGCGATCGGTGCGGTGTCCCGCGCGCCCGGGCGGTCCCGGTCAGCGGACGCCGACCCGTGAGGCGGCGACCCGCCCCGAGCCCCGGCCCGCCGCGCGGGCGCCGGAACGCCCGGTGCCGGTACCGGTCCCGGAACCCTGGGCAGAACGGTTCTGCTGCGCCGGCAGGCCGTTCTGCACGTCCATCACGGCGTGCGCGACCATCCCGCCCAGCGGGTCGTACCGGATCAGGTCGCGCAGCCGCGACCGCGAGGACCGGCCCTCGTTGCCCGGATACAGGTGCTTGCCCAGGCCCACGGAATGGGCCAGGGCCGCCAGCGCCGCCGTCCGCGGGTCCGGCGGCACGCCGGTGCGGATGGCGGTGTCCAGCCGCTGTTTGATCGCGGCGTTGGTGCAGTCGTCCGACGCCTGATAGCGGGTCGTCGGCAGCACCCCGCACACCTGGCCCGGCACGGCCGTGACCATGCCGCAGCGCTCCAGGTGCGCCAGGTAAGTCTGCCGCAGCCCCAGCCGGGGCCCGCCGATCCAGTGCGCCGCGCGGACCGGACTGCCGCGTCGGCGCAGCAGTTCCAGTGCGTGGTCCAGGGTCGGGTCGCCGGTCGGCCGTGCGAGCACGACAGCGATCCGGTCTCCCTCCGGTACGATCCGTCCGGCCAGGGACAGCTCGACGAGCTGGGCCCCGGCGAGTCCGAGGTCGAGGGTCTGCGGCTGCGCCGTGGTACCCGTGGTCGGGTCCAAAGCGAGCAGCAAGAGTTCCTCGGGAACAGTTCTGCGGCTCTTGCCCATCCAAGCCTCCCCGCGTGGATGAGAGACAGGGTGACGCCTCTCACACGGGCTTGTCGAGTACGCCTCCGAATCGTGACCTTGCGGTGGAGGCGGGGAACCAGGGGCGGCGGGCCCGGCGTCTGACCGGTGAACAGACCGCAGTACGCCCGTGCGACGGCAATAAGCGCCGGTCGGGCGGGGTGTGCGCGGCCGGATCGGCCGGCGGTGGCGGAGACTGTACAGGTACACGGGGCGGGGCGTCGGCTTCCCGAAATCGGGTCTGCCGGTGCCCCGCCGGGCGTTGAGGAGGCTGGGATACGTGGGCGAGTCCCCCGACAGGGTGCTGAGGGACGGCGAGCGGGCGCAGGAGCGCGAACGCGAACGGACCGGGACGGCCGGCGGTGCGGGTCCGGACCCGGACGGTGCTCCGGACGGCAACCCGAACGGCAGCCGGGAGGCCGAGACCGGCCCCGGCGACACGCCGGCGGCGGGGGCCAAGCGCGGCTCGACCGTACAGCTCCGTGTCCGGGATGTGGACAGCAAGACCACGATGCTGCGGCTGCCGGTGGACAGTGCGACCACCGCGCTGCGGCTGCCCGAGGAGCTGACCAGGCCCGCCGGTGACGGAAGTTCCGACGTCGCGGCCGGGGAGGCGGAGGCCGTGACGGCCTCCGACGGCGAGGAGAAGGCGGCCGGACGGCCGACCGGAACCGACCCGCGTCTCGCCATGCGGACGGCCGCGGCGGATGCGGGAGCCGTGGCGGGGAGTGCGGAGAAGGGAACGGAGAAGGGCACGGAGAAGGGGGCGAGGGAGGCCGGCGGGAAGGCCGCGTCCGAGGGCGACACGCCCGGGGCCGCCGCACCCGCCGAGGCCGCCACACCCGCCGAGGCCGCCGCACCCGCCGCGCCCGAGAGCGACGAACCGGACGAGGCGGCAGCCGGGCCGGCCAAGCCCGAGGAGCCGGCCAAGCCCGCGCCTGCGCGCGCCTCCGCCGCCGCCGTGGCCCCCGCGGCCGCCGCCTCCGCCGCCGCCGTGGCCCCCGCGGCCGCCGCCTCCGCCGCCGCCACGGCCCCCGCGGCCGCCGCGTCCGGCACCGTGCCCGAGCCCCCGGCGCCGACCCCGCAGCCCGAGCCGTCCCCCGTCCCGGAGCCGGTGCCCGAGCCGCACCCGGCGCCCAAGCCCCTCCCCGAACCCGAGCCGCAGCCCGGTCCGGAGCCGCTGCCGAAGCCGACTCCCGCCCCCGTGCCCGGCCCCGCCCCGGCCCCCGAGCCACTGCCCACCCCCGACCCGCGGCCGGTGCCGCCCGTCCCGCCGCTGCCGAAGCCCGAGCCGCTGCCCCTCCCGGAGCCGCCGCCCGCGCCGGAGAACACCGCCGAGGCGATGGAGGTCCTGGCGACCCTCAACGCGCGCCCGGTCTCGCCGCTGCGCCGCGCGCTCAAGCGGATCACCATCTGGACGGCCTTCCTCGCCGTGGTGCTCGGTGCGGCGGTGGTGGCCCAGCTGCTGCGTCCGCTGCCGGACGCCAAGGTGCGGATGTCCGCCGCGGGCAGCTTCAGCTTCGCCGGCGACCAGCTCGACCTCGCCTGGCCGGCCAAGGGCCAGTCCGCCGCCGAGGTGGTCGGCGTCGGCAGCCTCGGCAGCTCCGGGCAGGAGACGCCGTCCTCGATCGCCAGCGTCACCAAGGTGATGAACGCCTACCTGATCCTGCAGAAGTTCCCGCTGAAGAAGGGGGAGAGCGGCCCGAAGATCACCGTGGACAAGCAGGCCGCGCAGGAGTCCGGCAACGTCGACGAGTCCCGGGTCACCCTCACCGAGGGCCAGGTGCTCACCGAGTACCAGGCACTGGAACTGCTGATGCTGCCCTCGGCCAACAACGTGGCCCGGCTGCTCGCCCGCTTCCACTCCGGCTCCGAGGACGCGTTCGTCAAGCTGATGAACGAGACGTCGGCCAAGTTCGGCATGACCAACACCACCTACGCCGACCCGGCGGGCTTCCTCGCGGACACCAAGTCCACCGCCAAGGACCAGCTGAAGCTGGCCGAGCAGGTCATGCAGGACGAGATCTTCCGGCAGATCGTCTCCACCCCGGAGACCAACTTCAACAACGCGAAGATCTCCAACACCAACAACCTGATCAACCCGAAGACCGGGGTCATCGGCGTCAAGACCGGCTCCAGCACCCCGGCCGGCGGCTGCCTGATGTGGGCCGCCTACAAGGAGATCGGCGGTGTGAAGCGGCTGATCATCGGCGTCACCCTGGGCCAGCAGGCCACCTCGCCCAACCCCGGCGACGGCATCCTGCCGACCGTGCTCAAGGTCAGCGGCAAGCAGATCCAGGCCGCGCAGGGCGGCCTGACCGGCCAGACCGTGGTGAAGAAGGGCGACGTCGTCGGCACCGTGGACGACGGCCTCGGCGGCAAGGTCCAGGTCGTCGCGACCAAGGACCTCGTGGTGGCCGGCTTCCCGGGCATCACCGGCACGGTCACCCTGGACGCGGCCAAGCTCGGCCACACCGCGAAGGCCGGCCAGGAGGTCGGCCTGCTGCGGGTGGGCGCGGGCGACGACAAGACGGAGGTCCCGGTGGCCCTCCAGTCCGACCTGAACCCGCCGTCCATCCAGTCCCGGCTGACCCGCACGCTCTGACACCGCGACGACGGAGGGGGAGCCGGTTCGCCCGGCTCCCCCTCCGTCGTGTTTCCGCGTGCTCCGGGTCTCGCTCGTCAGTTGTCGCGTGCTCCGGGTTCGTCCCGTCAGTTGTCGCGGTCGAGCAGCGCGACCGTGAACCCGCCGAGCGGCGTGACCTGGTCGGGCGCGCCGTACTGCGTGCGGAGAGCCTGCGCCTGGTCCTCCGGCATGGTGGTCAGCGGGTCCTCGGTGTCCCCGAGGACCAGCAGCCAGATCCGCGCCGCCTGCCCCAGACAGGCCTCCGGCTGCGGGCACGGCGTCGGCGACAGGTCCTCCGCGTCGTCGGCGCTCTGCGCGACGAACACCGGGTACGGGTGGACGTCCGACGGCAGGTAGTAGCTGACGCCCGGCCACACCATCGCCCAGGCCTGGTTGCCCAGGGGGGCCGCCATCCCGTCCCCGGACCGGTAGCCCGCGGCGATCACCCCGGCCGCCGCCCGGAACGGCTCCTCCGACCCGTTGTGCGAGCCCACGTAGCGCACCGCGGGCTGCTTCGGCAGCGCCGCCACGGCCGGGGCGGCGAGCAGTCCCAGCGCCAGCAGTCCCACCGCCGCCCTGGCCGGTCCCGGAGCGCGGAAACGTTTCGCCCAGGCCGCCGCGACGCCGTACACCGCGCCGACCCCGCCCCCGGCCAGCACCGCCCACGCGGGCACCGTGAACAGCATGTACCGCTCGATGAAGTACGAGGTGCCGCCCTGCGACACCACCCACACGCCCATCACCGGCAGCTCCGCGAGCAGCAGCGCCTGCCCGGCCTGCACCCGTCGGCCCGGCAGCAGCAGCGCCGGCAGCGCCAGCAGCACGAAGGCGTAGAACACCGTGTGCGAGCCGAACAGGTGCTGGCCGAAGTGCACCAGGCCCCCGAGGTTCGGCGTCTCGATCCAGCCCAGCTGCCGGTCCGACTGCCGGCTGCCGAGCAGCACCACCGGCAGCACCGGCACCGCCGCCACCCCCACCGCCACCGGGTACTGCCACAGCAGCCGCCGCTCCGCCGCCCCGCGCGTGCGCCACAGGTGCAGCAGCACCAGCGCCACCTGCCCGGCCACCGTGCTGAACGAGATCAGGTGCCCGGCGCCGGCCACCGCCATCGCCGCGCAGTACGGCGCCCACCGCCGCCACGTCGGCCGCTCCAGCGCCCGCACCAGGAACCAGGTGGCCGCCGCGATCGCGAAGGTCACCAGCGCGTACGCGCGCGCCTCCTGCGCGTACCGCGACACCTCCGGCGGCACCGCGAACAGCAGCCCCGCGCCGACCGCCGCCACCCGGTTGCCGAACAGCCGCTCGGCGGTCAGCGCCACGAACGCGGCCGCCCCCGCCATCGCCAGCACGGAGGGTATTCGCAGCGCCACCACGGAGTCGCCGAACACCGTCGTCCAGCCGTGCATCAGCAGGTAGTACGCCCCGTTGCTGGCGTCCACGTGCTGGAGCAGCCGGAGCAGGTCGCCCAACGACCGGGTGGCCACCGTCCAGGTCGCCATCTCGTCCCGCCACAGCTCCGGCGTCCCCAGCCGGTACCCGCCCACCGCCAGCATCACCACCGCGGGCCACACCCACACCTGCCCCAGCAGTCGCACCACCGGGTGCCCAGCAGGTCTCATCGGGTCCTTCGTCTCCTTCGCACGGCGCGGCAAGGCGGTCGAACACTTTTCCGGCAGGCTACTTGACCCGCTCTGACCCCTCGTCGGCACCCGCACCCCCACCCGGTCCCGACCCGGCCAGGCGCGGTCCCGACCAGGCCCCGGCGCGGACGCCGACCGCTCCTGGCCGGAACGGTCCAGGGCCACTTCCGTCCAGCCGAAGTCCCTTCCACCGCCGCTGAGCGGCGACGAAGCTGGTGATCGCCGCCAGGGAGCACCGCTCAGGGCGGCACCGGAGAGCGCGTCACCGCGGGACGCGGCCACCGGATCCCACCCTCACGTCGCAGCAGGAGAGGACACCGTCATGCTCCGCACCGTCATGACCGAGGCCACCGCGGTCGCCACCCTCGCCGTCGCAGGCCGGGCCGCCGCCGCGGCTGCTTCTTAGCGCCTGTCCGGGGCTGACGGCCCCACCACCTCGCCCCGGCCCCGCCGGGCCCCATCGACCGGCTGCTCCTGCGGGGCGGCCGTCCCGCCGGGCCCGCTCCCGAGGCAGGCCGATCCGAGCGCCGTACCCCGGCCTCGCCGAGCGCCGCACCCCGCAGCGCCCCGCACCAGCGCGTCGAACCAGCGCGTCGAACCGCCGCCAGGCCGGCTGCTCCCGCAGGGCAGCCGACCGGAATCCGCGCGCCGCGTGAGCCGCCCGTCACCGTCGGGCCCCGAGCACCTCGAAGCCGGGCCCAGCCGCCAACCCCGTCCACCACGTCCGGAGGTCCGCCATGTCCGCCAACCGTTCGAAGCTCGCCAACGTCGCCCTCGCCGGGGCCCTCGCGCTCGGCGCGGTCGTCTCCACCGTGTCGCTGACCGCACCGGCACAGGCCGTCGGCACCTCGTCCGTCAACGGCCCGATCAGCCGCTCCGAGATCATCGCCCGGGCCCAGAACTGGGTCGACCAGGCGGTGCCGTACAGCCAGAGCCTCTGGCACAGCGACAGCAACGGCTCCTACCGGCAGGACTGCTCCGGCCTGGTCTCGATGGCCTGGCACCTCGGCTCCAGCCGGGTCACCTCCACCCTCGACGACATCTCCACCCAGCTCGGCAGCCTCGACGACCTGCAGCCCGGCGACATGATCGACAACATCAGCACGCACGTCGTGCTGTTCGCCGGCTGGACCGACGGCAGCCACAACACCGCCGTGGTCTACGAGGAGCCGCGGCCGGGCCTGACCGCCCGCAAGATCAACTACTCGCGCAGCTCCCTGATCAGCGGCGGCTTCAAGCCCTTCCGCTACGACAAGACCGTCGACAGCACCCCGCTGCCGCCGAAGCAGGGGGCCGTGGGCTGGGGCGCCCAGGTCGTGGTGAACGGTGGCGGCAACGTCTTCCACACCACCCGTTCCTCCAACGGGAGCTGGACCGGCTTCGGGAACGTGGAGAGCGTCGCGGGCGACATCGGCGGCGTCCAGTCCATCGCGGACGCCGGCATCAACGGCGACACCCACCTGCTCGCCGTCGGCGGCGACGGGAACATCTACCACACCATCCGTCACTCCGGCGGCAGCTGGGACCGCTTCACCGACATCGGCCCGCAGACCAACAGGCTGGGCAACGTCACCAAGGTCTCCGCGGTCTCGATCGGCGGCGACCTGCACGTCGTCGCCGTAGCCGACGGCAAGCTCTTCCACACCGCCCGGCTCGCGAACGGCACCTGGCTGCCGTTCGGCGACATCACCCCGGCGGGCGGCGCCGTGACCAGCGCCTCGGCCGCGAGCGTCAACGGCGAACTCCAGGTCGTGACGGTCTCGGGCGGCACGGTCTACCACGCCATCCGCGCCGTCAGCGGCTCCTGGTCGGCCTGGGGCAACGTCTACGACGCCGCCGGGAACGTCGGCCCCGCCCAGGACGTGGCAGTCGCCGGCACCGGATCCGACGCGCAGATCGTCGTGGTGAACAACAACGGCCAGCAGTTCCACGGCGCCCGCTACGGCAACGGCACGTGGCAGCCGTTCGCCGAGCTCGCCCCCGTGATCGGCTCGTTCACCGCCAACCGGGTCAGCGCCGCCAACATCGACGGCGAGTTCCAGGCCGTCTTCATCACCAACGACGACCGGATCATGCACACCATCCGCGACGGCTCCGGCAGCTGGGACCCGGCGGCCCCGATCCAGCTGAACGGCGTGAGCGGCAACCACTACGCCGTCTCCATCGGCGGCACCTACAACTGACCGTCCCCGCCCGCCGGTTCCACCCGCCGGCCCACCGCCGCCCCGCCGCGGTGGGCCGGCCCCCTCGCCGCCGCTCTCCTGCCGTCTCGCCGCTCGCCCCCGGCTCCGACCCGCGCGAGCCGTACCGCCCCTCCGAGAAGAGGTCACGATGTCCCGCGCCTCCCGCCGACCCCGCGCAGCCCTCCTCACGTTCACCGCCCTCGCCGCCCTGAGCCTGTCCACGGTGGCCGCCGGCTCGGCCCAGGCGGCCTCGGTGGCCACCTGGGACCGGGTGGCGCAGTGCGAGAGCAGCGGCGACTGGAGCTACTACAAGGCCGGCTGGCCGTACTACGGGGGCCTGCAGATCACGAAGAGCACCTGGGAGGCGTACGGCGGCACCCAGTACGCGCCGATGCCCCACCAGGCCACCAAGCAGCAGCAGATCCTGACGGCGGAGCGGATCCTTGCCGGCCAGGGCGCCGGGGCCTGGGCGGCGAAGTGCAACGGCGGTCTGAGCACCGACCACGCCAACCCGTACCCGTCGCCGACCGCGCCGGTGAGCAAGGCCGGCGACCTCTTCCACGCCACGCGCCTGGTGGACGGCAACTGGACGTCCTTCAGCCCGCTGGACGGCTACGCCGGCTCGGCCTTCTTCAACGGCTCGCAGGACGCCATCGCGGCGACCCCGGACGGCTCGACCCAGACGCTGGCCACCGGTGCCGACGGCAACCTGTACCACACGGCGCGCTACCCGAACGGATCCTGGACGGGCTGGGCGCCGCTGGACGGCTACGCCGGGTCGGCGCGGTTCGCGGCCCGGGCCGAGGCGATCGCCGGAATGCCGAACGGCGACACCCAGGTGATGGCGATCGGCAAGGACGGGAAGATCTACCACAACGCCCGCTACGCCTCGGGCGCCTGGCAGGGCTGGCTGCCGATCGGAGACTGGGGCGCGCAGAAGATCGCGGCCGCAGGACTGCCGGACGGCAGCATGCAGGTGCTGATCACCGGCAACGACGGCAACGTCTACCACAACGTCCGTTCCGCGAACGGCGCCTGGCAGGGCTGGAACGCCGTCGCGGGCGTCGGCGCCGCGACCTTCCAGGCGAAGGACGTCGCGATCGCCGGAATGCCGAACGGTGACACCCAACTGCTGGCGACCGGCAGCGACGGGAAGATCTACCACAGCGCCCGCTACGCGAGCGGCTCCTGGCAGGACTGGAACGTGGTCGACGGATACGCCGGCGCGGCGAGCTTCCAGTCCGGGAGCTTCGCGATCACCGGCATGCCGAACGGCGACGCCCAGCTGATCGCCGTGGGCAACGACGGCGTCGTCTACCACAACGCCCGCTACGCCTCGGGCAGTTGGCAGGGCTGGTGGAGCACCTCCTTCGGCGGGCAGAAGGTCGCCGTCGCCGGCCTGCCGGACGGCAGCGCCCAGATGGTCGTTTCCCGCAGCTGAGCACCGCCCCCGGCCCGGCGGGCAGCCGTCACCGCCCGCCCCGACGCCCCGTCGGAGCCCGGAGGGCGGCACGTCCGGCCCCGTTCTCGGCAAGATCGCGAAGCCGCCGCCCGGGCGCCGCCCGACCCGCTACACTGAGCCGGTAGCGGCTTGCCCTCGGGCCGGCCGCCCCCGGATCCGCTTACGGGATGCAGTCGCTCCCCGGCGGATCCTCGCCTCAGTGGGGCTTGCAGGAAACTCGTTCGTCGCAGGTCAGGTGCGCATGTGCGCAGGGCGCGAGAACGCCTGAGTGCTCACATGGGAACGCCTGGTGATTGTTCCCAGGTCGGCCGGAGGGTGGAGGGTTCGGCTGCCGGAGGGCTGCCTTGAGTTCTCTGGCGGCTTCTCAAGGCTTCGCTCGGGTGCCCCGTCTCGGTGGCTGCTCGCAGGTCCCGCGTTGATTTTGTGCGGGTGATCCGTGTTGTTGTCTTGCCTCCCGTGAGCGCCTCGTCGCTGCCTTGACATGTGACGGGCGAGTTCCCCTCCGGTTCGAACTCGGGGACTCGCGGTGGTGGGCCGCTGCGTTTCGCCGTGGCGCCGGGCATTCGTACCGCCCGGCGCTCCGGGAGGTGCTGGAGCGCTCGGTGAAGATCACGAGCAGAGATGCGGCAGGGATCCCGACGTTGACTGTCGGCGGCCGGGGGTGCCGGCCGGGCCCGCGGCGGCGGGCGGTGTGATCACCCTCGACGACCAGTGAGTGTTGGGGTGACTGAGGAGCCTTCGGGCGGGCTCGCCCGCGCAGCCGCAGCACGCCGCCCCAGCGTGGCGACGACGCGAGGGATTGTCGGCCGGTCGCCGGGTGCGGGCCGCAGTGTTCAGGGCGCTGGAGATCGTGGCGCCGGCCTGATGGACACTGCCATCTCCCCGGTGGTTGAACTCCGGACCCCGTCGACCACCTGACTCGGCACCAGCATGGACAGGTCTTCTGGACGATGTCGCCCTGGTGTTCCACTCGATACGAAGCGTGCGGGATGGCTTGATTCATTGGTCTCATGGGCAGGTTCTCGCCATTCCTACCGCAAGCTGCTCACTCTATGTGTAGGCGAACGATGGTCTGCCGTGTCGAGTGCGCTGTGGTTTGCCCGAGCAAAGACGGACAGAGGTGCCCTCGATGGGTCACCTTCCGTGATCATCTGTTACTTCCTTGTAAAAATAAGGTCTTTGTGCTTCGGCCATCTGCCCTGGAGGATCAACCGCACGGTCAGTTAGGCCATGCCTGACGCGGCTGCAAACAGATCGAGGCTCCGACGCTGGAACGCCGGAGCCTCGTCCTCGCCACGCTCCTAAGGGAAAAGGAAGAAACACATGGCGAAGTTCAGCAACCCCATAGCACGGGTCCGCTCCGTCGCGCCCAAGGCGGCCGCCGTCGCAGGCGTTTCAGCGCTCGCGCTTCTCGCTTTCATGCCGGCCGCGCAGGCGTCGTCCGGCACGAGCGGCAACGTGCTCGGATGCTACTCCACGTGGGGTAACACGGGAAGCAGCGGGCACTGCTACAACGTCGAGAAGGGCGGCACGTTCGAGCACTTCGCCGCATGCAACGTCGAGGTCGACAAGTATGCGTACCTCAGCATCTCGCAGGGCTCCACTGTCTCCAACTGGGGCCAGCTGAACTGCACTTGGAAGATCGACTACTCTAACATCGACTACCAGGGCTGAGTTCGGGCAGAGGTTCTGAGTGATCGTGGCATGCCTTGCATGCCGCCTGTGGCCGGGTGCCGGCGTCCCGTCGACGCCGGTACCCGGCCTGGACCGATGAGAGGCGACACGTGCAGGCCGTAGTGAAGGCATCCGGGCTGGGTCAGGGATACAGCCGGAAGCGGGTGCTAGCGGGGATGGACCTCCAAGTCAATGCCGGGGTCCTCGGTCTCCTGGGGCCGAACGGGGCGGGTAAGACGACACTGCTCCGCACGCTCGCGACCATTGTCCCTCCTGCGGAGGGAACCCTGGAGATCTGCGGGCAGCAGATCACGTCCGAGCGGACCGCACGGGCAGCACGTCGGAACATCGGCTACCTGCCGCAGGAGTTCGGCTACTACCCGGCCCACTCGGTCTACGATTTCGTGCGCTACTGCGCGTGGCTTCGAGAAGTCCCGTCCCGTGAGGCCCGTTCGGCGTCCCTGCAGGCCATCGAGGCCGTCGGGCTCGCGGATCGCGCCGGGACGAAGATGAAGTCACTCTCCGGCGGGATGCTCCGTCGCGCCGGAATCGCGTCGGCCCTGGTGGGCTCTCCCAAGCTGCTGCTTCTCGACGAACCCACCGTCGGTTTGGATCCGGCGCAGCGACTCGACTTCCGCCAGATGATCCGCAGCCTGGAGGGCATGGCGGTGATCCTGAGCACCCACCTGGTCGAGGACGTGGCTGCGATCTGCGACGTGGTCGCGGTCCTGGCCGACGGCCGGTTCGTCTTCCGTGGGTCGCCCACCGAGTTGATCAGCCAGGCCGCTCCGGAGGCAGTCGGCGACAGTCCGCTGGAGCGCGGCTACATGCACGTCCTCAACGGCCGGGGGGCGGCTGCCTGATGGGCGCTTTCTGGTTGGAAGTTCGTCGTTCGCCGCTTCGTTGGTGGTTCCCGTTCCTGGTGGTGGTGGATCTGGCGGTTCTCTTCGGCCGAGCCCGTTGGTGGATCGGCGAGTGGCCGCAGGCGAGTGTCGCGGCTCAGATCCCGGCGTTCTACTTCGGGCCCGCGCTGGCAGCGGTATCCGCCTGGACGGTGGGCCGCACTTCCAGGCACGGGCTCGTTGACCAGCTGGGTGCTTCCGCGCGTCCGCGTTGGCAGGCGGAGTGCGTGCAACTGGCGGCAACCCTCTGCTACGGGATCCTGGTCTATCTGGTCGGTGCGGTTGTAGCGGCGTCAGTGAGTTTCCCCTCTGCTGGACCGGGTTTTCTGTGGCCTGGGTATCTCCTGCTGGGGCTGAGCCTGCTGGTCATCTGCAGTGCGATCGGGCACCTGGTCGGATCGTGGGCGCGGTCACAGATCCTCGCGCCGGTTCTGACCGGGGTGGGGTGCCTGGCCGCGATCACCCTGCTCGGCTCGGGCAGCGGGTTCTTCGCCCTGGTCGGAGAGCCTTTCCTGTCCGTGCAGGTCGTGCCCATCCTGCTTCGGATTCTCCTCAGCCTGGCGGTGGCGTCCGCCGCGGTGATGGTATCCAGGTCCTCGGTCCCGGGCTTCCGGCAGAAGCGGAGGGCGCCGCGGGCACTGCAGGTTCTCGGTACATTGCTGGCCGTAATGGTCGCCGGTTTCGCCGTCGCCGCCGCAGGGCCGCTCACGTCACCCAGGACACCACCGAAGGCTGCCACCTGCTCGGACACCCAGCCCCGTATCTGCCTGTGGCCCGAGGACCGGAAGTACACGTCCCAGGCGGACGCGATGGCCAGGAACCTTGCCGCCCTGCCCGCCGGCCTGTTCGTCGTGCCCCCGGTGTTCTACGAGCGGGGACTGCGTCCGGGCCAGCAGCTCGAGGACTTCTACATCGGAGAGGGGTCGATGTGGGAAGCGGCCGAAAGCATTTCGATCAACATCATCACGGAGACTCTTCCGCGCGGCTGTCAGCCCAGGTCGCCCGCTGCGGCGCAGAAGTACTACACCGCCGCGTTTGAGCTCTCGACGTGGCTCAGCGTCCGTATGACAGGAGGCGGGCAGCCGGCGAGCGTCCGGGGTGGCCCCCCCGGAGTGGATCGGGCCGCAGTTGCTGTGGTCGCCACGCAGCCGGAGCCCACACAGACGGCGTGGGTTCGCGACCGCCTTTCCACCGTTCGGAACACCGACTGTGGCTGAGCGTTTCGACATGATCTGGCGATATCTGCGACTGCACCGTCTAGAGGTGGTCTGCCTCGGTCTCCTCGCCACCTGCACCACCAGCGCGGTAGTGGGATCCCTGGTAGCGGTGCTTCCATCCGGCGGCCCCAGCGGGACGGTCTCGATCCCGCTCCGCAGCTACCTCCCCCTGACATCGGCCGTTATCGCTGTCAGCAGTCGGCACAGTGCCATGGCAGACATGGAAGCGGCCGGATCGTACTGGCTGAAGCGTTCTGAGCTGCTTCACACTGCCGCGGTGGCGGCACTCGTGGTCGTACTCACCGGCGTTACGGAGCTGTTCGTCTCCACTCCGGAAGTGGCCGTGGTCCTTTCCCGCGCTGCTGTCATATGGGTCGGCCTGGCTGTGCTGTCGGGGCGGCTCTTCGGATGGTTGCTCTCCTGGATCCTGCCGGTCATCACCCTGTTTCCGCTGACCTATCTGGCCGAGGACGAGAACGGCGGTGATCGCTGGTGGGACTGGACCCAGCAGGAGGCGACGAGCTGGCCGTGCTGGGCACTGGCCGGGGTGAGCATGCTGATCGCCGCGTGCGCGATGGCGGCGACCTCGTGGCGAACTGCCGCACTCGCCGGACGAGTCCGAGGATTCCGGCAGGGCGGCTGAACAGGGCCGGAGCCCGGCACGCCGGTTGGTGTCCCGATGTCGGATCGCCGCCATTTCAGGAGATGCAGGACGTCGACGAGGTGAGCCACGCCGAACGGCTGGGCGTGGGCGTGATGTCGTGCGGCTCCTGATGATGACGCCCTTGCCGGACCTGTCCGCCGCGTCCTTGCCGACGCCGGCGGAGCAGTACTGCAGGGTGCCGATGGTGCGGGCGGTCACCGCCGCTGCTGGTCATCAGGGGGTGGGAACTCCCACTCGGGCGCTCTTGGGCCGACTGGCCGTTGCTCTGTCGAGCTTGGTGATCGTGACTTCGAACAGCCGACTCGGTCGGGTGATCCTCCGATCGGCCGGGCATGGAGGGGGGCCTCCCGCAGTGCGGTGCTACGGGGGCTGCCTTGAGTTCTCTGACAGCTTTTCAAGGCTTCGCTTGGCTACCCCGTCTCGGTGGCTGCTCGCAGATCGGGCGCTGATATTGGCCGAGTGAGCCGTGCTGTTGCCTTGTCCAAACGCCGCTTCAAGGACAGCGACCTGCGCACCGTGCCCCAGCGCCTGCACGACTGCGCGCACAACCCGGACCTCTGCCGCCTTGCCGCCACCCTGCCCGCACCCGGACCGGTCGGACGCCCCGCGCGCCACCCCGACTACGCCTACCTCTACTTCATCGCCGCCCGCAGCGTCCTCAACTCCGCCCGCAACGCCGCCGGCCACCTCCAGGACCCCGAGGTATGGGCCATCTTCCGCGAGGGCGTCGCCCACCACCTCGGCCACGACGAAGCCGACCGCCTGCCCGCAACCGGCCCCACCCGGGCTCAATGGCTCTATGCCCAGCACCGCCTCGCCGACCACGCCGAGAGCCTGTGGGCGGCCTACCACCCCCTCGCCCACCTCCACCCCGGAGGTGAGTCCGCCATCGCCGTCGAGGTCACCACTGACCTCATGGCCCAAGCCCCCGGTTGCATGGGCCTGCTATACGACGGAGCACTGCGCGGCATCCACCGCGACACCATCGCCCGCGCCGGCGGCCTGGTCGTCAACAAGCAGCACAAGGGCAACGCACCCGTCTACTACGAATCCCTCGCACCCGGCCGCTGCACCCACGAACTCTGGGCCAGCCAGGGCCGCATCCACGAGAAGACCCACTACGCCGACGGCACCACCCAGCTCGTCCCCGTCCCCATCACCAAACTCGAACACCGCGGCACCCGCACCCACCGCTGGTACCACCTCCTGCGCATCCCCTGCCGCACAGGCCCCCACGAGTACCGCGTCCCCGTCGCCACCATCACCCGCACCGGCGAACGCCCACCCGGCCAGAGCGACCAGGAACGCGGCTTCCACAGATACCCGACGCCACCCTCACCCACCAAGCCCTCTACGGGGGCCGCAACGACTCCGAATCCGGAAACGCCCAACTCGACGCATCACTCTGGAAACCGCCGCCTCATCTCCTACGGCGTCTGTGCCCAACGCCTCCTCACCCTCGGCTTCGTCCTCGCCCAGAACTCCACCAGCCGAGCCCTCCACACCACCCGCAGCGGACTCCGGCTCACCACCTGACCAATCCCGGACCGGCCAGTCCCACAACCTCCACGCCCGCCAGACCCCCGATCCGGTACTCTGTGGATCGAGCGTCCAGGCGGGCGCCTCACTACCCCCACCGGGGTGTGCGCAAGGCCCCGCCGATACGACGCTCACCGCCTTGTCCGAGGTCCACGCACCCGACTCGCTCAGCGAGTTCCGTGCAAGGTTTCAGACAAGCCCCGCCTCAGTAGCTCAGGGGATAGAGCACGGCTCTCCTAAAGCCGGTGTCGCAGGTTCGAATCCTGCCTGGGGCACCAGAGACGCGTGTGTCGCCGTAGGCCCCCCGCCCACCAGGGCGGGGGGCCTACGGCGTTTCCGGGGCCGGGCCGGGTCGGGGGCGGCGTACCTCTCGGGGAGGAGGGGGCGCGGTCGGCCGTCCGTCCTCGGAGTGATCATCGAGGAGACCTCGTGCTGACGGGCCGGGGCGGGTGCGGACCCTAGGCTCGGTGAGGCCCCTGCCAGTGCGTCGTGCCTGGTCAGGGCGGACGAGCCGGGGAGCGATGACGACGTACCGATACACCGTGGCCGAGCTGCGCGGGCAACTGCGGCAGCTGCTCCTGAGCGGGGCCGCGATCGCGCTGGGGGTGGCCTTCCTGATCGCCTCGGTCAGCGGCAGCGGGGCGCTGGTGGACTCCTTCAGCCAGACCGCGGCCGCCGAGGTCGGGCCCGGCGACGTGCAGGTGACCAGGACCGCCGCCGGCGGTGGGCTGGACGCCGCCGCCGAGCGGGCCCGGCGGACGGCCGGGGTGGCCGGGGTGGCGCCGCGACTGGTCGGCAAGGGATCGGTGCTGACGGCCGACGGGCGCCCGCTTGACCAGACCGCCGCGGTCAGCGCGGTCGCCGACGACCCGGCGCTGCGCTGGCAGTTGCTCACCGGCGGCCACTGGCCGGCCGGGCCCGGCGAGGTGCTGCTCGACGCCGACACCGCGCACCGGCTCGACGCCGCCCCCGGGGCCGAGGTGCGGCTGGCCCGGGCCGACGGCTCCGCCGCCACCGCCCGGCTGGCGGGCGTCCTGGACGGCCGGGGCGCGCCCAGCCTCGCCGGGCGCCCGATCGTCGGCGTCCCGGCCGGTGCGGTCGCCCAGTACGCGACCGGCGTCACCACCGCCCAGCTGGACGTCCGGGTCCGGCCGGACGCCTCGCGGGCCCGGACCGTCGAGGCGCTGCGCGCCGTCCTCGGCGACGGCGTCGAGGTGCGCACCCGAGACGCCTCCGTCACCGAGGCGACCCGGCAGAGCCGGACCCTCTACGGGGTGGTGCTGATCGCCGCGCTCTCCTTCGTGCTGATCGCGCTCGCGGTGGCGCGGATGGTGGTCGGCAACACCTTCACGGTGGTGCTGGCCCAGCGGACCCGCCAACTCGCCCTGCTGCGCTGCGTGGGCGCCGACCGGCGGCAGCTGCGCCGGCTGATCCGCCGCCAGGGGCTGCTGCTCGGGACGGGAGCCTCGGCGGCGGGCGTGCTGCTGGGGGTCGGCCTGTGCGCGGCGGGGACGGTGGTCGTCGGCACGCTCGACCTCGGCCCGGTGCACCTCTCGCTGGCGCCGGCCCCGCTGACCTGCGCGCTGGCCGGGCTGTTCGGCGTGCTGCTCACCCTGCTGGCCGTCCGCGGCCCGGCGAAGGCCGCGGCGGCGGTGCCGCCGGTGGCCGCGCTCGGCGGCACGCACGGGCCGGTCGGCGGGGCGGCCAAGGCCCGGGCGGCGGTGTGGACGGCGGTGCTGCTGTGCGCGGGGACGGCGCTGCTGGTGGCCGGCGCGGTGGCCCCGCCGCCGCTGTCGCTGCTCGCGGTCACCGTCGGCGCGATCGTCAGCTTCTTCGGCGTGCTGCGGCTCGCCGACCGGCTGCTGCCCGCCGTCGTCGGCGTGCTGGGCGGCCCGGCCCGGCGGCTCGGTGGGACGGCCGGGCGGCTCGCCACCCAGCAGCTGCGGCTCAACCCGGGCCGCACCGGGGCGACCGGCTCGGCGCTGCTGCTCGGCGTGACCGTGATGGTCGGCGCGGTCACCGCGCTGGAGATCACCTCCAAGTCCCTGGTGCCGGCGGTGTCCGCGCGCCAGCCCGGGGTCTTCTCGGCGGTCGTCACCGGGGGCGGCGCGCTGCCCGCCGGGGCGGTCACCGCGCTCGGTGCGCAGCGCGGGCTCGCCGTCACGCCGGTCCGCTCGGCCACCGTCGAACTCGACGGCCGGCCCACCCTGGTCGCGGCCGCCGACCTGGCCCGGCTCAACCCCTCGGCGGACGGCGTCGACCAGGCCGGGGCGCTCGCCGACGGCGCCGCGCTGAGCGGTCTCGGCGGCGGCGGGGTGCGCCGGGTTGGGGGTCCGGCGGGCGGGCTCGGCACCGACCTGCGGGTCGAACCCGGACGCAGCAGCCTGCCGTTCACCCTGCAGACCGGTGCGACGCTGCTGGTGACCCCCGCGACCCTGGACCGGCTCGCCCCCGGCGCGGCCGTCACCACGGTCTGGATCAGCCCGGGCGCGGGCGAGGACCGGTCGACCGCCCGCCGGGCGCTGGACCGGGCGCTCGCCGACCACCCGGAGGTGGCCGTCACCGACACCGGCGCGCAGGTGGAGACGCTGCGGCTGCTGCTGGACCGGATGACGACCGTCAGCATGGCCCTGCTGTCCTTCTCGGTCGCCATCGCCGGGCTCGGCGTCGCGGCCACCCTGATGCTCAGCGTCAGCGAACGCGCCCGCGAGATCGGCATGCTGCGCGCCATCGGGATGTCCCGGCGGCAGCTGCGCCGGATGCTCACCCTGGAGGCGGTGCTGCTGTCGCTGGCCGGGGCGTTGGTCGGCACCGGACTGGGCGTCGGCTACGGCTGGGCGGCCGCGCGTTCGCTCACCTCCACGGTGGGGACGGTCGGCGGCCCGCCGGTGGTGCTGGTGCTGGCCGCGCTCGGGCTGACCGTCCTGACCGGGCTCGCCGCCGCCGTCCTGCCAGCCCGTCGGGTCGGCCGGATGACCGTGGTGGACGCGATGCGGACCGCCTGACCGGCCAGCGCACCCGGCTCGGAGCGGCCGGGCCACCCCGCCTGCCCGGAGCGGCCGGGCACGGAGGTCGACCGGCTCAGGCCAGGGTGAAGAGGGCGCGCGGGGCGGCCGGGCGGGCGCCGGCGACGGCCAGGTCGGCGAGCATGGTCTCGGTCTCCCGGGTGGCGCGCAGGACGGCCGGGTCGAGGTCGACGACCACCAGTTCGCGCCGGTCCTCGCCGGCCTCGGCGAGCAGCCGGCCGTCCGGGGCCCACACCGCGCTGCCGCCGCAGGTGTGCCAACCGCCGGTGTGGCCGATGTGGTTGGCGAGCACCGTGTAGAGGGTGTTGTCGAGCGCGCGGGCGGGGAACCAGGTGCGGGACTCGTGGTGGCCGTGGCCCACGCTGAACAGCGCGCCGACCAGGTAGGCGTGGCAGCCGTCGAGTGCGGCGGCGCGGGCGTGCTCGGGGAAGCCCGAGTCGTAGCAGACGCCGAGGCCGAGCCGCCAGCCGTCCAGCTCCAGGGTGCAACCGGCCGCCCCGGGGCGGTAGTAGTCGCGTTCGGTCTTGAACAGGTGCTGCTTGTCGTAGCGGGTGACGAGGCCGCCGTCCGGGCCGAGGACGAAGGCGGAGACCCGCAGCTCGTCGCCCACCTGCGCGGCGGCGCCGACGATCGCGGCGGTGCCGGTCTCGCGGCAGGCCTCGGCGATCGGCGCGAGGCGCGGATCGCCGGGCTGGACGGCGTACTTGAGCGGGTCGGTGCGGATCAGCTCGGGCTCGTAGCCGGAGAGGAACTTCTCGGCGAACAGCACCAGGCGGGCGCCGGCCGCGGCGGCCTCGCGGATCAACTCGGCGGCCTGGGTGGCGTTGGCGGGTATGTCACCGGCCACGGCCTGGGCCTGGACGGTGGCGATCCGCAGCGGGCGCTCGGGGTGACGGACGGCGGCGGTGGGGACCGGGTCGTGGGACATGGCCGTCACGCTAGCGGACGGCTTCGGGCAGCCCCGGACGGCTTCGGACGGCCGCGCGTGGATGCCGACGGCCTCAGTGGACGGCCCCGTCCGGGTGGTCGGTGGCGGCGTCGCCCAGCGGGTCGGTGCCGCGCGGCGACCGGACCGACGGCACGGTGATCCGCTGGACCCTCGGCCGGGTACGCCAGTTGACCCGCCGTACGTCGCGGGCGAGCGCGCCCGGTCGCCAGAGTTCGACGACGGCCGTCACGGCGCCCAGCACGAATCCGGCGGCCAGCCAGCCGGCGACCACGTCGCTCGGCCAGTGGACCCCGAGGGCGATCCTGGTCCAGCCGATGGTCAGCACCGTCGCCGCCGCCACCGCGCAGGCGGCGATCCGCCCGCGTCGACGGACCCGGTACCAGACCAGGCCGACCAGCACCGCGCAGGTGATCGCCGAGGCCATGGCGTGCCCGGAGGGGAAGGCCGGGCCGCCGGCGTGCGAGACCGGGTCGGCGAAGGAGGGCCGTTGGCGGTCGACGGCCAGCTTCAGCGCCCACTGGCCGCCCCAGCCGACCAGGGTCTGGGCGGCCACCCAGCCGGCCAGGACCCGGGCGCCGATCAGCCACAGCCAGACGGCCGCGATGCCGAGCAGGGTGCGCATCGTGACCGTGCCGCCGATGTCGGAGAGCGTCTGCACCGAGGCGGTCCAGATCCGGTGCCGCCGGGCGAAGGTGTGCAGTTCGCCGATCCAGCTCTGGTCGAGCTGTTCCAGCGGATGCCAGTGTCGGGTCACCAGGGCGGCCAGGAGGCCGAACAGCGCGGCACAGACCACCGCGAGCGCCGAATCCCGCAAGAGGCGGCGGTGACGCGCAGTGACGGCGGTCGAGCTGTTGGTCAGGTGCATGGCTGACACCTTCCCAGTGTCCCGGGGCGATCAGGACCACGGGTGATAGCGATTCGGCATCGTTTGTGGGGAGAACCTGCGTGCGCCGGGGAGCGGGCGCCGGCGGAAGGCGGGGGCGCGCGGGAACGCGCGTGCCCGTTCGGGGGTTTCACCCTGTATGGCGGCCGGTGGGGCGGCGGGCGCGTGTGCGGGGCGTGACGGAAGCGTTCGGAAGCGGTAGTGGAAACGACACCGAAGGTGTTCGTCCGGTCACCGGGTGTCCATGGCCGGGGTGAAAACCAGCAGGGTACTGCATCGCGGGGAAGAATCTGAGTGACTTGGGAATGTTGTCCGGATTCTGTTCGTTGGATCGTTACGTGTGAGCCCCGGCGGGGCCCGCACTTCTTGCCCTCTCGGGGGGCAGGCAGGCAGACCTCGGCAATTCCAGCAAAGGGAGCAAGCATGGCCACCCGTGCCGTCGTTCGCGACAGGGCCGACCGGACTCGCGCGGCCCGCCCGACCAACCTTGAGGCCGACCGCGACCTGGTCGGTATGTACCTCGACGAGATCGCCAGGACACCCCTGCTCGATGCCGCCGAGGAGGTCGAGCTCTCACTGCGGATCGAGGCCGGCGTGTACGCCCAGCACCTGCTGGAGGAGGGCGTGTTCCCCGAGGGCGTGAAGCGCGAGGAACTGGAGGCGATAGCCGAGGACGCCGAGCGCGCCAAGGACGTCTTCATCCGCTCCAACCTCCGGCTCGTGGTGGCGGTCGCCCGCCGGTACCCGCGCAGTGGCCTTCCGCTGCTGGACCTCATCCAGGAGGGCAACGCCGGCTTGGTGCGCGCCGTCGAGAAGTTCGACTACGCCAAGGGCTTCAAGTTCTCCACCTACGCCACCTGGTGGATCCGGCAGGCGATCACCCGGTCGATCGCCGACCAGTCCCGCACCATCCGGCTGCCCGTGCACCTGGTCGAGGAGCTGGGGCGGATCCGGCGGGTGCAGCGGGAGAAGTCGAAGGAGCTGGGCCGCGAGGCCGAGCCGGCCGAGATCGCGGCCGAGCTGGACACCACCGAGGCCCGGATCAAGGACGTGCTGGACTGGGCCCGCGACCCGGTCAGCCTCAACATGGCGGTCGACGACGAGGGCGAGACCCAGTTCGGCGACCTGGTCGAGGACACCGGGGCGACGTCCCCCGAGGACGCCGTGATGGTGATGCTCCGCCGCGAGGAGTTGGACGGCCTGATCGGGCGGCTGGACGACCGCACGGCCTCGATCATCCGCTCCCGCTACGGGATGGAGGACGGCCGCGAGCGCACCCTCACCGAGGTGGGCAAGCAGCACGGCCTCACCCGCGAGCGGATCCGCCAGATCGAGAAGCACGCGCTGGCCGAGCTGAAGAAGATCGCCGACCACGCGGGCTTCGAGGCCGCCTGAGAACCCGAGCCAACTGCCTGCGGCTCCATCCCGCCCCGGGGGGGGGGGGGGGGGGGGGGGGGGGGGGGGGGGGGGGGGGGGGGGGGGGGGGGGGGGGGGGGGGGGGGGGGGGGGGGGGGGGGGGGGG
>NZ_JBWKER010000068.1:0-19657 GCF_056435345.1 Kitasatospora sp. NPDC043950
CCCCCCCCCCCCCCCCCCCCCCCCCCCCCCCCCCCCCCCCCCCCCCCCCCCCCCCCCCCCCCCCCCCCCCCCCCCCCCCCCCCCCCCCCCGGCCGTTTGGCGTTGACGACGGCTTCGGGACGGACGACGGCCGCGGGAAAGACGGCTGCGGGAAAAGAGAAGAGCCGCGTACGGTCGCCCTCACCGACGTCCGTACGCGGCGTCTCCGCCTGCCGGGGCGCTCTGCGCACCGCTCACGCCCGTCCGCGTGTCATCACGGCCGCGGCCTCCCCGGCGGCACTGCTCCCCGTCCCCAGGGGATCAGTGCCCGTTCTGTGGCCGACCCCGTCGGGGCCGGCGTGATCTCAGCGGCCGATCAGATCGGCGACGGCCTGAGCCTGGTTCGCCATCTGATCCCAACCGCCGAAGAGCAGCACCAGCAGCACCGCGCACGGCAGGGCCATGGCCAGTGCCACGGCCGGGTGCCTGGTGGGCTGCTCGGCCGACCGGGACTGGACGACGGCCGACCGACGGCGGGGGTCTCCCGTGAGCTGCGGTGCCATGCCCTTACTCCTGTGGTCCGGTCGAGTTGGCGCGGTGAACGGCTTACCTCGGGGGACGAGCTCCCCGTCCACCGCTGAACACAACGCTATTGCTCAGGGGGCCGTCCGGGCGTCATGCCGTCGTACTGTTCCTCGGGCATCCCGGAGGATGACGCTCAGACTTCAGGCGTACTACCGCAGGGGGAGGGAGCCTTGGCCGCACCCCCGGGGGAACCCTGAGGGGCAACCCCGAGAAACGCTTCGGCACCCCTATGACCTGCGGGTCAGCGCACGATCCGACAATCACACGGCTGCTTGAGGTGTTGCGTATCAGCACACCGCAGGGGGCAGTCCGTAAGCTGTGCCAGACAGGAACTGACGATGCCCCAACCGACGGGGCCTCACCCACAGGCTGACGGGGAACGAAACATGGCGATGATGCGGCTGAGGCGTGAGGACCCCCGCATCGTCGGGCCGTACCGCCTGCACCGGCGACTGGGCGCCGGCGGCATGGGCGTGGTCTACCTCGGCTCCGACCGCCGCGGACAGCGCGTCGCCCTCAAGCTGATCCGCGCCGAACTCGCCGAGGACCAGGAGTTCCGCACCCGCTTCGCCCGCGAGATCGCCGCCGCCTCCCGCATCCGGGGCGGCTGCACCGCCCGCGTCGTCGGCTCCGACATCGAGGCCGACCGCCCCTGGCTCGCCACCGCGTACGTGCCCGGGCCCTCCCTCTACAAGCAGGTCGGCGACGAAGGGCCGCTGAGCTGGCCCGAGGCCGCCCGGATCGGCGCCGCACTCGCCGACGGGCTGGTCAAGGTGCACGAGGCCGGGGTCGTCCACCGCGACCTCAAGCCCTCCAACATCCTGCTCTCGCCGCGGGGCCCGCGCATCATCGACTTCGGCATCGCCTGGTCGCGCGGCGCCAGCACCCTCACCCACGTCGGCACCGCCGTCGGCTCCCCCGGCTTCCTCGCGCCCGAACAGGTCCGCGGCGCCGCCGTCACCCCCGCCACCGACGTGTTCGCGTTCGGGGCCACCCTCGCCTACGCGCTCACCGGTGACACCCCGTTCGGATCCGGGGCGTCCTCCGAAGTCATGCTCTACCGGGTCGTCCACGAGGAACCCGACCTGTCCGCCGTACCCACGCCGCTGGCACCGCTCATCCGCGCCTGTCTCGCCAAGGAACCCGCCGAACGGCCCGGCGCGGCCGCGCTGCACGAGCGCCTCAGCGAACTCGCGGCGCGCGGGGCGGCAGCCGGAACCGCCACCCGGGCCGCGCGGCCCGGCCACGGGCGGGCGGCGGCACCCGCCCCGGCGGGCCCGGCGGCCCAGCCCGCCCCCGACGGCGCCCGGCACGGTGTGCCCGCGCCCGGGCGCTCCCCCGAACCCGCCGCCCCGGCACGGTCCCGGGCCGCCGCGGCGGCCGCGGCCCGGCGCTCGCAGGCGGCCACCGCCCCGCTCCCCCGGCCCGAGGCCACACCGGTGACCCGCCCGCTGCGGGAGCGACCGCACACCCCACCCCCCGGCAGGCCCGGCACCCGCGACCGCGGGCACCCCCGGGACCGCCAGCACACCCCCGCCCCCGGCGGGCGGCCCGGCAACGCGCGGCAGCGGCTGCTGCGGCAGCGGCTCGTGGTCTTCGTCACCGTGACGCTCGGCGTCGCGCTGGCCATCGCGGCCGCCCAGGGGTGCGAGAACCGCAGCAAGCAGGGCCTGCGGCCCTCCGGTGGGTACACCGCCAGTGCGCCCGCCGCGGGCGGCGCGCAGGCCGTGACGGGGACCTCGGTGGACGGGGCCGCCGCGGCCCAGCCCCCCGCCGCCCAGCCTCCGGCCACCCCGTCCGCCGCGGCTGCGGCCGCACACGGCGGCGCGGGCGACAGCCCGTTGGCGCCCCCGTACGGACCGGGGCCGGTGGTGGACTGGCCCAACCGCAGCTACCCCGACGGGGCCGGCGGGCCCGGCATCGCGCTCCGGGACGGCCGGTCGGTCGGGGCCGGCCCGCAGGTCGTGCTCAGCTCCGTGCTGCCCGCCCGGTACAAGGGCGCCCCAGCAGCGGTCGTCGTCCTGCGGCGGGCCGAGGGCTCGGTGCCGGTCGACCTCGTCCAGCTCTTCTCCTTCACCGGGGACACCCCGGTCGCCGCCACCTCCCGCACCTCGGCGGCCGACCCGCAGGCGACGGCCACCTGGCGGCTCGACGGCGGGACGGTCGTCCGCGAGGAGCGGGTCGCCGCGACCGGCGCGACCACCTCGACCCGCTACACCGTCCGTGCCGACGGCACCCTGGACGAGTCCTGGCCCGGCGCCTCCGGCCCCGCCACCCAGCCCCCGGCCGCCGCTCCGGCTCCGCCCACCGCCGCGGCGGGCTGAGCACGGGAAGGCTGCGGCGGGGGGGGGGGGGGGGGGGGGGGGGGGGGGGGTCGCCCGGGCCCCCCCCCCCCCCCCCCCCCCGCTTCCCGCTTCCCGCTTCCCGCTTCCCGCTTCCCGCTTCCTGTGTGATGAGAGCTCCCGCCCCCGGGGAGGCGGGGGGCGGGGAGGCGGGGGCGGGTGGGCTCCTCCGGCGCGAGAGGGGAGGTCGGGCGGGCCGACGTCCCCGTCAGGCGGTGGGGGCGGTGACGGCGTAGAAGGAGACGGCGGCGGCGGCGCCGACGTTGAGGGAGTCGATGCCGTGGGCCATCGGGATGCGGACGGCGTGGTCGGCGGCGGCGAGGGCGGGGCCGGTGAGGCCGTCGCCTTCGGCCCCGAGCATGAGGGCCGCCTTGGGGAGGCGGTGCGGGGCGAGGCCGGCGAGGTCGACGGCGCCGTCGGCGGGGGTGAGGGCCAGGAGGGTGAATCCGGCGGTGCGGACGGTCTCCAGGGCGGCCGGCCAGGGGTCGAGCCGGGCGTAGGGCACCGCGAAGACGGCGCCCATGGAGACCTTCACGGCGCGCCGGTAGAGCGGGTCGGCGCAGTCGGGCGAGAGCAGGACGGCGTCCATGCCGAGGGCCGCGGCGCTGCGGAAGATCGCGCCGAGGTTGGTGTGGTCGACCAGGCCTTCCAGGACGGCGACCCGGCGGGCCCCGACGAGCAGGTCCACGGCCTGCGGCAGCGGCTTGCGCTCCATCGAGGCGAGCGCGCCGCGGTGGACGTGGTAGCCGGTGACGGCTTCGGCGAGCCCCGGCTCGACGACATGGACGGGGGCGTCCGCCTCGGCGATGACGTCGGCCATCACCTCCAGCCACTTGGAGGTCAGCAGCATCGACCGCATCCGGTAGCCGGCGGCGAGGGCGCGGCGGATGACCTTCTCCCCCTCGGCGATGAACAGGCCTTCGGCGGGTTCGCGCCGGCGGCGCAGTTCGACGTCGGTGAGGCCGGTGTAGTCGCCGAGGCGGGGGTCGGCGGGGTCGGTGATGGCGCTGGGTTCGGACACCCTGCGATCTTGCCAAGGCGGGGCGGGGAAGGCCAAACGGCCCAAGCCGCGGGGCGGGCTGGCCTTGGCCCTGTGCCAGCCATGGTGCAAACATGGCCGTATGGCCCGTTTTCCGGGCCGATCCTGGGCTCCGTCGGCCTCTGGTGCTACTGGTTCCGCCGGCTCCTCCGGTGGGCGCCCAAACGGTCGGCTACAGCTGCCACGCGCGAAGCGGCCGTGGCCCGTGCGAAACCGGTCGGTGGCCGGGCAGGTGTTCGCGCTGCAGGTCCTCGTCGTCCTGCTGCTGGTGGCAGCTGCCGCGGTGGCGCTGGTGGTGCAGTCGCGCACCGACGCCGACCACGAGGCCCGCAACCGGTCGGTGGCGGTCGCGCAGACCTTCGCCAACTCGCCGGGCATCGTCGACGCGCTGCGCTCCCCCGACCCGTCCGCGGTCCTGCAGCCCAAGGCGGAGGCGGCGCGGATGTCGTCGGGCGTCGGCTTCATCGTCGTGCTGAGCGACGACGGCATCCGCTACACCCACCCCGACCCGGCCCTGATCGGCCAGAAGTTCGTCGGCACCTACCTGCCCGCGGTGCACGGGCAGGTGGTGACCGAGCGCGTCACCGACTCGCTCGGCCCACTGGTCCAGGCGGTGGTCCCGGTGTACGCGCCGGACGGCTCGGTGGCCGGGCTGGTCTCGGCGGGCGTCACGGTGCGGAGCGTCAGCAGCGCGAGCGAGCGGCAGCTGCCGGTGGTGCTGGGCGCCGCCGCGGGCGCGGTCGGGCTGGCCACCCTCGGCACGGCGCTGATCAGCCGGCGGCTGCGGCGCCAGACCCACGGGCTGGGCCCGGCCGAGATGACCCGGATGTACGAGCACCACGCGGCCGTGCTGCACGCGGTGCGCGAGGGCGTCATGATCGTCGGCGCGGACGGCCGGCTGCTGCTCTGCAACGACGAGGCGCGGCGGCTGCTGGACCTACCGCCGGACGCCGAGGGCCGGCCGGTGACCGAGCTGGGCCTGGAGCCCGCGCCCGAGGAACTGCTGACCGCCAACCGTCCGGTGACCGACGAGGTGGTGCTGGCCGGGGAACGGCTGCTGGCGGTGAACGTCCGGCTGACCGACCAGGTGGGCGGCCCGCCGGGCTGCGTCGCCACGCTGCGTGACTCCACCGAGCTGCTGGCGCTGTCCGGCCGGGCCGAGGGCGCGCAGCGGCGGCTGCGGCTGCTGTACGACGCAGGGGTGACGGTGGGCAGCTCGCTGGACGTGACGCGGACGGCGGAGGAGCTGGCGCAGGTCGCGGTGCCCCGGTTCGCGGACTTCGTCACGGTGGACCTGGCGGACCAGGTGCTGACGGGCGAGGAGCCGCCGCCGGGCACCTCGCTGGGGCGGATGCGCCGCGTCGCGCTCGCCGGCATCCGGGACGACGCTCCGTTCTACCCGGTGGACACGGTGCTGGACGTGGTGCCGGCCACCCCGCTGGCCGGGGCGCTGCACAGCGGGGAGTCGGGGCTGGAGGCCCGGCTGGCCCAGGCCCCGGGGTGGCGGGAGCAGGATCCGGAGCGGTCGGCCCGGGTGCTGGCGTACGGGGTGCACTCGATGGTGCGGGTGCCGCTGCGGGCACGCGGGGTGCTGCTGGGAGTGGCCCGGTTCTGGCGGGCGGACCGCTCGGAGCCCTTCGAGGCTGACGACCTGGCGCTGGCCGAGGAACTGGTGGCGCACGCGGCGGTGTGCATCGACAACGCGCGCCGCTACACCCGGGAGCACGCGATGGCGGTGACGCTCCAGCACAGCCTGCTGCCGCGCAACCTGCCGCCGCAGAGCGCGCTGGACGTCGCGCACCGCTACCTGCCGGCCCAGGCCGGGGTGGGCGGCGACTGGTTCGACGTGATCCCGCTGCCGGGCGCGCGGGTGGCCCTGGTCGTCGGGGACGTGGTGGGGCACGGCCTGCACGCGGCGGCGACGATGGGCCGGCTGCGGACGGCGATCCACAACTTCTCGACGCTGGACCTGCCGCCGGACGAGCTGCTGGGGCACCTGGACGACCTGGTGAACCGGATCGACCAGGACGAGGCCGGGAGCGGCGAGGGCGCGGCCCTGACCGGGGCGACCTGCCTGTACGCGATCTACGACCCGGTGGCGCGGCGGTGCACGCTGGCCAGCGCCGGGCATCCGCCGCCCGCCGTGGTGGGCCCGGACGGGCGGGTGGTGTTCCCGGAGCTGGCGACCGGGCCGCCGCTGGGGCTGGCGGTGCTGCCGTTCGAGAACGTCGAGCTGGACCTCGCGGAGGGCAGCCGTCTGGTGCTGTACACCGACGGGCTGGTGGAGGACCGCGAGCGCGACATCGGTGAGGGGCTGGAACTGCTGCGGGCGGCGCTGACCGGGCCGCCGCGCACGCCGGAGCAGACCTGTGCGGACGTGCTCGGGGCGATGCTGCCGGAGCGTCCGCTGGACGACATCGCGCTGCTGGTGGCGCGGACCAGGGTGCTGGCGCCGGACCAGGTCGCGGAGTGGGAGGTGCCGCCCGAACCGGCGGCGGTGGGCGCCGTCCGGGCCGAGGTGGCGGAGCGGCTGGCGGCCTGGGGGCTGGACGAGGCGGCGTTCGTCACCGAGCTGATCCTGAGCGAGCTGGTGACCAACGCCATCCGTTACGGCACCGGGCCGATCCGGGTGCGGCTGCTGCGGGACCGGGCGCTGATCTGCGAGGTGTCGGACGGCAGCAGCACCTCGCCACACCTGCGGTACGCGGCGACCACCGACGAGGGCGGGCGCGGGCTGTTCCTGGTCGCGCAGTTCGCGGACCGCTGGGGGACGCGCTACACGGCGACGGGGAAGGTGATCTGGACGGAGCAGCCGCTGGAGTAGCCGCCCGGAGCGGCCGGCCGACGGGGGAAGTCGGATGGGAATCGGAGTGGGAAGTCGACGGGCCCGACTTCCCACTCCGGGCGCTCAGCGCGGGAAGGCGGCCGCCAGGACGTTGACGACGTCGCCGACCACGATCACGGCCGGCGGCTTGATCCGCTCGGCCTCGACGGTCGCGGCGACGGTGGCCAGGGTGGCGTCCACCCGGCGCTGGGCGGCGGTGGTTCCCTCCTGGACGATCGCGACCGGGGTGTCGCCCGGGCGGCCGTGCTCGACGAGCTTCGCGGCGATCGCGCCGATCTTGTCCACGGCCATCAGCAGCACCAGGGTGCCGCGCATCTTCGCGGCGGCCTCCCAGTTGGTGAGCGAGCGCTCGTCGTCCGGGCCGACGTGACCGGAGATCACGGTGAACTCGTGCGTCATGCCCCGGTGGGTGACCGGGACGCCGACCGCCGCCGGGACGCTGATCGAGCTGGAGATGCCCGGGACGACGGTGACCGGCAGTCCGGCCTCGGCGCAGGCGAGCAGTTCCTCGCCGCCGCGCCCGAAGACGTACGGGTCGCCGCCCTTGAGCCGGACCACGAACTTGCCGGCCCTGGCGTGCTCGATCAGCGTCCGGTTGATCGCCTCCTGGGCCATGAACCGGCCGTAGGGGATCTTGGACGCGTCGATGACCTCGACGTGCTCGGGCAGTTCGGCGAGCAGTTCGCGCGGGGCGAGACGGTCGGCGACCACCACGTCGGCGTCGGCCAGCAGGCGGCGGCCGCGCACGGTGATCAGGTCCGGGTCGCCCGGGCCGCCGCCGACCAGGGCGACGCTCCCCTGGCCCGGCTGCCCCGAGGCGCCGCCGACGCCGTGCGCGCGGAACTGGCGGACGGCCAGCGAGCCGTCCCGCAGGCCGTCCACGATGGCGTCGCGCAGAGCGGCGGAGTGGCGCGGGTCACCGGTGAGGACCGCGACGGTGGCACCCGCGTCGCGGCCGCTGGCCGGGGTCCAGGCGGTGGCGGCGGAGGCATCGTCGCTGCGGGCGCAGAACACCCGCTCGCGCTCGGCCTCGGCGCTGACGGCACCGTTGACCGCCGGGTCGTCGGTGGCGACCAGGGCGTACCAGGCGCCGGCCAGGTCGCCGTCCCGGTACGGGCGGGCGTGCCAGGTGAGTTCGCCCGCGTCTGCCATCGCCTGCACGGCCGGGGTGGTGGCCGGCGATATCAGGTGCAGCTCCGCACCGGTGGCGATCAGCGCGGGGAGCCGGCGCTGCGCGACCTGGCCGCCGCCGACCACGACCACGCGGCGGCCGGCGAGCAGCAGGCCGACCGGGTACGGGGTACGGCCTTCGGTGCTGGGGTGCGGGGTGGGCGCGGTCATCGGCGGTGCTCCTGATCGGGGGTGAGGGTCCGGGGTGCGGGTGCGGCGTGACGCCGCTCCGCGGACCGGCGCGCCCTCGGGCCGGTCCGCGGAGTGGTGACGGAGAACGTCAGCCCTTCTCGGTGACCCCGGCGGAGTCGAAGGTGGCTACATCGTGCATCGCCCGGGCCGCGCTCTGCACCAGCGGCAGGGCCAGCAGGGCACCGGTGCCCTCGCCGAGCCGCAGGTCCAGGTCGATCAGCGGACGCAGGCCCAGCTTCGCCAGCGCGGCCTGGTGGCCGGGCTCGGCGGAGCGGTGGCCGGCGATGCAGGCCGCCAGCACCTCGGGGGCGATCGCCTTGGCCGCCAGCGCGGCCGAACCCGCGATGACACCGTCCAGGACCACCGGGGTGCGCAGCGAGGCCGCGCCCAGCAGGAAGCCGGCCAGGGCCGCGTGCTCCAGGCCGCCGACGGCGGCGAGGACGCCGATCGGGTCGGCCGGGTCGGGCCGGTGCAGGGCCAGCGCGGCCCGGATGACCTCGATCTTGCGGGCGTGCGTCTCGTCGTCGATGCCCGTGCCGCGGCCGGTGACCTCGGCCGGGTCGAGGCCGGTGAACACCGAGATCAGGGCGGCCGAGGCGGTGGTGTTGGCGATCCCCATGTCGCCGGTGACCAGTGCCTTGTTGCCGGCCGCGACGAGGTCGCGGGCGGTCTCGATGCCGACCTCGATGGCCTTGAGCGCCTCCTCGCGGGTCATCGCCGGGCCCTGGGTCATGTCGGCGGTGCCGGGCTTGACCTTGCGCGGCAGCAGGCCGGTGGTGCGGCCCTGCTGGATGGCCTCCGGCAGTTCGGCGGCGACGCCGACGTCGACCACGCAGACCTCGGTGCCGATCTGCTTGGCGAAGGAGTTGATCACCGCTCCCCCGGCCAGGAAGTTGCCGACCATCTGGGCGGTCACCTCCTGCGGCCACGGGCTGACGCCCTGCGCGTGCACGCCGTGGTCACCCGCGAAGATCGCCACGCAGGCGGGCTCCGGGATCGGCGGCGGGCACTTGCGGGACAGGCCGCACAGCTGGGCGGAGATGATCTCCAGCATGCCGAGCGAGCCGGCCGGCTTCGTCATCCGCTTCTGCCGGTCCCAGGCCTCGCCGAGCGCCTTGGCGTCCAGCGGGCGGATGCCGCGCAGGGTCTCGGCGAGCAGGCTCTGCGGCTCCTCGCCGGGCAGCGCGCGGTTGCCGTACTGCTCCTCGTGGACCACCCAGGACAGCGGGCGCTTCTTGGCCCAGCCCTGCTGCTCCAGCTCGGGCTCGTCCGGGAAGGAGTCGACGAAGCCGACGCACAGGTAGGCGACGACCTCCAGGTGCTCGGGCAGGCCGAGCTCGCGGACCAGCTCCTCGTCGTCGAAGAAGCTCACCCAGCCGACGCCCAGGCCCTCGGCGCGGGCGGCCAGCCAGAGGTTCTCGACCGCCAGGGCGGCCGAGTACGGGGCCATCTGGGGCTGGGTGTGGCGGCCCAGCGTGTGCCGGCCGCCGCGGGTTCGGTCGGCGGTCACCACGATGTTGACCGGCGTTTCGAGGATGGCCTCGGTCTTGATTTCCTTGAACTGCTTGGCCCGGCCCTTGGGCAGCGAGTCCGCGTACACCTCGCGCTGGCGCTCGGCCAGGGCGTGCATCCGCCGGCGGGTCTTGGCCGAGCGGATCACCACGAAGTCCCAGGGCTGGGAGTAGCCGACGCTGGGGGCGGTGTGGGCGGCCTCCAGGACGCGGATCAGCACCTCGTGCGGGATCGGGTCCGGGCGGAAGCCGTTGCGGATGTCGCGGCGCTCGCGGATCACCTGGTGGACGGCCTCGCGTTCGGCCTGGTCGAAGCCGGGCGCGGCCGGGCCGCGGGGCTCGGCCGGCTCTTCGGCCTGCGGTTCCTCGGCCTGCGCTTCCTCGGCCGGCTGCTCCGCCTGACCCTCCGCCTGGTCCTCCGTCTGCGGCTCCGTCGACTCCTCCGTCAGCGGCTCGGCGGCCTGCTCAGCCGGCTGCTGCTCGGCGGCGGGGGCCTCCGGCGCGGCGGCCTCCTCGGCGACGGCCTCGGCGGCCACGGGCTCGACGGCGGCCGACTCGGCGGTGGGGGCCTGCTCGGCGGACTCTGCGGCCGGGTCGGTGACGGGCTGGGCCTGGTCGTCCGGGGCCGCGGAAGGCTCGACGGCCTGGACGGCCTGGACGGCCTCGGAAACCTCGGCGACCGGCTCGGCGGCGGTCTCGATGGCGGTCTCGGCGGATACGGCAACAGGCTCGGCGGGCTCGCTGACCGGGGTGGCGTCCGCGACCGGCTGCGGCGCGGTCTCCGCTGCGGCGGCCTCGGCCTCAGGCTCGACGACGGGCTCGACCGGGGCCTCGACGGCCTGGTCCACGACCGGCGCGGCCTCCTGCGGCTGCCCGCCCTCGGCGGGCTCGGCAGCGACCTCGGTGGCGGGCTCGGCAACGGCCTCGGCGGGCTCGACGACGGCCTCGACGACGGCCTCGACGACGGCCTGGCCGGAGGGCATCTCGCCCGTGCCGGCGGCGGTCTCGGCGACCGCCTCGACGACCGTTTCGACGACGGGCTCGACCACCGCCTCCGGCGCGGGCGCCACGGCCTCGGCGGGCTCACCGGCCTCGACCGCGACCGCGACCACGGCCTCGACGGGCGGGGCGGCCTGGGCGGCCTGGGCCGGCTCCTCGGCCGCTATGGGAGCGGGCTGCTGCGGGGCGGCCTCCTCGGCCACCGGGGCCTGCGCGGCCGCCGCGACCGGAGGCAGACCGTGCGGGGTGGGCGCGGCGAGGAATGCGGAGATGCGCCGCGGCGGGCCGACCGGGGCGGGGGCCTCGGTCTGTTCCGCGGGCGCGGCCTGCGCGGCGGCCTCGACGGCAACCTCGGCGACGGCCTCGACCGGCGCCTCAGCAGCGGCCTCGACCGGTGCCTCGGCGGGCGCCGTCACCACGGCCCCGGCGACCGGTGTGCCGCCCGGGTCGACGACCGGCCGGCCGGACTCCGCCGGGACCGGCTCGGCCACGGCGGCCTGCGCCGCGTCCACCGCGGCCTCGGCGACGACGGCCTCCGGCAGCTCGACGACCTCGATCACCTCGATCGCCCCGACCGTCTCGACGGCCAGCTGGGCCTCGACCGGGTGCGAAGCCAGCGGCACCTGCTGGAACTCCTGGAACTCCTGGGCCTCCGTCACGGGAACCGCCGGCACCACCGAGGGCGCGGGCGCTGCCGGAACGGCCTGCGGCGCGGCGGCCGGCGCCGGGGCGACGGCCTCGGCCATCGGCAGCCGGCCGACCACCGGGATGCCGTGCGCGGGCGTACCGCCCTGCGACGGGCCGCGGTCGGCGAGCGAGCGCACCGGGACCTGGCCGGTCATCAGCGACGGGTCCGGGATCGGCGGACCGGCGTGCAGCGGGCGGCGCGGCGGCTGAGAAGCCGTCATCGCCTCCGTGGCCTGCGGGTGCGCCGGGGCGGCGTGGAACGGCTGCTGCGCCTGCTCGGCGCCGAGCACCGGCGGCTCCAGCGGCGGCCACGAAGGCTCGACCGGCGTGCCGTCCTGCTGCGGGGCGAGCGGCGTCTGCTCGGTCGGGAGGGGCGCCAGCGGCTCGCCCCAGGAGCCCTGCGGACCGGGCATCAGCAGGACGTCGTCCTCGTCGTCCTGGTCGAGGAAGTGGAAGGCCGGACGCGGGGCGCCCGGGTCGACGCCCCAGCCCTCACCGGGCACACCGGGAGCCGGTGCGCCGGGAGCCGACAGGCCGGGGGCCGGTACGGCGAAGCCGGACGCGCCGAGCGGCTGGCCCTGCGGCGGGATGACTCCCGCGCCGTGGGGCACCGCACCACCGGCCAGGCCGTGGCCCGGCGCCGTCGGGTTCGGGATCATGCCGCCGTCCGTCGCGACGCCTTGCAGGGGTGCAACGCCCGCGACGCCCTCCGGTCCGCCGAGCTGGTCCGGCCCGGCGTTCAGGTGCTCCGGCATTCCCTCGCCCGGGACGTGGCCGCCATCGGTCATTGTCAAACGCTCCTTCCAGGCCGCTGCCGCGCCCTTGGCGACACGATCACCGACCGCAGCGCCCATCCGCACGGGCCGGGCCTGCACCGGCCCGTCCCTCAACCACACGCGGCCGCCGCGCCGAGGCGCTGCGGCCCAAGTCCTTCCGGCGCACTGCGGCACCCCGGCCTGCGCGCCGCCCACACCGGGCGGCGCACCATCTGAAACAACGACAACCCGGAGGAACCGGCACGACCGCACCGGACCCTACGGCATTCTCCAGGTCCGGCACGCGGCCCGTCGAATTGCCCACACTCCGAGCAAAACCGGGTTGCACCACGTCAAAAAGGCGACAAACCGACTGAATCGGGTGGGTCGCCGACCGCCGCAGCCGCCCAGGACGCCACACTACCGGCCCAGCACGGTCACCTCTCGAATCGGTGTCCGGATGCGACCTGGATCACCGCCCGGCCCCACCACGACCCCTCAGCAGCACAGCGCGGGAGCGGAACGCGCCCGGCGGATCGGACCGAATCCACAGGACGCACCCCAGTCCTTCACGCGATCTGCTCACCCCAGAGCAGCAGCACGCCGGTACCGCCCGCCCCCAGAGCCAGCCCGCCACCGGCGCCACCGGCGACCGACAGCGGAGTGGACTGCAGCAGCGCACCGTCCGCCCGGTAGCCGGCCTCGGCGATCGCCCGGTGGATCTGCTCCCCCTCGGCGAGGGTCCGGGGCACCGCGACGAACCGCTCCGGACGGCGGGCCAGCACCGCGCGCACCACGTCGAGGCCGACGGACTCCACCACCGCCACGTCCGGCTCGGGCAGGCCGCCCAGCACCTCGGGGCCCTGCCCGTGCACGGTCTCCACCTCGACGCCGTACCGGCGCGCGTTCACCGCCAGCCGGGCGCAGGCCGAGCGGGACGCCTCGACCGCGACCACGGCGGCGCCGAAGCGGGCCGCCTCCACCGCGAGGGCGCCGCTGCCCGCGCCGACCGACCAGACCAGGTCCCCCGGACGAGCACCCAGACGGGCCAGCACCAGGGCGCGCACGTGCGCGGGGAGCACCTCCGATGCGCCGGGCTCGTCCCCCGCGCGCCCGGCGCCCGCGTAGGCGTCACCGGGGAGCGCCCAGCCGCGATCCGCGCCGGGGAAGCCGACCGGGCGCCCGGCCAGCCAGCCGGCCTCCGTGTCGACCCCGCCGGCCTGGGGACCGCCGTGACCGCCGATCACCAGCACCACGTTGGGGTCGCGCCACACGTGGTCGGCGATCCGGTCGGAGGTGAGGACGGTGACGTCCTCGTCCGGGGTGCCGAGGGCCTCGCAGACCACGAAGGTCCGGTGCACCCCGCGCAGCATGAGGGCCAGTTCGCTCGGACCGGCGCCGGGCGCGGTCAGCACCGCGACCTTGGGGTGGGCCCGGCAGATGTTGGCCGCGCGGCGCAGCCGTCCGCCGTGGGCGCTGACCACCTGGGCGTCCTCCCAGGGCATGCCGGCCCGGGCGAAAGCGGCGGCGACCGAGGAGACCGCGGGCAGGACCTCCAGTTCGAGGCCGTACTCGGGGCGGCGCAGCGCGCGCACGACGCCGAAGAAGCCCGGGTCGCCCTCGGCGACCACGACGGCGGCGCCGCGGTGCTCGGCGATCCGCCGGGCGGCCTGCCGGACGTTGCCGAGGGTGATCCGCTCGGCGGCGTCCGGCACCGGGAGGGCGTTCAGTTGGTAGGGGGCGCTGGCCACCAGGGTCGCTGCGGCGAGGGCCGCGCCGGCGGCCTCGGTCAGCGGCGTGCCGTCCCACCCGATGACCGTGATCCGGTCAGCCATCTGCGGCCGTTCTCCCTCGACTCGGTGCGCGGACCGGCCTGCGACCCGGGGTGTCCCTGTGGTGTCACCCGGTGTGCGACTCGGTGCGCCGACAAACCGCGCCGGTGTGCGGCGCCGGAGCAGAGGCTACCGGGTGTGATCCCCTCGGCGCCGACATCTCGTACACATGTCCGTGACGAGCCGGTGGCGGATCAGCGGCACGAACGGCTCAGGCGGCACGCGCGAGCGGGGCGGCTCAGTCGCGCAGCACGTAGCGGTGGTCGCCGTGCCAGCCGGTCCGCTGCGGCTCGGGCTCGGGCGCGTCCAGGTCCTCCGGGAGCAGGCTCCACAGGATGAGGTCGCTGCGGCTCTCCACGACGGCCTCACTGGACTCACCCCGGACTATCCAGGCGCTGCGCAGCACGCCCTCGCTGATGCCGCCGATCTTCTGGGCGACCTGCTGGGCGGCGGTGTTCCCGGCCGCGGTGCGCAGCTCCAGGCGCAGGAAGTCGCGGTCCTCGAACAGCCACTGGCTGACGCCGAGGACGGCCTCGGGCGCGTAGCCCTCGCCGCGGGCCCAGGAGGCGGTGACGTAGGAGATCTCGGTGCTGCGCAGGCGCCAGTCGGTGTTGCGCAGTTCGACCAGGCCGACCAGGCGCTGGGTGAGGTGCTCGGTGACGGCGAAGACGATGCCGCGACCGGCGGCCCGGTGGGCGGGGGCGAGGGTGCGGGCGAGTTCGGTCGCGTACGCCTCGGTGAAGGGGTGCGGCAGATCGGTCCAGGCCAGGACGAGTTCGTCCGCCATCATCGTGGCCAGGCCGGGCGCGTCGTCCTCCGCAAGGGGCCGCAGCAGAAGCCGTTCGGTGCTGATGGCGGTCTCGGGGAAGCTCGCTGCCATGCCGTCTCTCCTCGCCGGGTCGTGAACACAACACCGTACGCCCCCGCCGTGCCCCGGGTGTCACGCGGTGCGCCGCCCGCACGACGGTACGTCAGAACGCCGCCGACCAGGGCTCCCCGGGTGCATCCTGCCCGACCGGGCCCCCGCCGAGGTGCGGCGGGGGCCCGGTCGGGGTCAGGGCATGGATCGGACCGCGGCTCAGAAGGCCGGGATGACCGAGCCCTGGAAGGTGTCGTCGATGTACTTCTTGACCTCGTCGGAGTGCAGCAGCTCGGCCAGCTTCTTCACGCGCGGGTCGTTCTCCTTGCCCTTCTTCACGGCGAGGATGTTGGCGTACGGGTTGCCCTCGGCCTTCTCCAGCACCAGCGCGTCGGTGGCGGGCTTCAGGCCGGAGTCGAGCGCGTAGTTGCCGTTGATGACGGCGGCGTCGAGGTCGGCGATGGAGCGGGGCAGCTGGGCGGCCTCCAGCTCCTTCCACTTGAGGTTCTTCGGGTTGCCCGTCACGTCGGCCGGGGTGGCGGCGGTGGTGACGCCGTCCTTCAGCGTGATGAGCTTGTTGTCGGCGAGCAGCTTGAGCGCGCGGCCCTCGTTGGTGGCGTCGTTGGGCAGGCCGACGGTGGCGCCGTCCGGCAGGTCGGCGATCGACTTGACCTTCTTGGAGTAGACGCCGAGCGGCTCCAGGTGCACGGGCTCGACCGAGACGATGTCGGTGCCGTGCTTCTTGTTGAAGTCCTCCAGGTACGGGACGTGCTGGAAGTAGTTGGCGTCGGCCGAACCGTCCTGCACCGCCGTGTTGGGGGTCACGTAGTCGGTGACCTCCTTGATGTCGAGCTTGAGGCCCGCCTTGGCCGCGAGGTTGTCCTTGACGAACTTGAGGATCTGCCCGTGCGGGGTGGGGCTGGCGATGACCTTGAGCGGCGCGTTCGGGTCCGAGGAGGAGGACCCGGAGCTGCCGCACGCGGCCAGCGAGAGGGCGATGCCGGCGGTGGCGAGGATGCTGGTGAACTTCAGGGCGTTGCGCACGAAAAGTGCCTTTCTGCGTGATACGGGGAGCCGTGGTCCGGTGTCGGACCCGGGAGGTCTAGGGGGCGACGAGGTCCTCGTCGGGGGCGGCCGGTCCGGCCGGGGTGCGGCCCAGCAGGCGGGTCCGGCCGCCGGTGCCGCCGCGGTTGGCGAGGCGCCGGACGGCGAAGTCGCCGATCAGCTGGACGGCGGTGACGAGGATCACCAGCTCGGCCACGATGACCCACATGAAGGCCGTCTCGAAGCGCTGGTAGCCGTAGTTGACGGCGAGCGTGCCGAGGCCGCCGCCGCCGACCGTGCCGGCCATCGCGGAGTAGCTGATCAGCGTGATGATCGTGGTGGTCACCGAGGCGGCGATGCCGGGCAGCGCCTCCGGGAGCAGCGTCTTGCGGACGATCGTCCAGGTGCTGCCGCCCATCGCCTGGACGGCCTCGACCAGGCCGCGGTCGACCTCGCGGACGGAGGTCTCGACCAGGCGGGCGAAGAACGGGATGGCGCCGATGGTGAGCGGCACGGTCGCCGCCTGCCAGCCGATGGAGGTGCCGACCAGCCAGCGGGTGAAGGAGATCAGCGCGATCATCAGGATGATGAACGGCACCGAGCGGGCGATGTTCACCACGAAGGCGATCGACTTGTTGACGGCCCGGTTGGCCAGCAGCCCGCCCTTGTCGGTCAGCACCAGCAGGATGCCCAGCGGCAGGCCGAGCAGCACGGTGACGGCCGTGGAGACGCCGACCATCTGGAAGGTCTCCTGCGTGGCGGGCCCCATCAGGGCCCACATCTGGTCCCAGGTCATGCCACCGCTCCGTCCGCCGCGCCCAGTACGTCCACCTGTAGGCCCTGCTCGCGCAGGTAGCCGATCGGCACCACGTTGTCCTGGTGTCCGCCGGAGAGCTCGACCCGCATCCGGCCGACCATCCGGCCGGCGATGGTCTCCACCGCGGCGCCGAGGATGTTGATGTCGATCTGGTAGGTGCGGGCCAGCTGGGAGACGAAGGGCTGGGCCGAGGAGTCGCCCTGGAAGGTGATCTCCAGCACGGTCGAGCCGGGGTGGCCGGTGCCGAACTCGCTGAGCGGGAACAGCTCGCGGGCCAGCTCGGAGCCGGGCTCGGCCAGCAGGTCGGTCAGCCTGCCGGACTCGACCACCCGGCCGCCGCGCATCAGGGCCGCGGAGTCGCAGACGGACTTGATGACGTCCATCTCGTGGGTGATCAGCAGGACGGTGAGGCCGAGCTGCTGGTTGAGGTCGCGCAGCAGCTTGAGGATCGAACGGGTGGTCTCCGGGTCGAGCGCCGAGGTGGCCTCGTCGGAGAGCAGCACCTTGGGGTCGCCGGCCAGGGCCCGGGCGATGCCGACGCGCTGCTTCTGGCCGCCGGAGAGCTGGTTGGGGTAGCTGCGGGCCTTGTCGCCGAGGCCGACCAGGTCGAGCAGTTCGGCGGCCTTGCGGCGGCGCTGGGTGCGGTCCAGCCCGATGATCTCCAGCGGGAGCTCGACGTTCTGCTGGACGGTCCGCGAGGAGAGCAGGTTGAAGTGCTGGAAGACCATGCCGATCCGGCGCCGCGCCTCCCGCAGCTCCCGGCCGGCCCGGTTCTCGCCGCCGGACAGCGCGGTCAGCTCGACCCCGTCCACCGTGACGGTGCCGGAGGTCGGACGCTCCAGCATGTTCACGCAGCGGATGAGCGTGGACTTGCCGGCGCCGCTGGTGCCGACGACTCCGTAGACCTCGCCAGGGCGGACGTGCAGGTCGACGCCGGCGAGGGCGCTCACCTCGCGGCCTCGGGAGCGGTAGACCTTCGTGAGGTCCGTGGTGGTGATCACAGCTGCTTCCGTGGGTCGGGGGCGGGCGGCGGGCGGCCGCCCGACCGGGGTGCGGTCGGCGACGTGCACGGCGCTTCGCCAGGGGGATCCGGACCTGCCACCTCTTGATCGTGGCCGCTGAGCGGCCGGGCCGCGCGACGGCGTGGCCCTTACGAGTCATCGGGCACGAGTCACGGGCACGAGTCGTCGTGGACGACCACCCGCCCATGGGCGGGCAGGCGGGAGAAGGGGTGTGGCAGGCTGGGCGCGCTCGCACGGACGGGAACGACGCCGGGTCTCGCTTCGGGGCGCGAGGTGGGGGCACCCTCAACCGGGTGCCGGGGGCGGTGGCCCTCAGCGGTGACACATTCGACGGCACATGGCGCGCTCACCTGCCGGCAGGGTGCCGGTGGGGGTCCATTTCGTCGTCGCAGTCATGTGAGCCAGTAAATCAGATGGGTCGATTTGGACCCAATTACTTGGATGTGATGTCCGCAATGCGGACACCCGACGCCGCCACCAGCGACGATGCGGCTCGGCGCCGCCACCGGAGTGTCCGGATGGTGGCGGCGCCGTGCGGGCCGGAACGGGCGGAGGGCTCAGGCGGTCGCGGCGAGCGACACCACGGCGGGCTTCTCCAGGTGTACCAGGCTGAGCCGGTCGGTGACCTGCTCGACCGCGGACTGCCGGTAGCCCAGGCGGGTGTACAGCCGCAGGTTGCCGAGGCTGCGGTGGCCGGTGAACAGACGGTAGGAGGTCACCGGACGGCCGTCCTCGGCGAGGCGGCGCTCCAGCGCGTCCAGCAGCCGGCCGCCCAGGCCGTGCCGCTGCATCCTCGGGTGGACGACCAGGCGCCCTATCCGGCCGACGCCCTCGGCGTCGACGTGACCTCGGATGGTGCCGACCACCTCGTCGCCCAGCCGGGCGACCAGGACGTACTGCCCGGACAGTTCGGCGCGCAGGCTCTCCAGGCTCTGCGTCAGGGGCTCGATCGCCCAGTCGCCGTACAGCTCCGCCTCGGGCTGGTAGCCGAGGTACTGGAGCTTGAGGATCTGCTCCGCGTCCTCGGCGTCCGCCGCCGAGATGATCACGCTCATGCCCATGTGCTGGGGCCTCCCCATCGTCGTGCCCGGCGCGCAAACGTGAGGGTGACGCACCGGATGCCCTGCCGGAGATGTCCCGGCCGGGGATCTGCCCTGACCGGGGGTGGCGCACGAACGTACCAGCCGCGCGGCCCGGAAGTGACCGGGTCGACGGCGACGCGCTCACGCTCAGTATCCGAGTGATCGCGGCACCGTCAAGAGCTACGTTCGCCAGCGCTCTACCCGTGTGTCAGCTGCTCTCAACCTTCGGGGCGTTCGACGTGGCGAGGGTCACGCGGGGGCGGGGCGGGTGGTGGGGCCGGTGGCGGGCGCCGCGCGCGGGGCGTGGCCGGGGGCGGCGACGGCTCGACGTGGCGAGGGTCACGCGGGGGGGCGGCGGGCGACGGCGGCGGGCGGGCGGGCGGAACGTCACTCGGGCGGAGCCGCCTCCGGGGTGATCTGCATGCGGAGCGTCACCGGCCGCTCGCGGGTACCCCTCACGGGTACCGCTCGGCGTGGAGGAGGATCCGCAGGCAGGCGAGGCAGCGGGAGCGGGTGGGCCCGATCGAGCCGCGCGGCATGCCGAGGCGTTCGGAGAGCTCCCGGTAGGTCGGCGGTGGATCCTCGGCGAGGGCGGCGACCAGCTCGGGGCAGCGGCCCGGCAGGCCGGCCACGGTCTCGCGCACCACGCGGCGGCGGCGTTCGGCGAGGAAGACATCCTCGGCGGAGGGGACGGGCGGAAGGGTTGTGCACACACCGTGCATGACGGGCCGAGGCGGGCCGGGTTACGCCCGACCGGGGGTGCGGACGCCGGAGGGGGGGGGGGGGGGGGGGGGGGGGGGCCCCCCCCCCCAACCACCCGCGGGACCCCGGGCCCCCCCCCCCTCTCCCCTCCGCCCCACCCTCCCCCCCCCCCCCATCCCACCCCCCCCCCCCCCC
>NZ_JBWKER010000068.1:19667-36025 GCF_056435345.1 Kitasatospora sp. NPDC043950
GGTGGGGGCAAACAGTGGGGGGGGGGGGGGGGGGGGGTGGGGGGGGGAGAGGGGGGGGGGGGGGGGGGCGGGGGGGGCCCCCCCCTCCCCCCCCCCCCCCCCCTCCCCCGCAGACCGGTGGTCAGCCCTGGATCCACTCCTGCTGCCGCGCCAGGTCCGCCTTCACCTCGGCGAGCTGGACCGCCACCGCCGACGGCGCGGTGCCGCCGCGCCCGTTGCGGGAGGCGATGGCGCCGTGCACGCTGAGCACCGACCGGACCTCGGGCGTCAGGTGCACCGAGATCGCCGCGAACTGCTCGTCCGTCAGGTCGGACAGCTCGATGCCCTCGGCCTCGCAGACCTTGACGCAGGCGCCGGCCACCTCGTGCGCGACCCGGAACGGCACGCCCTGCTTGACCAGCCACTCGGCGATGTCGGTGGCGAGCGAGAAGCCGGCCGGGGCCAGCTCCTCCAGCCGCTCCCGGTGCACGGTGAGGGTGGCCATCATCCCGGTGAACGCGGGCAGCAGCACCTCCAGCGTGTCGCAGGAGTCGAACACCGGCTCCTTGTCCTCCTGGAGGTCCCGGTTGTAGGCGAGCGGCAGGGCCTTGAGCGTGGCCAGCAGGCCGGTCAGGTTGCCGATCAGCCGGCCGGACTTGCCCCGGGCGAGCTCGGCGATGTCCGGGTTCTTCTTCTGCGGCATGATCGAGGAACCGGTGGAGAAGGCGTCGTGCAGCGTGATGAAGCCGAACTCCTTGGTGTTCCAGATGATCACCTCCTCCGCGATCCGGGAGAGGTTGATGCCGATCATCGCGGTCACGAACGCGAACTCGGCGACGAAGTCGCGCGAGGCCGTGCCGTCGATGGAGTTGCCGACCGAGCCGCCCTCGAAGCCGAGGTCGGCGGCGACGGCCTGCGGGTCGAGGCCGAGCGAGGAGCCGGCCAGCGCCCCGGAGCCGTACGGGGAGACGGCGGTGCGGGCGTCCCACTGGCGCAGCCGCTCGGCGTCCCGGCCGAGGGCCTGCACGTGCGCGAGGACGTGGTGGGCGAAGAGGACGGGCTGGGCGTGCTGGAGGTGGGTGCGGCCCGGCATCGCGGTGTCCGGGTGCGCCTCGGCGAGGCCGACCAGGGCGTGCTGGAGGTCGAGCACCAGGGCGCCGATGGTCCTGGCGTGGTCCCGCAGGTACATCCGGAACAGGGTGGCGATCTGGTCGTTGCGCGAGCGCCCGGCCCGCAGCTTCCCGCCGAGGTCGGCGCCGAGGCGCTCCAGCAGGCCGCGCTCCAGGGCGGTGTGCACGTCCTCGTCAGCGACGGTCCCGGTGAAGGTGCCCGCCTGGACGTCGGCGAGCAGCTGGTCGAGGCCGGCCAGCATCGCGGCGAGCTCGTCCTCGGAGAGCAGGCCGGCCTTGTGCAGGACCCGGGCGTGGGCCTTGGAGCCGGCGATGTCGTACGGCGCGAGGCGCCAGTCGAAGTGGACCGAGGCGGAGAGCCTGGCCAGCGCCTCGGACGGGCCGTCGGCGAAGCGCGCGCCCCAGAGGCGGACGTCGGCGGTCTGGTCTGCGTGCTGGTCGGCGGACATCGCGTGGGCTCCTGACGGGGAAGGGGGGTGGGGACGGGAGGGGATCAGGCGAGGTCGCGGCGGGCGGCGAGCTTCGAGGACATCCCGAAGATCTCGATGAAGCCCTTGGACATCGACTGGTCGAAGGTGTCGCCGGTGTCGTAGGTGGCGAGGTTGAAGTCGTACAGCGACTGGTCGGACCTACGGCCGTTGACCACGGCCCGGCCGCCGTGCAGGACCATCCGGATCTCGCCGGAGACGTGCTGGTTGGCCTCGTTCACGAAGCCGTCCAGCGCGCGCTTGAGCGGGGAGAACCAGAGGCCGTCGTAGACGAGTTCGGCCCAGCGCTGCTCCACCTGCCGCTTGTAGCGGGCGAGTTCGCGCTCGACGGTGACGTTCTCCAGGGCCTGGTGGGCGGTGATCAGGGCGATCGCGCCGGGGGCCTCGTAGATCTCCCGGGACTTGATGCCGACCAGCCGGTCCTCGACCATGTCCAGCCGGCCGACGCCCTGGGCGCCGGCCCGCTTGTTGAGCTCCTCGATGGCCTGGAGGACGGTGACCTTGCGGCCGTCGACGGCCACCGGGACGCCGGCGTCGAAGGTGATGACCACCTCGTCGGCCTCGCGCGGGGCGGCCGGGTCCTGGGTGTAGTCGTAGACGTCCTCGATCGGGGCGTTCCAGATGTCCTCCAGGAAGCCGGTCTCGACGGCCCGGCCGAAGACGTTCTGGTCGATCGAGTACGGGGACTTCTTGGTGGTGGCGATCGGCAGGCCCTTGGCCTCGGCGAAGGCGATCGCCTTGTCCCGGGTCATCGCGTAGTCGCGCACCGGGGCGATGCACTTCAGGCCGGGGGCCAGCGAGTTGATGCCGACCTCGAACCGGACCTGGTCGTTGCCCTTGCCGGTGCAGCCGTGCGCGACGGTGGTGGCGCCGTGCTTGCGGGCGGCGGCGGCCAGGTGCTTGACGATGACCGGCCGGGACAGCGCGGAGACCAGCGGGTACTGGCCCTGGTAGAGCGCGTTGGCCTTGATCGCCGGGAGGCAGTACTCGTCGGCGAACTCGTCGCGGGCGTCCGCGACCTCGGCCTCGACGGCGCCGCAGTCCAGCGCGCGCTGGCGGATCGCCTCCAGGTCCTCGCCGCCCTGGCCGACGTCGACGGCGACGGCGATGACCTCGGCGCCCGTCTCCTCGGCGATCCAGCCGATGCAGACGGAGGTGTCCAGTCCGCCCGAGTAGGCGAGTACGACGCGCTCGGCCACGGCTTTCTCCTTACAGCTCTACGTACAGGGTTTCCGTACAGGTTTACGGCGACAGGCATAAGTATGCACTAGTCCGTATGAAACACAAAACCCCGGCCGGGGAAGTCTCCACCGGTCGGGGTTTCGTGTCGTTGCGCGTCGTTGCGCGTCGTTGCGCGTCGGGGTCTCGCGTCGTCGCGCGCTACTGGGCCTTCGCCTGGGCGAGTTGCATGAGGTGGTCGGCGAGCGCCTGGCCGCCCGCCGGGTCCCGACTGATCAGCAGGACGGTGTCGTCGCCGGCGATGGTGCCGATGATCTCGAACACCTCCGCCTGGTCGATCGCCGAGGCGAGGAACTGCGCGGCCCCCGGAGGGGTGCGCAGCACCACCAGGTTGCCGGAGGCCGTCGCGGAGACCATCAGCTCGCCGGCCAGCCGGGCCATCCGGCCCTCGCTGGCCGACTCCCCCATCGGCGCGCGCGGCGTGCGGTCGCCGCCCTCCGCCGGGACGGCGTAGATCAGCGCGCCGTCCCGGTTGCGGATCTTGACCGCGCCCAGCTCGTCCAGGTCCCGGGAGAGCGTCGCCTGGGTGACCACGAGTCCGTCGTCGGCGAGCAGCTTGGCGAGCTGGCTCTGCGAGCGCACGGGCTGGCGGGTGAGCAGGTCCACGATCCGCCGGTGCCGCGCGGTGCGGGTCTGCGGCACCTGCGGCGACGGGCCTGCGGCGGACGGGCCGGAGTGGGAAACGGTCATGTGGTTATTCTCCCGGACAACGGTCAGCTCGCATCGGCCGGGGCGCTCTCGCGCACCGCCCGCAGGACGCCCGGCAGAGCGGCGAGGAAGGCGTCCGCCTCCTGCTCGGTCAGTACCAGCGGCGGGGCCAGCCGGACGGCGTCCGGGACGGCCGCGTTGACCAGGAAGCCCGCCTCCTGCGCGGCGGCCTGCACCCGTGCCGACACCGGCTCGGTGAGCACGATGCCGAGCAGCAGTCCGGCGCCGCGCACGTGCGAGACCAGCGGGTCGCCGATCGCCTCGACGCCCTGGCGCAGCCGCTCGCCCAGCTTGCGGACGTGCTCCAGCAGGCCCTCGGACTCGATGGTGTCCAGCACCGCGAGCCCGGCCGCCGCGGCCACCGGGTTGCCGCCGAAGGTGGTGCCGTGCTGGCCCGGGGTGAGCAGTTCGGCGGCCTCGCCGAAGGCCAGCACCGCGCCCATCGGCAGCCCGCCGCCGAGCGCCTTGGCGAGGGTGACGACGTCCGGCTCGACGCCCTCGACGGCCTGGTGGGCGTACCAGTACCCGGTGCGGCCGACGCCGGTCTGGATCTCGTCCAGGACCAGCAGGGTACCCGTGGCCCGGGTGATCTCGCGGGCCGCCCTCAGGTAGCCCTCGGGCAGCGGGATGGCGCCGTTCTCGCCCTGGATCGGCTCCAGGAAGACCGCCGCGGTCTCGGTGGTGACGGCCGCGCGCAGCGCCTCGACGTCGCCGAACGGGACGTGCGTGACGTCGCCGGGCAGCGGGCGGAACGGCTCCTGCTTGGCCGACTGGCCGGTGAGCGCGAGGGCGCCCATCGTCCGGCCGTGGAAGGCGCCCTGGAGGGCGACCAGGTGGGTGCGGCCGGTCCGGCGGCTGATCTTGAACGCGGCCTCGTTGGCCTCGGCGCCGGAGTTGCAGAAGAACACCCGGCCGCCCTCCCGGCCGTCCAGCCGCAGCAGCCGCTCGGCGAGGGCGATGGTCGGCTCGGCCATGAAGAGGTTGGAGACGTGGCCCAGGGTGGCAATCTGCCGGCTGACCGCCTCGACGACCGCCGGGTGGGCGGTGCCGAGCGCGTTGACGGCGATGCCGCCGAGCAGGTCGGTGTACTCCTTGCCGTCGGCGTCCCAGAGCTTGGCGCCCGCACCGCGCACCAGCGCGATCCGCGGGGTGCCGTAGTTGTCGGTGAAGGTGTGCTGCCACCGGCCGGTCAGTTGCTCGTTCGCGGTCATGCCAGTCCCCCGGTCACGGTCTGTTCGTCGTCCGGCACGACCATCGTGCCGATGCCCTCGTCGGTGAAGATCTCCAGCAGCAGGCTGTGCTGCACCCGGCCATCCAGGACGCGGGCGGTGCCCACCCCGGAGCGGACGGCGCGCAGGCAGCCCTCCATCTTGGGGAGCATGCCGCTGGCCAGGCTCGGCAGCAGCTCCTCCAGCTCGCTCGCGGCGAGTTGGCTGATCACGTCGTCGGAGTTTGGCCAGTCCGCGTAGAGGCCCTCGACGTCGGTCAGGACCACCAGCATCTCGGCGCCCAGCGAGACCGCGAGGGCGGCCGCGGCGGTGTCGGCGTTGATGTTGTAGACGTGGCCGTCGGCGCCGCGCGCGATCGAGGAGATGACCGGGATCCGGCCGTCGGCGATCAGCGCCTTCACCGCGCCGGCCTCGATGTTGACGATGTCGCCGACCAGGCCGATGTCGACCTGCTCGCCGTCCACCACCGCGTACCGCTTGACCGCCGTCATGGTGTGCGCGTCCTCGCCGGTCATGCCGACCGCGAACGGGCCGTGCTCGTTGAGCAGGCCGACGAGTTCGCGCTGCACCTGGCCGGCCAGCACCATCCGGACCACGTCCATGGTCTCGGGGGTGGTGACCCGCAGGCCGTTGGTGAAGCTGGACTCCAGGCCGAGGCGGTCCAGCTGGGCGCTGATCTGCGGGCCGCCGCCGTGCACCACGACGGGGTGCAGGCCGGCGTAGCGGAGGAAGACGACGTCCTGGGCGAAGGCCGACTTGAGGCTCTCGTCCACCATGGCGTTGCCACCGAACTTGATCACGACGGTCTTGCCGTGGAAGCGCTCCAGCCACGGCAGCGCCTCGATCAGCGTCATCGCCTTGGGCAACGCGGTGTTGTTGCGGGCCTGTTCGCCCTTGGGTGCGATCTTCACGGGTGTCCCTCGTCCGAACGGGTGTCGCGCATCGGGTGTCGCGGATCAGGTGGCGCGCATCGGGTGGCGCGCGTCACCTGTCGGGCATCAGGTCGAGTAGGCGCTGTTCTCGTGGACGTAGTCGGCGGTGAGGTCGTTGGTCCACAACGAGGCACTCTCCGTACCGGCGTTGAGGTTCGCGGTGATGACGACCTCGCGGCCGGCCATGTCCACCAGGGTGCGGTCCTCGCCGACGCTGCCGTCCTTGCAGACCCAGACGCCGTTGATGGCCACGTCCAGCCGGTCCGGGTCGAAGGCGGCGTCGGTGGTGCCGATCGCGGCCAGCACCCGGCCCCAGTTGGGGTCCTCGCCGTGGATGGCGCACTTGAGCAGGTTGTTGCGGCTGATCGTCCGGGCGACGTCGACGGCCTCCTGCTCGGTGGCGGCGCCGGTGACGTCGATCCGGATGTCCTTGCTGGCGCCCTCGGCGTCGGCGATCAGCCGGCGGGCCAGCTCGGCGCTGACGGTGCGGACCGCCTCGGCGAACTCGGCCTCGTCCGGGACGACGCCGGAGGCGGCCGAGGCCAGCAGCAGCACGGTGTCGTTGGTGGACATGCAGCCGTCGGAGTCGATCCGGTCGAAGGTGGTGCGGGTGGCGCCGCGCAGCGCGGTGTCCAGGGCGGCGGCGTCCAGGTCGGCGTCGGTGGTGATCACGACCAGCATGGTGGCCAGGCTCGGGGCGAGCATGCCCGCGCCCTTGGCCATGCCGCCGACCGTCCAGCCCGCCGGGCTGGTGACCTGGGCGGTCTTGTGCACGGTGTCGGTGGTCTTGATGGCGATCGCGGCGGCCTCGCCGCCGGTCGCGCTCAGCTCCCGGACGGCCAGCGCGACGCCGGGCAGCAGGACGTCCATCGGGAGGCGCTCGCCGATCAGGCCGGTGGAGGCGACGGCGACCTCGCCGGCGTTGAGCTCCAGCTCCCCGGCGACCTTCTCCGCGGTGGCGTGGGTGTCCTGGAAGCCGAGCGGGCCGGTGCAGGCGTTGGCGCCGCCGGAGTTGAGGACCACGGCGGACACCTGGCCGCCCTTGAGGACCTGCTCGGACCAGACGACCGGCGCGGCCTTGACGCGGTTGGCGGTGAAGACGCCGGCGGCGGCGAGCGCGGGGCCGTCGTTGACCACCAGGGCGAGGTCGGGGGTGCCGGAGGCCTTGATGCCGGCGGTCACACCGGCGGCCCGGAAGCCCTTGGCGGCCGTCACGCCCACGTTCGTACTGTTGCTCACGGTGCGACTCCGTTCACGGGAAGGCCCAGCTCCTCGGGCAGGCCCAGGGCGATGTTCATGCTCTGCACCGCGCCGCCCGCGGTGCCCTTCACGAGGTTGTCGATCGCGCTGATCGCGATGATCCGCCCGGCGGTGGCGTCCAGCGCGACCTGGACGAGGGCGGTGTTGGCGCCGTAGACGCTGCTGGTCTGCGGCCACTGCCCCTCGGGCAGCAGGTGGACGAACGGCTCGTCCGCGAACGCCCCGGCGTAGGCGGCGCGCAGGCTCTCGGCGGTCACGCCGGGCCGCGCCTTGGCGGAGCAGGTGGCGAGGATGCCGCGCGGCATCGGGACGAGGGTCGGCGTGAAGGAGACGGTGACGGGCTCGCCCGCGACCGGGGTGAGGTTCTGCACCATCTCCGGGGTGTGCCGGTGCACGCCGCCGACGCCGTACGGGCTGACGTTGCCCATGACCTCGCTGCCCAGCAGGTGGGTCTTGGCGGCCTTGCCCGCACCGGAGGTGCCGGAGGCGGCGACCACGACGGCCTCCGGCTCGGCGAGTCCGGCCGCGTACGCCGGGAACAGCGCCAGGGACACGGCCGTCGGGTAGCAGCCGGGCACGGCGATCCGGTTGCTGCTCTTCAACGCGGCCCGGTGGCCGGGGAGTTCGGGCAGGCCGTAGGGCCAGGTGCCGGCGTGCGCGGAGCCGTAGAACTGCTCCCAGTCGGTGGCGGCGCGGAGCCGGAAGTCGGCACCGCAGTCGACCACCAGGACCTCGTCGCCGAGCGCCTCGGCGACGGTGGCGGACTGGCCGTGCGGCAGCGCCAGGAAGACCACGTCGTGGCCGGCCAGCACCTCGGGGGTGGTGGGTTCGAGGACGCGGTCGGCGAGCGGGATCAGGTGCGGCTGGAGCGCGCCCAGCCGGGTGCCCGCGTTCGAGCCGCCGGTCAGCGCCCCGATCTCCACCTCCGGGTGGCCGAGCAGCAGACGCAGCACCTCGCCGCCCGCGTATCCGCTCGCGCCGGCGACGGCGACTCGCAATGCCATGGCGTTCCTCCTTTGTTGTGGCATGAATATACGCAGTACGGAACATTCATGCAAGGAGCTGCGGTCAGGACCCCGAAGAACGCCCGAAAACCGCCCTGCGTCCGCCCGGCCGGGCCGCCACCGGCCCGCGACCGAACAGCCACCGACCGAGCGGACGCCGGACTACCGCTTGACCGCGCGCAGCACCACGAACTTGGGGTTACCCGCCACCAGCTGGCAGTTCCCGAAGAGACGCCGCAGCTTGACGTGGTAGCCGAGATGGCGGTTGCCGACCACCCACAGCTCCCCGCCCGGGCGCAGCGCCCGCCGGGAACCGGTGAACATCCGCCAGGCGGTGGCGTCCGTGGTGGCCTGGTGCGAGTGGAACGGCGGATTGTTCAGGACGAGGTCCACCGAGCCCGGGGGCGCCACCTCCGGCGCCAGCGCGTCGGCGGTCAGGAACTCCGCCCGGGCGTCCGGGCCCAGATTGGCGCGGAAGGTCTCCTCCGCCGAGGCCACCGCCTGATGGGACTCGTCGACGAACACCAGCTCCGCACCCGGCCCGGCCAGCGCGGCGGCCGTGCCGACCACGCCGTTGCCGCAGCCCAGGTCGACCACCCGGGCCCCGGGCGCCGGGGTCGGCAGGTGGCCGAGGAAGAAGCGGGTGCCGATGTCGAGACGCTCGGCGCAGAACGTGCCGGCGTGGTTGACCACCGTGCGCCCGGAGACCGCCCCGACGTCCGGCGGCAGCGCGTAGCGGTGCGGCCACGGGCTGGGGCCGGGGTCCAGCGCCGGATCCGGGGTGCAGAAGATCAGCCGGGCCTTGCGGGCGGCGAGCGAGGTGCGGGTCGGGCCGAGGATCCGCTCGAAGAGCTGGAGCGTGGAGGTGTGGATCTCGGCGACCATGCCGGCGCCGACCACCACCGTGCCCGGGTGGACGGCGGGGGCCAGCCGGTGCAGCTGGTCCTCCAGCAGGGCCAGGCTCTTGGGCACGCGCACCAGCAGGACGTCGATCCGCTCCGGCGGGGCGTCCCGGGTGGTCAGCAGCCGGGCCGGGTCGACGGTGGCGCCGGCCCGCGCCAGGTTGGCCAGGGTGGCCTGCCGGCCGAGGTGGGAGTCGACGATCTGCACCGGCTCGTGGGCGGCCAGCGCGGTGGTCAACGCGCCCCAGCGGTCGCCCAGGACGACGATCCGGCGGCCGGCCAGGTCGGCCGCGGTGCCGGCGGCGCTGTCCGCCTCGCCCGCGAGGTGGCGCAGCAGGTACTCGTCGGCCGCGTCCCAGGCCCGCAGCCGCTCACGCGGGTCCTCCGGGAAGCGGGTGAGGTCGAAGGCGCCCCACGGCGTACTGAACTGGGTCGCCGCGGCGGGCGTGATCTCGGGATTCATCGTGTTCTCAGGCTATCCGACGGCCCGACGGGGAACCGTTTCGACGGATACTGGAAGAGCCCGGCCGAGAGGGGTGAGGGCGATGGACTGGAAGCTCGAAGTCGTGGTGGTCCCGGTGTCGGACGTGGACCGCGCGAAGCTGTTCTACGAGGAGCTGGTCGGCTTCACGGTCGACCACGACACCCGGTTGCGCGACGGGGTCCGGGTCGTCCAGCTGACTCCCCCGGGCTCCACGTGCTCCATCGTGGTGGGCACCGGGGTCATCGGGGCGCCGCCCGGATCCGTGAAGGGACTGCAGTTGGTCGTACCGAACATCGACAAGGCGCACGCCGAACTCGCGGCCCGGGGCGTCGAGGTCAGCCCGGTCCAGCACTTCGAGGCGGGCAGCCGGGTGGACGGGCACGGCGAGGCCTGGAACTCCTTCGTGTTCTTCAACGACCCGGACGGCAACGGCTGGGCGGTCCAGGAGGCCCCGCAGGCGGCCCGGATGGTGCCGGAGGCGGCGTAGCGGGCGCCGCTGGCTCGGGTTCGGGCTCGGGCCGGTTCGGGCGGCTTGGGTAGGCTCCAGGGATGGCTGAACACGAGGGAAGCGTGCGGGTGGACAGCTGGATCTGGTCGGTCCGGCTCACCAAGACGCGGGCGCTGGCGGCCGCCGCCTGCCGGGCCGGGCACGTGCGGGTGAACGGCGAACGGGTCAAGCCGGCCCAGGCGCTGCGCGCCGGGGACGAGGTGCGGGTCCGCGAGGAGGGCTACGAGCGGGTCGTCGTGGTGCAGAAGCTCATCCGCAAGCGGGTCGGCGCGACGGTGGCGGCGGACTGCCTGGTCGACAACAGCCCGCCGCGGCCGCCGCGCGAACTCGTCGCGACGGCCGGCGAGCGGGACCGGGGCGCCGGGCGCCCGACCAAGCGGGAGCGGCGCGACCTCGACCAGCTGCGCGGGCACTGACCCCGCCGGAACGCGGTGTCCGCGCGTCCCGCTCAGTGCGCGGTGTCGGCGAGCACCTTGGCGAGGAAGGCCTCCAGGTTCCCCACCGTCCGGTCGATCTGCCGCTCCAGCGGCAGCGACTCGTCGGGCCTGGTCACCAAGGCGGACTTCTTCAGCCCGCGCACGTACAGCGAGCAGGCGAGGTCGGCGCAGATGTACGTGCCGACGGTGTTGCCCTCCCGCCCGGCCGCCCCGGCCCGGCGGGCGGCGAGCAGCGCGACGCCGGAGCCCGCGTGCGCGGTGATGCACAGCGAGCAGACGTTGGTCTTGGTGAGGCTGCGGCGGACCGTCGGCACCCGCAGCGTCACGCCGACCGGCTCGCCGCCGTACGAGGCCACCAGGTAGGCCCGGTCGGGCGCGCCCTGGTCCCGCCAGCCGAGGAAGTCCAGGTTCTCCCAGGGCAGTTCCGCCAGGCCCCGAGGGAGGTTGAGTCGACGGGCCTCGCCCTTGGAGCAGTTGACGAAGGACGCGCGGATCTCGTTCTCGCTCAGGGGTTCCATGTCGCGGAAGCTAGCACCGGCCCGCCCGCGCTGTCGTGCCAATTTCTCCCGGTACGTACCGGGGCGGGTCGCTGACGGTCCGTCGCCCACCAGGGTGCACGCCGGAGTGGGTGACGGGCTGTCAGTGGCTGAGCCTAGTGTTCGTGGTGTGCGAGGCCGGTCCCGGCGCAGGAGGGAGGCGTCGGGGCCGGACCGCCTCGTGATCCGGGGCTACCGCCTGAACGCGACGCCCGCGTAGGCGGAGACGTCCTGCCAGCCTTCGGGGAGTTCGGTGGTCGGGACGTGGCCGGGGGTGGGGCGCCAGAGCGGGAGTTGGACCAGGCCGGGGCCAGCGAACTCGAAGTCGCCGAAGAAGGGTTCGACGCCGGCGCGCGGGCGCAGCACCAGGGGGGCGCTGGCGCTGCGGTAGATGCGGGTGCCTTCGGCGGCGCTCTCCCGGGAGGCGAAGTCGGGGCTGCCGTGGGAGAGGATCAGCGCGCTGCCGGGGGCGAGCGCGTCGCGCAGGGTGCGGACGATCTGCTGGGCGCCGTCCTCGTCGCGGATGAAGTGCAGCACGGCGACGAGCATCAGCGCGACCGGCCGGGACAGGTCGACGGCGGCGAGCAGGCCCGGGTGGCCGAGGATGGTGGCCGGGTCGCGCAGGTCGGCCTCGATGACCGAGGTGTGTCCGGCGGGGTGGCCGGCCAGCAGGGCGCGGGCGTGGGTGGCGACGATCGGGTCGTTGTCGACGTACACCACCCGGGCGTCCGGGGCGACCCGCTGGGCGACCTCGCTGGTGGAGCCGACGGCCGGGATGCCGGTGCCGATGTCGACGAACTGGCGGATGCCCCGGCCGGCGGCGAACTCCACCGCGTCGCCGAGGAACTGCCGGTTGGTGCGGGCCAGCAGCGGCAGCGCGGGGTAGGCCGCTATGGCGGCCTGGGCGGCCTTGCGGTCGGCCTCGAAGTTGTCCTTGCCGCCCAGGTAGTAGTCGTACATCCGGGCGGTGTGCGGGACGCCGGTGTCGAGCTCGCTCGGCGGTTGCCAGTCGTCCGCTCTGGCCCAGTCCCAGTCGGTGCCGGTGGCCTCGCCGACGGCCGCGCTGTCCTCGTGCATCCTGTTCCGCCCCCTCTGCCGTGCTCACTGCCGGACATGGCACCGCCTCGGCGCCCGGCGGGCCCGCCCGGTACCACGGGGGTGACCCCGCGTCCGGCCCGGCCACCCTCCCGTGGCGTGCGGTGCGCCGTGATCGTATCCGACGACACGCCGGTGAAACACCGGCAGTTCAGGTTTACGCAACGCCCGGACGGTGGTGTGTGTGCACGTCAATGGCGGTACCGGGGCGCTCCTCGGATCGCCGTGGGTGGCCACCGTCTCTATGCTGACTGCCGATGACTGCCGACCGCCGCACCGTACTGCGCACAGCCGTCCAGCTGGCCGCCCTGACCGCCGCCAGCGGGTTCCTCAGCGCGTGTGCCTCCGGCACCCCGCGCCGGGCCGACGCCGGGGTGCTCGCCGTGCACCCGGGCACCCTCGACCCGCAGCACACCACCGACCCGGCCTGGAACGGCGGCGAGGGCCCGGCCTCCCCCGTGCCGTCCGCCCCGCCGGAGCCGCAGCCCATCGGGGCCGACCCGACCGCCGGTACCGACCCGGCCACCGGCGCGGAGCCGGCCGCCGGGGCCGCGACGCCGCCGACGCCCCCGCCGACGCCTCCGACGCCGCCGGTGCTGCCGCCGCTCGCCGCCGGCACCCCGGTCGAGGTGGTGAACGGGCCGCGCACCAGCAAGTTCGTGGCGCTGACCTGCCACGGCAGCGGCGATCCGAAGCAGGCCACCGCGCTGCTGGAGGCCGCCGAGCAGCGCGGCATCAAGCTGACCGTGATGGCGGTCGGCAGCTGGCTCGACCAGCAGCCGCAGATGGCCCGCCGGATCCTGGACGCCGGCCACGAGCTGGGCAACCACACCCAGAACCACCTCGACCTCTCGACGATGACGGCCGCCCAGGTGCACGACGAGATCGCCCAGTGCGCCGAACGGCTGCAGCGGCTCACCGGCTCGATCGGCCGCTGGTTCCGCCCGTCCGCCGCGCAGTACGCCACCCGGACGGTGCGCGAGCAGGCGAAGGCGGTCGGCTACGAGCACGTGCTGTCCTTCGACGTCGACCCGCGCGACTACAACGACCCGTCGGCCGCCGAGTTGCAGCGCCGGGTGCTGAAGTCGGTGCGCGGCGGATCGGTGGTCGCCCTGCACATGGGCCACCAGTGCACGGTGGACGCGCTGCCGGGCATCCTGGACGGTCTCGCCAAGGCGGGCCTGAAGCCGGTGACCGCCAGTCAGCTGTGCGCCTGACCGCTCTTCGTGGCAGGCCGTCCGAGGGGCACGCCGGCCGAGGGGGCACGCCGGCCGAGGGGCCCGTTCAGCCCATCGGGTCGTCCGCCTTGTACGGGCGCATCCGCAGCGTCCGGGCGTCCGCCGCGCGGATCTCCGCGGCCCGGTTGACCAGCTCCTCCAGGTCGTCCCGCCCGGCGTGGATGAACCGGCCGTGCAGGCCGTCGAAGCGGCCCCGGGCGGCGTCCACGGTGACCGCGACCATGTACGGGATGGAGCCCCAGGTCGTCGTGTCCTTGAACATCGGCATCGCGGCGGTCATGTCGGTTTCGACCGCGCCGGGGCTGATGTCGAGGATGACGATGCCGTGGCGGGCCAGCGAGTCCGCCATGTTGTCGGAGAGCTGGAGCAGCGCCCCCTTGGAGGTGGCGTACGCGGTGTAGTCGCCGTCCGGGCGCAGGGCGAAGCCGGAGTTGAGGTTGACCACCCGGCCGCGCTCCCGGGACACCATGCCGGGCAGGACGCAGCGCAGCAGGTTGTAGGGGCCGCGCAGGTTGGTCTCGATCACCTGCCACCACTGGTTCGCGTCGGTCTCCCAGAGCGGCACCTCCGCGCGGTCGACCAGGCCGGCGTTGTTGATCAGCAGGTCGATCGGGCCGAGGTCGCGTTCGACGACCCGGACGGCCTCGCGGACGGCGCCGGCGCGGGTGACGTCGGCGGTGACGGCGACGCCGCGGGAGCCGTGCCGGGCGCACTCCTTGAGGGTGTCGGTCAGCGTCCCGTGGGTGCGGCCGACCAGGCCGACGGCCATGCCCTCGGCGGCCAGGCCGATGGCGATCTCCCGGCCGATTCCCCGGCCCGCGCCGGTGATCAGGCCGACCTGTCCTGCGAGCGATCCCGTCGGCACCGTGTGCTCCCTTCCCGTCCCCGGCCCCCGTCTGCGGCATTCTTCCGGCCGCCGGGCGGGGGTGGCCCCGGGCGCACGGGCGGCGGGCCCGGCCTCACCCGTTCGGACGACGTCTCGCACTGGCACCCGGCCGGGGAGGGGGTGACCTACTGGCCGGTACGGAGTAGTAACGTCGTCGGGACGGTGACCGGTGCACCCATTCCGGCACACCGGCCCGTTGACCAGCAGCTCGCTGGGCCACCAGTTCGCTGGGCGATCCCCAGCACCACCGAAGGGCAACTGAGTGAGTGACATCGCGCGCGTCGGAGTGATCGGCTGCGGCCTGATGGGGTCGGGCATCGCGGAGGTCTTCGCCCGGGCCGGGCTGAACGTCCTGGTGGCGGAGGCCAGCGGCGAGGCGCTGGAGTTCGGCCGCACCCGGCTGACCAACTCCCTGGACACGGCGGTCAAGCGCGGCAAGCTGAGCCCGGAGCTGCGGGACGAGGCGCTGGCCCGGCTGACCTTCACCGTGGACCTGTCCGACTTCGCCGACCGCGACCTGGTGGTCGAGGCGGTCGCCGAGCGCGAGGACATCAAGGTCAAGATCTTCCAGACCCTGGACCAGGTGGTCGAGCGCCGGGACGCGATCCTCGCCTCCAACACCTCGTCGATCCCGATCGTGAAGCTGGCCGCCGCCACCTCCCGCCCCGAGCAGGTGATCGGCCTGCACTTCTTCAACCCGGCGCCGGTGCAGAAGCTGGTCGAGGTCATCCCGACGCTGACCACCTCGGCGGTGACCACCGAGCGGGTCGAGGCCTTCGCCTCCCAGGAGCTCGACAAGGAGCCGATCCGCGCCCGCGACCGGGCCGGCTTCGTGGTCAACGCGCTGCTGGTGCCCTACCTGCTGTCCGCGGTGCGGATGTTCGAGTCGGGTGTGGCCACCGCCTCCGACATCGACAAGGGCATGGAGGCCGGCTGCGCCCACCCGATGGGCCCGCTGCGGCTGTGCGACCTGATCGGCCTGGACACCATCGTCTCGATCGCCGAGTCGATGTACGACGAGTACAAGGAGCCGCTGTACGCGGCTCCCCCGCTGCTCTCCCGGATGGTCGACGCGGGCCTGCTGGGCCGCAAGTCCGGCCGTGGCTTCTACGACTACACCGCGAGCGCCTGAGCACCGGCCGGTGGACGGCGGCGGGGCCCGGGAGCGATGTGCCGCTCCCGGGCCCCGCTTGGCGTCCCGTCAGCTGTTGATGGCGTAACTGTCGCCGTAGACCTTCCACTTGAGCGGCGGGTTGAGGTCGAAGTTCTTCGCGTTGAGGAAGACCGACTGCTCGGTGTCGACCCGGCTGGTGTCGGAGTGGGCCTGCTCCTTCTTCATGACCACCTTGCGGGCGTCCAGGAAGGCCTTGAGGTAGGTGGCCTCGTCGCCACCCTGGGCGGGGGTCTTGGCCTTCTTCAGGGCGGCGGCGCGGATGCCGCCGAAGCTGTCCGAGCTGTTGCCGGGGCCGTGCATGACGATGGCGTCGTAGTAGGCGAACTGGCCGAGCGCGCGCAGGCCGTCGGACTTGGCCTGGTTGACGGCGGGGTTGAAGTACACCCGGTCGCGCTCGTCGTTCTGGGCCTGCTGGAAGACCGTGTCCTTGGCGGCGGCGGCCCAGTCGTTGACGAAGGGGGTGCCGAGGCCGGCGTGCGAGGCGCTGCCGTTGACCTTCTTCAGGGCCGGCAGGTACTTGGCGAGGACGTTGCCCGGCTTGAGGTCGGTGTAGTGCTGGACGAGGTCCAGCATGTCGCCGGTGCCGGAGCAGAAGCCGATGATGCCGCCGGTGTAGCCGCGCCCGTCGCCGATGTCCTCGATGTACTTGTACTGGGCCTTCCAGTCCAGCGAGGAGTTCTCCGCGCTGGACACCAGCTGCATCGCGATGTCCTTCTTGTGCGGGTCGTCCAGCCCGACTCCCTTGAGCTGGACGGACGTCGCGGACGGCGGCGCGGCGGTGGCGGCGCCGGCGGCCGCGACCGTGAGGGGGGCGGCCACCAGGGCGGCGGCGAGGGCGATGCGGAGGGCATGGTGGTGCTGGGGACGCATACGATGCTCCGTTTCCTCGGGGGGTTAGGAAACTTTCCTAACGAGAATTAAGGCCCTCCTTCCCTGTCCCCGCAAGGGTTTTGACAAAGTCTCTTCAAGGCTCTTCAAAGGCGCAGGTCAGACCACAGGCCCAGGGGCGGGCTCCGGGCAACGCGAAGGGCCCCGGGGGGGGGGGGGGGGGGGGGGGGGGGGGGGGGGGGGGGGGGGGGGGGGGGGGGGGGGGGAGGGGGGGGGGGGGGGGGGGGGGGGGGGGGGGGGG
>NZ_JBWKER010000069.1:0-35439 GCF_056435345.1 Kitasatospora sp. NPDC043950
AGGGGGGACCCTGTGGGAGAGTAGGACGCCGCCGAACAATCATTCACAGAGAACCCCCATCCGGGAAACCGGATGGGGGTTCTCTGCATTTCCGGGGCATTGGGTCCCCCCAGCCTGCCGCATCCGCTGCCGGGGCGGTCCGGCAGGATGGCCGCCATGCCCACGACGCCGGAGTACACCCAGCTGTCGCTCGCCCAGCGGCTGACCGAACACGCCCGCACGGCCTGGCCGCAACTGACGGACCTGCACATCCGCCATCGCGGGCAGTTCGCCTACGTGGAAGGCGAACTGCCCGACGGCGAACGGGTCAAGCTGATGCGCCTGCGCTACAGCGGTACCGCCAGCCGATGGGGCTTCGCCCTCTACTACGCCGGCAGCGACCGCTACGAAGACTCCCTGCTACCCACCGGCGGCTTCGCCGGCACCCCCGAGGACGCCCTCGACTGCGCCTGCCAGCTCCACCTCGCCGCCCCCGCTACGAGTGTGGCGAGCCGAAGCGAACCGATCGACTGGCAGGCACTGGCCCACAGTATCGGCGCTGGTCCGGAATCCAGCGGTGACCGCATCGCTCGGCGGGCCATCGCCTTTCTGCTGGGTGATGAGGCGATTCGTGGGGCGGTGGATTGGTACGTCGAAGGTCTCCCGGCCTCCGAGCACGCGCGTTCGGTCTTGTGGCTGCTGCAGCCCGACGCTGCTCGATCTCGCTGCCTGGAGATCTATCGCACCGACCCGGATCCGGAACGTCGGCACCTCGCGGTCGAGTTGCTGCGCGTCGTCGCCACGGCTGATGACCTCCCGTTGGTCGGTGAGTTCCTCGTTGACGCTGATCCGGCCATCCAGATCTGGGGTATCGGCGTCCTCGACCAGCTTCTGTTCCGCGGCCAGGTCGACGCCGACGACGCGGAGCCCTTTCTGCAGGCCGCGGAGCATCACCCGAACCCCCAGGTCCGCGAAAAGCACACCTACCTTCGCGATTTCCTGGCATCCCAGGGGTGTCGCGACTGAATACTGGCGCAGTCCTGGCAGGTTCTCCTGATGATCGGCGGTGTGCCGGTCGAGCCTCACCAGCAGATCGTCCGCATCCGGCACGCATCTCACCGGCCGCAGGGTCAACCCCCGAAGGACTTGGAGCGTCGACGCTGGAGCTGGCCGGAATGCCCGGACCGCCGCGCTCGCCGATCTGAAGAGAGCACTGGAGCAGCCACCCATGGACAACAACGCCTTCGTCTACACGACGTACATCAACACCACACCTGAGCGGCTCTGGCAGGCGCTCACCGACCCCGCCTTCACCGAGCGCTACTGGGGCGTGCGCTTTGAGACCGACTGGGTCGAGGGCTCACCTGTCGTCTGGGCCGAGCGCGGCGCACGGACCGTCGACCCGGAGCAGGTCGTACTCGTCCACGAGCCGTACCGGCGGCTCTCCTACACCTGGCACACCTTCACTCCGCAGTGGGCCCAGACGGCCGGTGCCGGCGAGGAACTGCGCGCCGAACTGGCCGCGGAACGCCGGTCGAAGGTCACTTTCGAGCTGGTGCCGCACGGCAACCAGGTGAAGCTGACCGTCACCCACGACGACTTCGGCCCCGGAGGGACCCTGCGCTCGATGTGCAGCCAGGGCTGGCCTGCCATCCTCTCCAGCCTCAAGACACTGCTGGAGACGGGCGAAGCCCTGCCCAGCGCCGGGCAGCCGGTCCACGAAGGCTGACCGCCGACGGACTCGGCCGCACCACCGCGCACGCAGCGCAGCCGTTCGGATGGGCGTCGCGGTTCGGACGGGCGTCACGGCGACGCCCATCCGAACCGGCCGCTGCACTGGTCAGCGTCGGCGGCCGAGCAGTTCGGCGGTCTCGGCGCGCCGGTTCCAGGCGATGACGGCCAGCGGCACCATGAAGATGAACGGGGTCCCGGCGTTCTCGCCGTGCATCGCGGTGAGCTGGGTGACGAACGCGAACACCAGGAAGACGATCAGCGCCGTGGCTGCCGGCCCGGCCAGCCGGCGGACCAGCAGCCCGACCGCTCCGGCCAGTTCCACCAGCCCGGTCAGGTACATGAACCAGTGGCCCACACCCATGGCGTCGAAGACGGTCGTGGCGGCGGGGACTGCGAGCAGCTTGGGCAGCGCGCTGGCCACGGCGAAGAAGAGCGCCAGCAGGATCCGCAGCGTCCAGACCACCCGGACCACGGCCTTGCCGGACTTCGTGGCGACGGCGGTAGCGGCGGTGGCGTTGGTAGCGGCGGTAGCAGTGGCGGTGGCGGTGCTGGACATCTCAGGTCTCCCCGGTCGGCTGTCGTTGCTTTCCCAGGTATGACCGCCGCCACCGCCCGAACTCATCGGTCCCGGGAGAAAAAGTTTTCCGACAACCTGGCCCCAGCCCCAGCCCCAGCGCCGACAGCTCGCCGACGGCCTGCCGTCCGCGGACCAGCCCTTCGGCTGCTGCGGTGCGCGGGTGCTGGTGCCCGGTGGTGGTCACCGGTGAGGACGAGCAGCGGCCGACCGATCGTCGGTCGGGGTGCGGGCGGACACAGGACGGTACTCGTGGTCGATCTCGACTGGACGGACAGGACGCCGCTGGACGCCCGGGGTGCGCGGCTGGGAGCGGCCGGGGAGCACCCCGGTCTCGCGGACGGCGCCTACGTGCGGCGGAGAGCCGAACCGTCGCATCTTCCCGTCTCATGGCGATTGCGATAGACCGGAGCCGTCCCACGTCTGCAAGGAAGGCGACACCGATGACCCTGAGCGAGAGCCCCGTCGTGACCATCGAGTCGGGCAGCGTCCGAGGCACCGTCGAGGACGGCGTCGCCGCGTTCCGCGGCATCCCCTACGCTGCTTCGCCCGTGGGCGAGCGGCGCTTCGCCGCCCCCGTGCCGCACCCCGCCTGGTCGGGCGTCCGGGACGCCGACCGCCCGGGCCCGTCCGTCCCACAGAGCCCCTCCCGGCTCGAAGCCGTCATGGGGCCACGCACCCCCGACTGGGACGAGGACGGTTGCCTCACGCTGAACGTGTGGACCCCTCGTCCGCCTGCGGACGGGTCCGCCCCGGGTGCCCTGCCCGTCCTGGTGTGGTTCCACGGCGGCGGGTTCACCAGCGGGTCCGGCGGCTGGGACTGGTACGACGGCCGGCACCTGGCCGCCGCCGGCCGGGCCGTCGTCGTCACCGCCAACTACCGCCTCGGCCCGCTCGGCTACCTCTACCTGCCGGACCTCGGCATCGAGAACCTCGGCGTGCAGGACCAGGCCGCCGTCCTCGCCTGGGTGCGGCGCAACATCGCGGCCTTCGGCGGCGACCCCGGCAGCCTCACCGTCGGCGGCCAGTCCGCCGGGGCGTTCTCCGCCCTCTACCTCGCCGTCTCCCCGACCACCGGCCCGCTCGTCAACCGGGTCATCGCCCAGAGCGGTCCCTTCGGGCTCGCCCCGCAGGACCCCGAGGAGGCGAGCGACCACGCCCGGCGCTTCCTCGACATCCTCGGCATCCTCGGCCCGGGCGGCACCCGGGACCGGGGTGCCGCGCTGCGCGCCGTCCCGGCCGACCGGCTCCTGGCCGCCTACCAGCGGCTCTCCCGGGAGGCCGCCCGCCCGGGCAACGTCGCCCCGCCCATGTACCCCGTCCTCGGCGCCTCCGGGATCCCCGTGACGTGGCAGCAGGCGCTGGTCGACGGACGCCTCGACGGCAAAGGCCTGCTGACCGGCACCACCAGGAACGAGATGGCCTCCTTCTTCGCCTTCGCCCCCCGCATCCGGGAGATCACCGCCGACCGGGCCCGCTCGATCGCGGCCGGCCAGGCCGACGGCGGCGACGAGCGGTACGACCGCATCGCGGCCCGGCGGCCGAACGCGACCCCGGCCGACATCCTCACCGAGTTCGAGACCGGGCTCGTCTTCCGTGACGACACCCTAGCCATCGCCGACCGCCACGCTGCGGCCGGAAACCCGACCTACGTCTACCGGTTCGACCACGTCCCGGTGCCCGACCCCGCAGGCCTGGGCGCCGCGCACTGCGTCGAACTCCCCTTCTTCTTCGACACCTTCGACGCCTACCCCGACAGCCCCATGCTCGGCGAGGCCACCGCCGCCGTCCGCTCGCTCGGCGGCACCTTCTCCCGCGCGATCGCCGCCTTCGTCGCCACCGGCCGTCCCGCCGCGGACCAGTGGCACCCCTACGAACCCGCCGATCCGGCGACCGTCCGGCACTTCGGCTGACACCGGCCGCGCCCGCGCCGAGGGTGGGAAACAGCCGCAGGCCCTACCGCCCGGGCCCCGGCGCCGGCTGCGTTCTGTTGGACAAGGTGACGTGTCGAGTGCGGAGTGGCGAGGCGTTTGAACCGCGCATGCTCGGTCCAGGACCTTCCTGTCCCAGCCGGACCGACGCGGGCACCGTGCAGGCCCCCATCGGCGTGGTCACCGCGGCCACGCAGTAGCGGACTCCGAGCCCCACGCGGCTGACCACCCCGGCCAGTACGTGATCGCCCGAGTCGTCGTTCCAGCCGACCCCGGCCGGACGAGCCGGTCAGGCCAGGAAGTGGTCGTGCCGGCGGTAGAGTTCCGCCCATTCCGCCTCGCTCATCGGGCGCTTTTCGGCCGCGATCTCCGAGATTTCCTCGAAGAACGATTCGCGTGGCACGCCCGGCACGAAGAGCATCAGCATCGAGGCCGGCTCGTTGGACTCGTTGCGGAAGCCGTGCACAGCGCCCTCCGGCACGTGCAGGAAGTCACCCGCCTCGGCGTCGATCCATCGTTCACCGTCGTACAGGCGCATGATCCCGGACAGGACGAAGAAGGACTCGGACATGGTCCGGTGGAAATGTGGAGCGGGGCCTGTCGGCCGGGGCCCCATGTCCAATCGGTACAGGCCGAACGTCTTGTTTGCGGAGGGCGTGTCGACCAGGTAGTGGACTCTTGTGCCCCCCGCGCCGATCAACACGTCCGGCGCGGTGGCGCCGGAACGGAGCGTCGCCGTATTCTCGCCCGATTCACCCCAGTAGTGAGCCATTGGGTAGGACATGGCGGATTTCCCCTTCGAGGCGTTCGCGTGACTGGTCGGTGGTGGTCAGTCCCTCGGTGACGAAAACGACGTGGGCCCGGCCGGCTGCCGACGTTGACGGGCAGGGCGGCGGCGCTCGGCCCGGGGCGCCGAGCACGTCCGAAGCGCCCTGTGGGGCGGGGCCTGGCGGCTCCACCGGCTCTTCGCCCCCCAAGATCGCCCAGGCGTCCGCAGCCCCGGCGGCCCGATGAGGGCCATGGGTCCACGGTGCGCCGAGGCGGCCGTCGGCGCACCCGCAGCGGCCTGGCCCCGGCGCGACGCTGCCTGCGGAGGGTCGGCGACGAGCTACGAGTTCCGGGGGCGAACGGTGGCCGAGGCGGCTGGTCGGGGTGGTCGTCGACCTGGCTGCCCTGCCGGCGGACAGTCCCGGCGGCGGGCTCTTCGCCGCGGACGGGCCGTCGTCGCGGCGGTCACCCACGGCTCCGGGCTCTTCACCGCAGATGGGCCGTCGCCGTGGTGGTCACCCACGGCTCCGGGTCGGCGCCGTCGACCCGTTCGATCGAGGCGATCTGCCGGGACACCGCCGACCGGGTGTACCCCGGCGACTCCGCTGCCGCCGTGAAGGTCCCCTGCTCGGCCGCCGTGCGGAACACCCGCAGCGCCGTCAGTGACACATCGGTGACCAGGGCCTCGGCCGGGTCCTCACCGAGGGGCCGGCAGCCCGCATGGGAGCGGATGACCTGGTCCTGCTCCCCGGCCGCAACCGGCAACGCGTCACCGCCGCGCCGCCGCGTCACCGTCGCGCCGCCGCGTCGTCGTCCTCGCGGGTCGGCTCAGGAGCGCAGCGTCTTCATGGCGGCCGACCAGGCCTCCAGCTGTTCGAACAGCCTGGTGGCCGAGGCGTCATGGTGCTCGCCGGGTTTGAAGAGGGAGAGCTGTTCGAAGTCGGAGAACAGCGAGAAGGAAAGCTGTTGGTTGACATGGGCGAGTTGGAGCGCGCTCGCGATGCTGCGCAGGTGCTCGACGGCGCGGACGCCGCCGACGGTGCCGTAGGAGACGAAAGCGGCGGCCTTGTTGTTCCACTCCGCGTAGGCGAAGTCGAGGGCGTTCTTCAGTACGCCGGGGATCGAGTGGTTGTACTCCGGGGTGACGAAGACGTAGCCGTCGAACTCGGCGACCTTGGCGGCCCACGCCCTGGTGTGCTCGCCTTGGTACTGGCCCATGGACGGCGGCAGCGGCTCGTCCATGAAGGGCAGGGGCCAGTCGGCGAGGTCGACGGGCTCGTACTCGACGCCGGCGCGGGCTCCCGCGCGGTCGATGACCCAGTCGGCGACCGCTTTGCCGTTGCGGCCGGGGCGCGTGCTGCCGAGGATCACGGCGATCTTGAGGGTGCTCACGGTGGGCGCTCCTTCCGTGTCAGTCCTGCTGGGCAGGCTGGCGGTGGTGCGGCGGGCTCCGTCGGGCGCGGCCAGGTGCAGGTACAGGTGCAGGTACAGGTGCCGACGTTCCCGCTTGAGCCTCCACGTCGGATTCTAGACCCGACGACTTGAAGGCTCAAGCGGTGGTGGAACTCAGGCCAGGCCGAGCTGGGTGGCGATGACGGAACCTTCCGCGTAGCAGTCGAAGCGCTTGATCTTTCCGCCGACCAGCTCGAACACGTCGCAGCACGGGGCGTCCATGCGCCTGCCGGTCGGCGGGACGGTGCCGGACGGCAGCTCCAGCGGGCCGAGGTGGGTGCCTTGCAAGCGTAGTTGCACGATCACCACGTCGCCGGTGACGTAGAACCGTTCGAGTTCCCGGTGCATGTCGGGGAACGCCCGCGCGTAGGTCTCGACCGTCTTGCCCAGCTGGTCCGCGCCGCGGTAGGTGAACGGGACCGACATGTCGGTGAAGGTTCCGTCCTCGGTGAACGCCGCGATCCAGCCGGCGACGTCCTGCTCCTCGGCGACCCGGTAGGCGTTGCGAATGATCTTCTCGTTCTCCAGCGACATCTCAGCTCCCTGATCCGTGCCGCGCGGAGGTGGCGCGGCGGCGCCGGGATCGACGCCCTCGTGTATTTACTTTAACCTTCAAGTCAATCTGCCGAAAGGTCGCGACGCTTCGCTGTTGTGGTGGGTCGAGAGGCCCTGTGGCCGCAGCTGTGGCTTGAGTGATCAAGCCCTGGACTCAGCGCGCAGGCGAGTCGATGCGCTGGAGGATGCGTTCCGCGTCCTGCCCGAGCCTGCGCAGGCGCTCGCCGGACAGGTTGTCCACGACGAGGCGGCGGACCTGGGCGACATGTCCGGGGGCGGCCGCCTCCAGTTTGCCCATGCCGGCAGGCAGGAGGATGGCGTTGGTGAACCGCCCGTCGGCCGGATCCGGCTCCCGCCGGACGTAGCCGCGGCTCTCCAGCCGCTTCACCATGTGCGACAGGCGCGACAGCGACGTACTGGTGTGCTCGGCCAGGACACTCATGCGCAAGGTCCGCTCGGGCGCCTCGGACAGCATGGCGAGGGTCATGTACTCGACCATGCTCAGCTCGGCGTCGCGCTGGAGCTGGGCGTCGACCGCCCAGGGGAGCCGGGTGATCAGGCGGACCACCGACATCCAGGAGGCCAGCTCGGTCGGCGTGAGCCACAGGTCCGCATGCTCGTCCGGCGCCTCGGGCGTTCCCTCCTGGTTCGTCATCTTGTGAGCGTATCACTTGAACAGTCATGCCAATCGGGCCGTGCCGGACGGCACCTTCCCGCGCGTCGTCGGTCGGCGACCACGCCTTGCCGGGCCGGCCGGCGGAGCACGACCTGGGCCAAGCCCCTTCAGCTGATGAGCCCCGGCCTCCGGGCCGGTTCTCGTCGAAGAGGCTGGTCGGTTCCGCCGACGGCTCACTGCTACTGTGGCTCCAGATTCAACGGAATGCGCGAAAAATCGCTCCTGAATGGTGTTTCTGAGCGGCGCCCTCGCGGTGTTTGTTCCCTTCGCGGAACCCCAGTGCTTCCTTCGTGACCACAACGAAGGCAGAAGACTGTGCACCAGCACCGTGTCATCATCGCCGGCGCCGGACTCGGCGGCCTCACCCTCGCCCACGGGCTGCGCGCCCGCGGCTTCGACGTCGCCGTGTACGAGCGGGACCTCCACCCGGACGCGAGGCCGCAGGGCTACCGCGTCCAGCTCGACGAACCCGGGCTCGCGGGCCTGGAACGCTGCCTGCCGGAGCACCTCTTCCGGCTGGGCCTGGCGACCGCGGCCTCGCCGCCCGCCCGGGTCTCCGTCCGTGACCGCCACCTGGGCACGCTCGCGGACCGGCCCACCGGGCCCGACCCCGATCCCACCGACGGGACCGCTCGGCCGTACCGCTCGTACGCGTTCAACCGGCCGACGCTGCGCCAGATCCTGCTCTCCGGCCTGGCGGACACCGTGCGCTACGGCGCGGAACTGCTGAGTTGGGAGAAGGAGCAGGACGGAACGGTCACCGTGCGGTTCGCCGACGGCCGCAGCGCGAGCGCCGACCTCCTGGTCGGCGCGGACGGGGTCGGATCGGCGGTACGCCGGCAACTGCTGCCGCACGCCCGGGTCGAGGACGCCGGACTGCGGCTGATCTACGGCAGGATCCCGCTGGACGCGCCGGATGCGCCGGAAACCGGGGTTGGAGAGGCGGGAGAGGCCGGAGAGTCGGAGACGGGCGCAGCGGCCGCCGGGGCCGCGGCCGCACTGCCGCCGTGGGTGTTCGACAGCATCTTCACCGTGGTGACCGGCGGGCCGGGAAGTCCGCACGTCGGCTTTGGGCCCGTGCGGTTCGCCCGCCCTCCCGGTGCCGCCGGCCCGGCACACACGCCGCCCGTCCCCCTCACCCCCGTCGGCGACTACGTCGCCTGCCTGGTGGGAGCGCCGGCGGACCACCCCGCCATGCCCTCGTTCGAGGCGCTGCGCGGTCTCGACGGCCCCGCCCTGCGCGAGCTGGCCGGACGCCTGGTGGGCGACGACTGGCACCCCGATGTGCACCGCCTCCTGGACCGCTGGGAGACCGACTCGCTGTTCCCGCTGCGCATCTCCACGGCGAGCCCCGTACCGCCGTGGGAGCCGGGCCCCGTCACCCTGCTCGGGGACGCGATCCACGCCATGAGCCCGGTGCTGGCGATGGGCGCGAACACCGCGATCCGCGACGCCGCCGAGCTGACGCGGACCCTGGCCGGGGCCGCGGCCTCCGGCGTGCCGCTCGTGGACGGCGTACGTGCCTACGAGCTCCGGATGCGGGAGTACGCCTTCTCCGTCGTGGCCGCCTCTCGGCGAACCGGCCGGCAGCGGGTCGGCCAGAGGTAGACGTTCGGGGCGGGGGTGGGGCCTGGTACTGGACTGCGGTCCACCCGTGGTGACGGATCGTCAGGAGCATCGGCTGCCGAGCCGGTCACCCGGGTGGTCGCCGGGGCAGGTCGAGGCGGACGAGGTGCCGGTCGGTGCCGCCGTCGGGCCGGTGCACGGTGCGGTAGCCGTATGGGACGGGGCTGGCGGGGAAGGTGACGATGCCTTCCTCCACGACGGGCCGCTGGTCGGCGATGGCCCGCAGCCGGGCATCGGTGTCGGCCGGCAGCTGCGGCTCGGGCGGGCGGCGGTGGCGGCCGGCCATCCTCAGCCGGTCGGTTCCGACGGGGCCGGGCGGCCCGACCGGCTGGTTTCGCTGCGCCAGGGCTGGTTCACGAGGTCCTCCTCGCAGGCTGGTCGGTCCCGTCGGTCCCGTCGGCCAGCAGGGGCAGGTAGTGCTGGAGGTAGGGCGGGACCTTGAGGTCGAGCACCTCGGCCAGGGGGACCATGCGGACGGCCAGGCCCTCGTCGCCGAGCCGGAGGTCCGTCTCCGGGCCGTCCCAGGCGGCGTGCAGGACGCGGGTGAGCGGGGAGACCAGTTCGTGGTGCGGGCCGGGCAGGATCCGGAGCCCCGTGATCTCGATGCCGGCTTCCTCGCGGACCTCGCGCGCCGCGTTCTCCTGCGGGGTCTCGTCGCCCTCGCGCCAGCCGCCGATGGGGGTCCAGTAGCCCGGCCAGGCGATGCCCGGCTTGTCGTCGCGGTGGTGCATCAGCAGGCGGCCGTGCCGGTCGGTGACGAGGACCATGATTCCTTCGAACTCGTCCTCCGGGGAAGGGCGTTCCAGGTACAGCGGGGTGCCGCAGCGGTGGGCGCGCAGTACCTGGAGGAGCCGCTGGTAGCGGTCCGGTGACATCAGGGCGTCCCAGTCGTGGGCGGTCTCGAAGCGCCACTCGGTGTGCTCGGCCGGGTCGAGCCGGATGCGGGCCTGCTGCTCCCGGGTCAGGACGCCGCCGTCGAAGACGTATCCGCACACCGGCACCGGGTACTCCGTGCCGACCTGCTCGTGGACGACCGCGACCAGGCGCCGCCGGGCGATCACCTCGGGGTTCTCCGCGGCGAGGTCGAGGCCGAGTTCCTCCTGGGCCTCGCGCAGTGCCGTGTCGAACGGGGTCTCGCCGTGTTCGACGTTGCCGCCGGGGAGGTTCCACACGGTCGGGTTGATGGTCGAGCGCATCCCGAGGACGCGGCCGTCCGGGTCGGTGACCAGGAAGCACCCGTAGACCGTGGGCCGCGCGATGGTGGTGAGGTAGCCGCCGACCGGTCGCCAGCCCGGGATCGCCAGGCGACGGGTGAGCCACCTGATCACCTCGCGCTCTCCGTCGCCGGTCTGCGGCAGCTGGTCGGGACGGGCCCATTGCTGGTCGTCGTGCTCGGCCGACAGCGTGACCGGGGTGCCGTCGGGCACGACGGTGGTGAACACGAACTGCCGTACCCGCCGGCCGTTCCGGTCGGTGAGGTCCAGGCTCCGCGCGTACTCCAGCGGCAGCCCGGCGAGCCCGGTCTGCTCGGCCAGTTCCCGGGCCGCGCCCGCCTCGATCCCCTCGCCGTCCTCCCGGCCGCCGCCCGGGTACTCCCACGGGCCGGGAAGGGGGTCGTGCGCGGCCCGGCGGATCAGCAGGATCCGGCCGGAGGCGTCGCGGAGCACCACGCCGACGCCGATCCGCTCGATGCCCTCGTGGGCGGCCAGTGCGGTCAGCACCTCGAAATCGATCACTGCGCGGACTCCTCGTTCACTCGGGCCGACGGGGCTGTTGAGCGGGGGCGACGGGACGCTCCTCCTGCCGACGCGCCGGGGCAGTCCAAACCGGCCTCAGGGAAGCTGAGTTGGGGTGGCCTTGTGGTCGGCAGGGGACAGATGATGGCGCTGTTCGAACGCGGGGTTCAAGCAGGTCATCTCCGGGCGCGCCCGGGTCGAACGGGGAGTTTTCGAGCACCGCGCCGCCGCGGCGGGTACGCCCTCCGGCCGGTCGCGAACGGCGGTCGGCAGGGCGGCGGAGCCCAGCGCACGGGCGGCCAGAGCCTGTTCGAGTGCGGTCGTCAGGCAGGCTGCGAGCCTGCTGCTGACGCCGGCGTGGGCGGCGGGGCCGCGCGGGGAGCGGCCGCCTCCGGCTTCACTCGTTCGGCTGGCCGGGCGGTCCAGGAGGTTTCCGCCAGCGGCCCGCCGGCGGGTTCCTGGGCATTCATAGCACGACCTTGTCATGTTCACATGTTGGCGCTGATCTCACCGCCGGTGCTGAGCACCATGTACACGCCGTTGGCGACGGCTCCGGCGTCCTGCTGGTTCGCCTCCAGCGTGCCGTTCACCGCGCCGTCGTTGCCGAGGATCTGCGCGCGGTAGTGGAGTTCGCCGATCTTCGTGACCTTGGCCGTCCAGCCGCCCGCGAGCTTGAACGTGCCCGGCCCCTGGTGTCCGCCGCCCATCCAGGAGTGGGCCGTGCCGTCCATCGAGAGCACGATGAACATGTCGTTGAAGTCGACCCCGGCGTCGGAGTCGTGCGTCTCCAGCGTGCCGTATTCCGTACCGTTGTTGACGATCTTGGCGACGTAGTTCTGGTTGCCGGTCGCGCGGATCTCGGCCGTGCTGCCGTCCACCAGCTTCTGGGTGCGGACCGGGGACGTCCCCTTGGGCGGGGCGGCCGGCGGCGTGGTGGTGTGGCGCGCGGTGGGCGTGGCAGCCGGTGGGGCGGTGCCGGGCGCGGGGGGCGCGGCCGGCGTGCTGGCCGGCGCGGTGGCGTCGGGAGGGGTGGGAGCGCTGGGCGCAGCGGCCGGCGGGGTGGTTCCCTGCGCGCTGGGCGTGGTGGGCGTGGCGGCCGGCGCGGCGGTCTGGTTCGCGGGGGACGGGCTGGAGCAAGCTGTCGCGGTGGACACCAGCAGGGCGGCCGCCAGGGCGGAACCGGCCAGCGTGCGGACGGCGGACGAGCGGCGGTTCGTTAAGGTCGACATGCGGTGCTCCTGAGCGAAGTACGGGTGAGGAACAGCGAGTTGCCTGTGGCCCCTCCTGCGGGGACAGGAGCAACGTGGCTGCGTACAGGAACGAAGTTAGTGTGAGCAGTCGACGAAACAGACCCTGCTATGTCACCAGACTGCTACGCCCTCCCCGCACCCTCATCTGCACCGCAGGCCCTCACCTGCACTGCAGGTCGACGCGCCACCGAACCGAAGCGGAAGGGTCCGGTTTCGGCCAGTTGTGCTGTTCATGTATACACGCATTCACATCTTCGGAATGCTGACCGCACATGCTGTCGGATCTACGGCAAGGAGAAGGTCATGCGTCGAATCGCAGCCATCGGCACCGGGGCGGCACTGCTCATGGGAGCGGGGCTGATCGCCGCGCCGTCAGCCTCGGCGATCTCCTACTGCGTCACCAACCAGGGCCAGAACTGGGGCTCCGTCAACTGCCAGACCAGCGCCCCGAAGAACCACTGGCAACTTGTCCTGATCTGTGAAAGCGACAGCGTCAAGGGCATCCGGCAGACGGTCAACGGCCGCTGGCACACCGGCGACGGCTCTGACATCCTGTACTGTCCCACGGGCTACAGTGCCGCCCTCGCCAACGTCAACAGCGACAACTGACTGGTGGGGGTGTGTACATGAGTGGCTTCCCGGGCGATCAGCGATCGCGGGCCGGGGCGTCACGCAATCCCTCCTCGAAGGCCGAGTGCGGGTACTGGTCGGTGCCGAATCCGGGCATTTCGAGCTTCTTGAGCTGCCCGCCGACGACGTGGGACACCAGCGGCACGGGCAGGGCGTCCGGCCAGAGGCCGGTCCGCTTGCCCTCGGAGAGGACGCGGCGGAACGCGCCGGTGGATCCCCGCAGGCTGCGGCCGTTCGCCTTGAGCTCCTCTGCGGCACACTCGCCTTCGCCTTCGACGACCTGAAGCAGGATCTGCTGCGCCCGGGGCGGCAGGCGGTCGTAGTACGAGCGGGCCCGCTCCGGTGTCCAGCGGTCATCGGGCAGCGCCGTCACGACGGCGTCCGGCATGGTGGCGAAGGCGAGCAGCTTCTCCAGCGCCTCGGGGGTCGGATTCTCCACGGTGATCGTGATCCTCATGGTTCGACACCCTTGCAGCCCCGGATCCTGAACACAAATAACCGCCGTAGATGTGTTGCAGACAAGAAGGCCCCTCCGAAGGCCCCTTCGAGTTGTCGAAGGGGCCTTCGGCGCGGTTGTGGGGCTGCTCCGCGACGTTTCACGCGCGTCGAGCAGGGCCGGTGACCTCCCAGGCCGCCTCGATCATCCGGAAGATCTCGTCCACCGCGGCCTCCGGATCGGCCGCCTCGCGGGCCAGCGTGTAGGCGTCGATCGCGAACCTCGCGATCGCCCGGCAGGCCGTCGTGGTCTGCGGCAGGCCGAGGTCGGTGGCGATGGCCGTGGCCAGCGAGTCCGCGTGGCGCAGCCTCATCGACTCCTCGTACTCCCGCAGGGCGGGTGATTCCTCGATCATGCGCCAGATCGGGGCGGCGGCGTCCGCCGTGCAATGGCGCACCAGGGCGTGGATCTCGTGGCGCAGCGCGGGGACGAGCGGCTCGTGCGGCGCCCGGGTGGTGGCCGCCCGGGTGAGGCGTTGCTCGAAGTCGTCGTCCCGCTCGAACACCAGGGCCTCTTTCGAGGCGAAGTGGGAGAAGAGCGTGGTGACGGCCACGTCGGCTTCGGCGGCCACGTCCCGGATTCCCACCGCGTCGTACCCGCGTTCCAAGAAGAGCCGCAGGGCGGTGTCGGCGATCTTCTGGCGGGTCGCGGCCTTCTTGCGTTCGCGGCGTCCGGGCGGCACGGTCATGCCCTCACGCTAGCAGATACGAAGGTGGAACAGTTACTAAACACTAACCGTTAGTGCTACGGTCGGCCGCATGAAGAACATGAAGAAGGTGAGCTTCGCCGAGTTCGGCGGGCCGGACGTTCTGCAGCTCGTCGACGCCGAGCGGCCCCACCCGGGCCCCGGTCAGATCCGCATCGCCGTACGGGCGGCGGGCGTCAACCCCGTCGACTGGAGGATCCGCGAAGGCCAGTTCCTCCAGGCCCATCCGATCGAGTTGCCCTCCGGCGTCGGGCAGGACGCCTCGGGGGTGGTGGACGAGGTCGGCGAGGGCGTCGAGGGGATCGAGGCCGGCGACCACGTGTTCGGCGAGGGCTTGAGCACCTACGCCGAGTTCGCCGTGCTGTCGGCCTGGGCCCGGATGCCCGAAGGGCTGACGTTCGAAGAGGCGGCCGGGTACCCCTCCGTGGTGGAGACCGCGCTGCGCATCATCCGTCAGGTCGGCGTGCGGCCCGGGCAGACGCTGCTGGCCAGTGGCGCTTCCGGCGGAGTCGGCTCGGCGGTGCTGCAGATCGCCCGCGACCGCGGCATCACGGTGATCGGCACGGCCGGGGCCGCGAACCAGGACTACCTGCGCAGCCTGGGTGCCGCCGCCACGACGTACGGCGAGGGCTGGGTCGAGCGGGTGCGGCAACTCGGCCAGGTCGACGCGGCGCTCGACCTGGCCGGTTCGGGCGTGATCCGCGAACTCGTCGAGCTGACGGGGGATCCGCAGAAGGTGATCTCCATCGCCGATCTCTCGGCGCCGCAGTTCGGCGTCCGGTTCTCCGGCGTGGCCGGGAGCATGCCGGAGGCGCTCGCCGAGGCCGTCGACCTCATCGCGCGGGGCAGGCTCCACATCCCGGTCGAGAAGTCGTACACGCTCGCCGAGGCCGCGGCGGCGCACATCGACAGCCACGCCGGCCACACGCGGGGGCGCCGGGTCGTGCTCGTCTGAGCCGATTTCCGCGCAGTCGTACGACCCGGTTCCCCCAGAGGCGTTCGTCAGCGGCCCGGGGCGTTCCCCGCCCACACGGAGGGCGTGCGGTGCGACCACGGGCTCGCTTGTTCGAGTTGTCCGGCGAGGCGGAAGAGGCGGCCTTCGCGGCCGTACCCGGCGGCGAACTGCATGCCGATCGGCAGTCCCGTCTCGGTGTCGGCCGTCAGCGGTACGGACATGGCGGGCGTGCCCGCCACGTTGAACGCCGCGGTGAACGGCGAGCGGTCGAGGAGGCGGTCGATCCAGCCGACCATGGCGGTGAGATTCGCCGCCATCAGACGGGCGTTGGCCAGGACGAACTCCTCCCAGCCGCCCCCGAGGTCGACCTCGGCCTCCTCCACCTGGTGTCCGAGGGATTCGAGCAGGCGCACGGTTCGGGAGAGGGCGTCGGCCACCGGTGCGGTGGTCCGGCGTCCTCCCCACGCCTGGGTGAGGACGCCGATCCGCAGCGAGCATCAAGTCCGTCGCCGAACTGCCCGACCGCTCCGACCCGGCACGGCAGGTGATCGAGGAGCACAAGGCCCGCCAGCTGCGCAGGCTGGTCGCCATGTGCGCCGAGGCCCGGCTGCCCGACCCGGCGCAGACCGCGGCCGAGATCACCTTCGTGCTCGAAGGGGCGCAGGTCTGCGCGCAGAACGGAAGCGTCGACCAGGCGGGGGAGCGCCTGATGAGGATCGTCGAGGGGATCGTGTCTAGAGGCTGAGCAGGCCGATGACGCGGCCGTCGTGGTCCACCACCGGCCACGCGTCCAGGCCGCGGGAGCGCATGGCGGCGGCCGCCGCGGTGGCGGGCATGTCGGTGGTGGCGAAGGGGGCGCGGTCGAGGACGATGTCGCGCACCGGGGTGCGCTCGGTGTACCAGGACCGGGCCTGGAACGGCGCGAGGTGCAGGCGGGTCAGCAGCCCGGCGCAGCGGCCGTCGTCGTCGCGGACGAGCAGGTGGTCGGTGCCGGAGCTCTGCAGGATGTCCATCGCGGTGTCGACCATGACATCGTCGCTGATCTGCAGTTCCGGGCCTTTCATGAGGTCGCCGACCGTGGTGGTGCTTGCGGGGTGGTCGAGGGCGATGGTCATGGGCGGACTCCTTCGTGTCGCTTCCGCCGGGGTCGGCGGTGATCGGGGCACTGGCGGAGGGGCGAGTGGGGGCCGGGGGCCGGGGGCCGGTTCCGGCTTCCGGGTGCAGTGGTCGTGGAAACCGGGTGGCGCGCCTGGGAGGGCCTGGGAGGGCCGCGCGGGCCCGGTGCGCACCGGGCGTCGGGCCCGCGTCGGGGTGCTACGCGGCGAGGGCGACGCGCCTGGGCGCCCGGCGGCGGCCGGAGGAGCCCTGGTTGTCGCGGCCGGAGGCCGCGCGGGTGTCGCCGCCGGTGGAGGCGGGGCGTCCGCGGCGGCCGCGGTTCGCGGCTGCGCTGCGGCGCGGACGCTCGACGACGGGGTCGGCGATGACGACGGGCACGCCGGTGGGGACGCGGGCGCCGGTGATGAGGGTCAGGTCCTCGTCGCCGGCGAGGACCCTGGTGGTGACGGGGGTGATGCCGGCGGTGGTCATCATGCGGGCCATCTGGCGGCGCTGGCTGGGCAGGACGAGGGTGACGACGGTGCCGGACTCGCCGGCCCGGGCGGTGCGGCCGCCCCGGTGGAGGTAGTCCTTGTGGTCGCTCGGCGGGTCCAGGTTGACGACCAGGTCGAGGCCGTCGACGTGGATGCCCCGGGCGGCGACGTTGGTGGCGATCAGCGCGGTGACCTGACCGGTGCGGAACTGCTCCAGGGTGCGGTTGCGCTGGGGCTGGGACTTGCCGCCGTGCAGGGCCGCGGCCTTGACCCCGTTGGCGAGCAGGTCCTCGACCAGCGCGTCGGCACGGTCCCGGGTGTCGGTGAACATGATCACCCCGCCGTCGCGGGAGGCGATGTGGGCGATCGTGGCGTTCTTGTCGTGGTTCTGCACGTGCAGCACGTGGTGCTCCATGGTGCTGACCGCCGCCGCGGACGGGTCCACCGAGTGGGTGACCGGGTCGTTCAGGAACTGCCGCACGAGGCGGTCGACGTTGCGGTCCAGGGTGGCGGAGAACAGCATGGTCTGGCCGCCTTCGGCGACCTGTTCGAGGAGCTCGGTGACCTGGGGCAGGAAGCCCATGTCGGCCATCTGGTCGGCCTCGTCGAGGACGGTGACGCCGACCCCGTCCAGCTGGCAGTCGCCGCGCTGGATCAGGTCCTTGAGCCGGCCGGGGGTGGCCACCACGACCTCCGCCCCGCGGTTCAGCACCTGCGCCTGGCGGCCGATCGACATCCCGCCGACCACGGTCGCCATCCGCAGCCGCACCGAGTGCGCGTAGGGGGTGAGCGCTTCGGTGACCTGCTGCGCGAGCTCGCGGGTCGGGACCAGCACCAGGGCCAGCGGGCGGCGGGGTTCGGCCCGCTGCCCGGCGGTGCGGGCCAGGACGGCGAGACCGAAGGCGATGGTCTTGCCGGAGCCGGTGCGGCCCCGGCCGAGGACGTCGCGGCCGGCCAGCGAGTTCGGCAGCGTCGCGGCCTGGATGGGGAACGGCGAGGTGACGCCCTGGCGGGTCAGCGTCTTCAACAGGGCCGCGGGCATGTCCAGTTCGTCGAAGGACTCGACGGCCGGCAGCGCCGGGGTGGTGCTCACCGGCATCGCGAACTCGCCCTGCGGGGAGGAGTCCTGGCGGCGGCCCCGATCGGAGGGGCGCCGGCCGCCGGCCGGACGGGAGCCGTAGAAGGAGCTGCCGCCGGAGCGGGAGCCGGAACCGGAGCCGCCGCCGGAGCGGGAGCCGGAGGCGGAGCGGGAGTTGGCGTTCTGGTACGAGGAGCGACTGGAGCGGTTCACGTGGAAACCTTCCTCAGGGCGGCGCGTCACGAGGAAGGCCCCGTGGCGCGGGGCGCCGACGGAGACCGCAAGGGAACGGGCCGGAAGTGTGACGGGCGGGGCGTGGACGGTAGAACCGTGCGGCACGTCACCTACGGTCGGCGCTCACCGAGAGGGGTGGGAGCGAACGACCTCGAACCGTGAGCTGTCACGGCAGGGCGCCGATCCGGACGCGGCGCTGTGCGTCTCGCGTGGGGATGGCTGCCGGTGGCGGAGCCAGGGGGCCTGAACGGCCGGGAATGCGTCGTGACGCAAATGCCGAGGGGCCCGCACCGGGCAACATGTACGCGGTGCGGGCCCCTCGCTGCTAGGCGGGTGCCGTGGCAGAAAAACTACAGCGGACGAATGTTCTCGGCCTGCGGGCCCTTCTGACCCTGCGTGACGTCGAACTCGACCTTCTGGCCCTCGAGCAGCTCACGGAAGCCGTTGGCGTTGATGTTCGAGTAGTGGGCGAAGACGTCCGGGCCGCCACCCTCCTGCTCGATGAAGCCGAAGCCCTTTTCCGCGTTGAACCACTTCACAGTGCCATTAGCCATAAAAAAATCTCCTTCAAGGGGCTGTCCGAAGCCCGCACCATGCAGGCTCCGAGTCGCCGCGATGAGCACCCACCCGGGGAAGAGCCGGGAAACAAAAATGCGCCTGCGAAACATCAGCAGGCGCACACAAAGTTCATGGGAACCACTACTGCAACTAAAACGACTCTAGCAGGCTCCGGCCCGCCATGGGCGAATATTTCACCCCGGGTTTCGCGGGAGCCTCCCCCCGGGGGCCGCCGGCTTCGGAAAGACCGCCCTTGCGCTCTCGGGCGCATACGGCAGGAAGTGTCAATTCTGCCGTCTGAATGACGGGCTACGGGGAGTTCGCTCAAGCCGCACGGGGTGTTCCGAGACTTCGCACCTCCGGGTCCAGGTGATCAAGGCGCGGCCGGGTCTGCCGGCGGCGCCGGGAGCACGGGGGCGGTGGCGCGGCAGGTTGTCACGCGGCTGTGACACGGCGGGGCCCACGTCCCAAGGAGTTCCTCATGACGCGCCCGTAGGGTCGCGCACGACATGGCGGAGAAGCGGGAGGCGATGGAGATGCGGAAACTGGGGCACGGAACGCGGCTGATCGGGGTGAGCGTGATCGCCGGGATCGTGGCGGCGGGCATAGCCCTGCCCGCGGTGGCGGCCGTCGGGCTCGGCGCCCAGTCGGCGGCCGACGACTTCCAGAGCCTGCCCGACGACTTCAAGACCCCGGCGCTCTCACAGGCCTCGACGATCCTCGACGCGCAGGGCGGCACGATCGCCACCGTGTACGACCGCGACCGCACCGTCGTCCCGGCGGACCAGATGTCCCCGCTGGTGAAGACCGCACTCGTCGACATCGAGGACAACCGCTTCTACGAGCACGGCGCGATCGACCTCAAGGGCGTGCTGCGCGCCCTGGACAAGAACGCCACCTCCGGCGGCACCGCGCAGGGCGCGTCCACCCTGACCCAGCAGTACGTGAAGAACGTCTTCGTCGACGAGGCGGGCGACGACCCGCAGAAGATGGCCGAGGCACAGCGCCAGACGATCGGCCGCAAGATCCAGGAACTGAAGTACGCGATCAAGGTCGAGGAGACCCTGAGCAAGGACCAGATCCTCACCAACTACCTGAACATCACCTTCTTCGGGGAGAAGGCCTACGGCATCGAGTCGGCAGCGCGGCGCTACTTCGGCGTGCACGCCAAGGACCTCACCTTGCCGCAGGCCGCGCTGCTCGCCGGCCTGGTGCAGTCGCCCACCGGCTACGACCCGACGGTCAACCCGACCGCGGCGAAGGACCGGCGCGACACCGTGCTGCGCAAGATGGCCGAGTACGGGCACATCACCAAGGAGCAGGCCCAGCAGGCCATCGCGACCCCGCTCGGGCTCAACGTCCAGGCGCCGCAGCAGGGCTGCATCCTGGCCAAGCAGGGCGAGGGCTTCTTCTGCGACTACGTGCGCCAGACGGTGCTCACCGATCCGGCCTTCGGCAAGTCGGCGGCCGAACGGCAGGCGGTGTGGAAGCGCGGCGGCCTCCAGATCCACACCACGCTCGACCCCAAGGCCCAGGCCTCGCTCTACGCCTCCGTCACCGCCCACGTGAACGCCGGCGACCAGGCCGCGACCGCGATGAGCATCGTCGAGCCGGGCACCGGCAAGATCCTCGCGATGGGCCAGAGCCGCCCGTACGGCGTCGACGGCAAGCAGCACCAGACCCAGATCAACTACAACGTCGGCAAGGCCATGGGCGGCGGGCTCGGCTTCCCGACCGGCTCGACGTTCAAACCGATCGTCGCCGCGGCGGCCCTGGAGAACGGCATCTCGCCGAGCCAGAGCTACACCACCGACTACAGCATCCCGTGGCCGGCGATGACGGACTGCTCCGGCGGCCGGTTCCCCTCGGCCGGGCAGGTGCACAACGACAGCCAGAGCCTCACCGGCCAGTTCGACATGAAGACGGCCATGGCACAGTCGGTCAACACCTACTTCGCCAAGCTGGAGGGCGACGCCGGGCTCTGCAACGTCGCCCGGATGACCAACGAGCTCGGCATCACCGAGCAGGCGGGCGGCGAGAAGCTCCAGGTCGTCCCGTCGATGACGCTCGGCAGCAACGACCTGACCCCGCTGGAGATGGCCGGCGTCTACGCGGCGTTCGCCGCCCACGGCACCTACTGCGCGCCGACCGCCATCGCCTCGGTGACCGGCCCCGACGGCAAGCAGCTCGCGGTGCCGCAGGCGAACTGCTCCGCCGTGATGTCGAACACGACCGCCGACACCGTCACCGCGATGCTCAAGGGCGTCGTCGAGGACGGCACCGGCCAGACCGCCGGCCTCAGCAGCCGCGACAGCGCCGGCAAGACCGGGACCACCGACGCGAGCCGCCAGGTCTGGTTCGTCGGCTACACCCCCGAGATGGCCGGGGCCACCGTCGTCAGCGACACCGACAACCCCAAGCCCCTGGACGGCCAGCGCATCGGCGGCACCGTCGTGGGCCAGGCCTTCGGCGGCACCCTGGCCGGCCCGATCTGGCGCGACGCCATGAACGGCGCCCTCGCCGACACCCCGGCCGGCACCTTCACCCCGGTGCAGCTGCCGTAGCGTGCTCGTTCTGAGCGGGGCCGCGCCGCCGGAATCCGGCGCGGCCCCGGCACCCGGCGGCGACCCCCACGGCCGCCTCCCGGCGGGTGGCCGCGCGCCCGCGTGGCGGCGTCGCCCGCCCGCAGGGGCCGAACGGGTCGTAGCGGCACCGGTCCAGCTTCCGGATGCCGTTCTGTCGCCCGTGCCCCGTCGATGGCGCCGGAATCCGTGAGCTCAGGCCCGGGGCTCGCCGGAATCCGTGAGCTCAGGCCCGGGGCTCGCCGGAATCCGTGAGCTCAGGCCCGGAGCGGCAGCCTCTGGGCGATCCGGGCCAGGTGGTCGAGGTGCTCGCCGCCGTGGTACCCGGCGTGCATGGGGTCGACGACCAGGTGTGTGGCGCCCGCCTCCGCCCACCTCCGGGCCCGCTCCTCGATCCCTTCGAGGCCGTACCGGAGTTCGACCGCGCCCTCCACTCCGATGTCGTCGGCCCGGCGACCGGCTCGCTCGGCGGCGGTGGCGATCGCCTCGATCTTCTGGGGGACGTCCGGCTTGAACTCGCCTCCGTGGTACCAGCCGTCGGCCATCCGTCCGATGCGGTCCAACACGATGTCGCTCCACCCGCCCATCCAGATCGGGATCGGTTGCTGGAGCGGCCGCGGTTCGAGGCCCACACCGACGACGCGGTCGAAGTCGCCTTCGAAGTCGACGATCTGACGGGTCCACAGGGCCCGGAGAAGCGACACCTGTTCCTCGATCCGCCGTCCGCGCGTCCGGAAGTCGGCGCCCATCGCCTCGTACTCGACCGGGTTCCAGCCCACGCCGATCCCGAGCCGCAGCCGGCCGCCGCTGAGGATGTCGGCCTGTGCGGCCTGCTTGGCGACGAGCGCCGTCTGCCGCTGTGGGCAGACCAGGACGCCGGTGGAGAAGCCGAGGTCCGGGCAGAGGGCCGAGAGATGGGCGATGGTGGTGAGCGGCTCGTGGAACGCGGTGTTGATCGAGTAGGCCGCCGCCGTCCGTTGCGCGCCGCCCGGGAACCGGGCGCCGTAGTCGGGCCGCGAGTCCGGGTCCACCCCCACCACGTGGTCGTTCACCACGAGGTAGGAGAAGCCGGTCCCGGCCGCTTGCAGGGCCCAATCGCGGATGACCGCACGATCCGAACCGATCTCCTGCGAGGGGAACCTGATGCCAGTCAGCATGGTCACTCCTGAGCGCTTCGTCTCGAAGACGTGCACGCTGCCGCGGAAGCGCGAACAGCGCCGTGACACGGTGAACAGGGCCGGTGGCCGTCGGGGGAGGGCCTCCGACACCCGCAGGCAGCCTGCGTAATCCAGGATACGACGATGTCAACGGCGCCTCTCCTCGGCGGCGCCGACTCAGAGGCCGCGCCCCTCCAGCGGCTCGCCGGACAGGCGCTGCGCCAGGTAGACCGGCACGACCGCCAGGACGATCAGCACCGAGGCCACGACGTCCACCACCGGGCCCTGGTTGGGCCGGGCCAGATTCTCGAAGATCCACAGCGGCAGCGTCCGGGTGCCGGGGCCCGCGGTGAAGGTGGTCACCACGATCTCGTCGAAGGAGAGCGCGAAGGCCAGCAGCGCCCCGGCGAGCAGCGCGCTGCGCACGGCCGGCAGCGTGACGTACCAGAAGGTCTGGAAGGTGTCCGCCCCGAGGTCCGCCGACGCCTCCTCGACCGACGGCGCGATGCGCCGCAGCCGCGCCGACACGTTGTTGAACACCACCACGATGCAGAAGGTGGCGTGCCCGACGACCACGGTGAACAGGCCGAAGCCCACCCCGAGCGGGGTCAGCACGGTGCGGAACGCGGCGTTGAGCGCGATGCCGGTGACGATGCCGGGCAGGGCGATCGGCAGGATCAGCAGGAAGGAGACCGACTGCCGGCCGAAGAACCGGTACCGGGTCGCGGCGAAGGCCGCCATGGTGCCCAGCACCAGCGCCACACCGGTCGCGCCGAGCCCGGCCTTCAGCGACGTGGCCAGCGCCTCGCGCAGCCCGGTCTCCTGCCAGGCGGCCGTCCACCAGCGGGTGCTGAAGCCGGACGGCGGCCAGGCGAAGGAGCGCGAGGCGTTGAAGGAGTTCACCAGGACCAGCAGCAGCGGGGCGTAGATGACGGCGAACCCCAGGGCCGTCGCCGTCCGGAGCAGGATCCGGGCACCGCGGGAGAGTTGCATCAGGGCCTCGGCCTCACAGACTGTCCAGCGCGCCGGTGCGGCGCACGGCGAGCAGGTAGCCCACGATCAGCAGCACCGGGACGCAGGACACCGCGGCCGCCAGGGGCAGGTTCAGCGTCACGTTGGACGCGATGACGTTGCCGAGCATGGACGTGGTGCCGCCGACGATCTGCACCGTCAGGTAGTCGCCCAGGCTCAGCGAGAAGGTGAAGACCGACCCGGCGATGAGCGCCGGCCTGGCCAGCGGCAGTACCACCGTGCGCAGGGTCCGCCAGGGGCCGGCGCCGAGGTCCGCCGCCGCGGCGAGCAGGCTGTCGGGCAGCTGCCCGAACGCGGTGCACAGCGGCAGCACCATGTAGGGCAGCCACAGGTACGCGAGCACCATGACCACCGCCGGAACGCCGAAACCGGGGGAGTGCCCGCCGAAGGGGGCGGCGACCCAGTCCAGGGCACCGCCGTGGCTGAGCATCACCCACCAGGCGTAGGCCTTGACCAGGTAGCCGGCCCACAGCGGCGTCAGCACCGCCACCAGCAGCAGGCGCCGGCTCCCTGGCCGGGCCACCCGGGCGATGAAGAAGGCCATCGGGAGGGCGGCCACCGCGTCGATCACCGTCACCGACACCGCGATGCCCAGCGTGCGCACGGCGACCGTCCGGTACTGCGGATCGGTCAGCAGCGACCGGAAGTTGTCGACGGTCCAGCGCTGTTCGACGGCGGAGGTGAACGCGTTGGTGCTCCAGAACGCGGACAGCAGGAGGACCGCCAGCGAGCCGAGGTACGCCAGCACCAGCCAGGTCATCGGCGCCGCCAGCAGCGCCGCGAGCCGCAGACCGGGGCGCCGGTCCAGCAGCCCGGCCAACCGGCGCATCGGGGTGCGGGTCGGAGTGCGCGCGTCGGTGTGCGCCGGGGTGCGTGCCGCGGCGGGGGCGCTCACGAGCTCTTGATCCCGTTCCAGGCGGTGACCCACTGGGCGTACGCGGTGCAGTCGTCGCGGCCGCTGCCGTCGGCGCACTGCGCGGTGGGCGTCGTCCAGTAGTAGACGTCCTTCCACCAGTTCTCGTCGGTGGCGTGGTAGTCGGCGCAGAAGCCCGGGTTGTCGGTGATCTGCGCGCAGGCCTTCGAGTTGGCCGGGGCCTCGCCGAAGTACTCGGCGACCTGCGCGTTGGCCGACGGCGAGACGATGTAGTCCATCCACGCGTAGGCGCAGTTGGGGTGCTGGGCGTGCGACGAGACCATCCAGGTGTCGGACCAGCCGGTGGAACCCTCGACGGGCAGGATCGCCTGCGTCCTCACCCTGCCCTCGGCGGCGACCGCCCGCTGGATCACCTCCCAGGTGGTGCCGATCAGGGCGTCGCCGGAGTCGAACGCCGCCTGCTCCTTGGTGTAGTCGCTCCAGTAGGAACCGACCTGCTTCTTCTGGACCTTGAGCAGCGCCACCGCGGCGTCCAGTTGGGAGGAGGTGAGGGCGTAGGGGTTCCTGATGCCGAGCTCGGGCTTGGTCCTCATCAGGTACAGCGCGGCATCGGCGATGTAGATCGGGCTGTCGTACGCGGTGAGGTGCCCGGCGTAGGGCGAGTCCGGGGTGAAGACCGCACCCCAGGAGGTCGGCGCGGGGGTGACCTTGTCGGTGTTGTACATCAGCAGGTTGGCGCCGCGCCCGTGCGGGATTCCGTACGGCACGTCCTTGACCGAGTTCCACGGGCGGTTCTTCAACCCGGGATAGACATCGGCGTAGTTGGGGACGAGCGCGGTATTGACCGGCGCGACGTCGCCACCCGCGATCAGGCGCAGCGTCGCGTCGCCGGAAGCCGAGACGGTGTCGTACTGGCCGGTCTTCATCAGCGCGACCATCTCGTCCGAGGTGCCCGCCACCTTCAGGTTCACCTTGCAGCCGGTCTGCCGGATGAACGGGGTGACCCAGTCGACGGCCTTGTTGTCCTGCCCGTACTCGACGTAGCCGGCCCAGGCGACGATGTTGACGGTGCCCTCGCCCGGACCGAGGGACTTCTGCGCGGGGATGTCCGGTGCGGTGAACCCGCTGCCCGTGCCGCCGCCGCCACCGGAGTTCGACGCGCACGCTGCGGTCAGCAGCAGGGCGGTCGCGGCCGCCAGGGCGCTCAGGGGGCGGCGGCGGACGGGGTGGCGGCGGACGGGGCGGCGAAGCAGGGTCCGGCGGCGTAGGGGGCGTGTGGTGCTCATGAACTCGATCGCTTTCGTCAAGGGTTGTTCGTCAAGGGTTGAGGGTCAGGAGTTGACGCGGGTCAAGGGTTGATACGGACGGTGTGCTGTCGCCGCCAGGCCAGGAGGACGCTCGCCCCCCGGTGGCGGGAGACGTCGGCACCGGAGGCGTTGGTACCGGAGGCGTCGGTACCGGAGGCGTCGAGACCGGAGCCGTCGAGACCGGAGCCGTCGAGGTTCTGCCGGACGGCCACCAGCCGCCCGCCCGCCGCCAGGTCGACCAGGAAGCGGGTCTGCGCGCCGGCGTAGACGACCTCGCCGATCGTCCCGGTGACGCCGTACTCGTCGGGCCCCGCCAGGTCGTCCGGACGGGCGATGCGGATCTTCTCGGGGCGCACCGAGTACGTCCCGGGCCGGCCGAAGACCTGCTCGGCGCAGGCGCCCCGGAGCAGGTTCGAGGTGCCGACGAAGCCCGCCACGAACGCGGTGGCCGGTCGCTCGTACACCTCGGCGGGAGTGCCGACCTGCTCGATCCGGCCGGCGTTGAGGACCGCGATCCGGTCGCTCATCGTGAGCGCCTCGTCCTGGTCGTGGGTGACGAGGACGAAGGTGATCCCGGCCTCGCGTTGGATCTGCTGGAGTTCGAGCTGCATCTCCAGCCGGAGCTTCAGGTCGAGGGCGCCGAGCGGCTCGTCGAGCAGCAATACGGACGGGCGGTTGACCAGCGCCCGGGCCAGCGCGACCCGCTGGCGCTGCCCGCCGGACAGTTCGGCGGGGCGCCGGTCACCGAAGGAGGGCAACTGCACGCTCGCCAGCGCCTCGGCCACCCGTGCGGCCCGCTCCGCCCGCGGCACCCGCTTGACCTTCAGTCCGTACTCGACGTTCTGCCACACCGACAGATGCGGAAAGAGGGCGTAATCCTGGAACACCGTGTTGACGTCGCGGTCGAACGCGGGCAATCCGGTGACGTCGACCCCGCCCAGTAGCACCCGGCCGGCGCTCGGCGCCTCGAAGCCCGCGATCATGCGCAGTACCGTGGTCTTGCCCGACCCGGACGGCCCGAGCATCGAGAAGAACTCGCCCGGCCTGATCTCCAGATCGATCCCGTCCACAGCGCTGACCACGCCGAACGCCTTGCTGACCCCGGACAACGCGACCGCACCGGGCGCGGGCGGACGGCCGGCCGAACGGCCCGACGAACGGCCCGACGTACGCTCCGGCGGGCTCGGGAAGGAACCGGCGGACGGACTGGGAACTGGGCTGGACGTCATCCGCACCTCGGTCTCGCGGTCTCTGCTGTCGGATCCGCGACTGCTGAATCCTCTGAACCTTCGACTGAAGCAGAAAAGCCACCGGTCCGGGTGGCGGCGGCCCACCGGCCTCGGGGGCCGTCAGCGCGATGACGGTGGCGTGCCGGTGATTGTCAGCCCGATGACGGCGAGGTCCGACACCTTCGAGAGGTCCGGCCTTGCCCCTCCTCACCCGAATTCACGTTCACATCAGCCGAATTCACGTCCACGTCCACGTCCAAGGAGCGCACATGACGATCACCATCCGACCGGGAAGCACCGTGATGTTCACCGGCGACTCGATCACCGACTGCCAGCGGCTGCAGAGCGAAGACGGCCTCGGCTACGGCTACCCGCTGCGCGTCGCGGGAGAGTGGGGACTTCGGCACCCGGACCGCACCGTGACCTGGCTGAACACCGGGAACGCGGGAGACAAGGTGATGAACCTCGAAGCCCGCTGGCAGACCGACGTGCTCGACGCCCGACCGGACGTGGTGTCGATCCTCGTCGGAGTCAACGACATGGGCTGGCACACGCTGGACCCGGAGGGGCGCGTGATCCCCGCGGAGGAGTTCGAAGCGGGCTACGACCGCCTGCTCGCGCCCCTCGCCGAGGCGGGCGCACAGCTGATCCTCATCGAGCCGTTCCTCCTGCCGATCCACGGCGTCATCGAGGCCGGCGCCGCCCTCATCGGAGCGGATGAACGACGGCAATGGCGCACCGACCTGGACCCCAAGATCCAGGCCGTGCGCAAGCTCGCCCGCACCTACGGCGCGCACCTGCTCGCCGCCGACGGCATGTTCGCCGAACTCGCCGCCGCGGCCGGCCCGGAGCACTGGTCCGAGGACGGCGTCCACCCGACGCCCGCCGGCCACGCCGCACTCGCGGCAGCCTGGCTGCGCCTGGTCGCCTGACCGAGCCCCGCGACCACCCGCGACAGCGGCGGTCGCGGGGAGATCCAAGGGCTCCAGGCCGGCCTCACCAGAGCCAGGGAGGAACGCCGTTGCTCGCCCAGACCTGAATGCCCGTGCGGGACAGCTTCGTCAGGGAAGCTCGCGGCGCACCAGCACACGGGCGGCAGGCTCCCCGGTGAGCCGGGCGTGTGCCATCCGTTCGCGCACCTCGCCGAGCGTGCGTGGCCGGTAGCCGGGGCCACCGCAGCAGCCCTTGTGGAATCGGACCCCCGCGTGCAGCAGCACGGAGAGCGTCCGCCAACCGGCGGCGTCCCGTCGACGCGGTGCCGCGAAGGCGGACCCGACGTGGATCAGAGCCTCGCTGCAACGCGGGCAGCGCCGTTCGCGCGTCCCGGGGTAGGGCTGCTTGTACGAGGCCCGGCAGGGCAGACAGACGTACGAGGTCCTTGCATGGGCCATGAGGCCAGACTATGCGTCGGCGGCCGTCGAGCCGACCGGATTTCCTCCTGTCCGGCCTCAGGGGAGCCATGTCTCGGGCGGTTCCTGGCGGCCCCCGGCGGCCCCCGGCGGTCCCCGGCGGTCCCCGGCGGTCCCCGGCTGTCACTGGCGGCGCTCAGCTGCCGAAGGCCTCCGCCACGGGTCGCCGCAGGTCGTAGGCGGCCCAGCCCGGGTCCCCGGTGCCGGCGAACGCGACCCAGGCACCGTGGACCCGGGCTGCGAGCCCCGCCGGGGCGGCCTCGGGCCCGAGCAGCCCGGTGTCCCCGTGCAGCCACGGTTCGTCGGCGACGTCGAACACGAAGGGCAGTTCGACGGTGTGGGCGGCGCCGAGCCGCCCGCCCAGAGCCGTCGAGCGGTACCCGAACGAGTAACGGTGCGTACGGCCGCCCGAGATCCGGGCGTGGGCCTGTGCCAGACGCGCCGTACCGGCCTCGAACAGGGCCCGCCCGAGCACGGCGGAGCGCAGCTCGCCCGGTGTCGCGCCCGGCCGGGCCGCGCGGTGCGCGGCGAGGGCGGCCGCCGGGTCCGCGTGCACCCGGGCGGCGACGGCGAGCACGTCGGCGTCCGTGGTGGACTCCAGACCGCCCTGCGGGACGACGTAGAGGTTCCCCTCCTCGGTGTTGGTGCCGATGAGCAGATCGACGTCGGCGGCCGGGCCGTCGGCGAGGGCGTCGGCGGGCTGCGCCGGCAGGACCAGGCTGAACGGGCTGAGCCCGGCCAGCGGGTCCGAAGCGGTGCCGGTCCGCAGATCCAGGCCGGCCAGCGCGGGCAGGACCGCCACGAAACGCTCGTCCGGGACCAGGGCGAACGCCTCCACGGTCGGCTCGACGCCCAGCGAGGCCGCCACCGCGGCGGTGACCCGCTGCGCCTGCTCCGGGGTGAACGCGCCGCAGCCGTTGCCGCTCTGGACGATCGCCCGCCGGAACAGACCGGCGGCCGCCGGAGTCGCGAGCAGCGCACCGACGAGCGTGGCGCCCGCGGACTGGCCGAAGACCGTGACGTTCCCCGGGTCGCCACCGAAGGCCGCCACCGAGCCCCGCACCCACCTGAGCGCGGCGAGCACGTCGAGCAGCCCGCGGTTGGCCGGAGCACCCGCCAGCTCCAGGAACCCCGGCACGCCGAGACGGTAGTTCACCGTCACCAGGACGACGCCGTCGCGGGCGAACGCGCCGCCGCCGTAGAGCGCCGCGCGGTTCGAGCCGGTGACGAACCCGCCGCCGTGCACGAAGACCATGACGGGGCGCCCGCCCCCGTCGGCGGCCGGCGTGTGGACGTCGACGGTCAGGTACTCCTCGCCGGGCACCCAGCCCGGCCCGAAGTAGGGGCTCATGTCGAGCCGGCCGAAGTCCCGGGCCGGCTGGGGGGCGGTCGGCGAGGGCCTGCCGCCGTCACGGACACCCGGCCAGCCCGGGTGCGGCACGGGCGCGGCGAACCGGCCGGCACCGACCGGCGCCGCCGCGTACGGGAGGGCGCGGAAGCGCTCACCGGACTCGTCACGGACGCCGCGCACGGCGCCCGCCGGGGTTTCGACGACCGGATCTGCCTGTCGGGGCACGGGATGACTTCCTCTCTGGAAGGGAGCGAAGGGGACATCGATCGGGGGAGCTCCGGACGGGACGTCGGGAGGTCGGGAGGTCGGGAGGTCGGGAGATCAGGAGGTCGGGACGTCGGGAGATCAGGAGATCCGGGAGAAACCCGCCCACTCCTTGACCGCGAACTTCGACCCGCTGCGCGCGACCTCCATCGCCCCCCGGCCGCCGAAGTGCGCCGGGAGGACGAGCGCGTTGTTCTCGGCGGCGCGGCCGAGCAGCTTGCGCCGGGTCGCGCGGGACTCCGCCGGGTCCTCGCAGAAACAGGAATTGGTCTCCGGCTCCGCGATCTGCAACGCGGTGTGCACCAGATCCCCGACGAACAAGGCCTGGTCGCCGCCGGACTCCAGGGTGAGCACGGACGAGCCGGGAGTGTGCCCGGGAGCGAGATCGAGCCGCAGGTTCCCGTCGATCCGGTACGTCCCCTCCCACAGGTGCGTCAGCCCCGCCGCGTGGACCGGCGCGACGCTGTCCTCGAACACGTTCTGGTTCCCCCGGCCGAACACGCTCCTGTGCCCGTTGGCCGGGTCCCAGAACTCGAAGTCCCGCCGGGGCATCAGATACGTGGCGTTCGGGAAGGTCGGCACCCAGTCCCGGCCGTCGAGACGGGTGTTCCAGCCCACGTGATCGACGTGCAGATGGGTGTTGACCACGACGTCGACGTCCTCGGGCCGCACCCCGGTGGCGGCGAGGTTGTCGAGGTAGCCGGTGTCCAGGCGGCTCCACACCGGCGCGTAAGGGCGGTCCTTGTGGTTGCCCACGCCGGTGTCCACGAGGATCGTGCGCCCCTCGCTGCGCAGCAGCCAGGACTGGATCGCCGTACGGCACTCGTCCGTCTCCGGGTCCCAGAAGTCGGGCGCCAGCCAGTCGCGGTGCTCGTCCCACGAGCCGTCGGGGCTGTCCGGGAAGAACTGGCCCGGCGTCAGCCCGGCCGAGCCGTAGAACTCCTTGACGCGGGTGACGGTGACGTCGCCCAAGGTGATCTGTTCGGGGTCCTGGCCCATGTGCTGATCCATGTCGTGATCGATGTTCTGGTTCATGTCCTGATCCATGAGGTCCGTCCTCGGGTCCGGGATACGCGGCCGAATCGGCGGCCGACTGAGATCGATCCTGGACACCCGGACGGGCACCAGCCACTCCCGGCTTGTCCTACCCCTCGCAGGGTGTGGCAGGGACCGGGCCGCCCGTCGAATACTGGGGCGATGAACGGACCAGGCCCACTCGGCGCCTTCCTCCAAGCCCGGCGGGCGCAGCTGCGGCCCGAGGACGTCGGCCTGCGCGACCTCGGGCCCCGCAGACGGGTGGCCGGGCTCCGGCGCGAAGAACTGGCCCAACTCGCGGGCGTCAGCGTCTCCTACTACACCCGGCTGGAACAGGGCCTGTCCCGCGGGGCCTCCGCCGAGGTGCTCGACGCCATCGCCGGCGCCCTCCTGCTCGACACCCACGAACGCGCCCACCTCGACCGGCTCGCCGACACCGCCCGCCACACGCCCCGGCCACGCCGCCCACGGCCCGAGAAGCTCGCCGACGAAACCCGTGACCTCCTCCGCGCCGTCGACGGCGTCCCCGCGATCGTGCTCGGCCGCCGCACCGACGTCCTGGCCTGGAACACCCTCGGACACGCCCTGCTGGCCGGCCACCTCGACCTCCTCAGCCCGGACGACCCGGCCCGACGGCCGAACATGAGCCGGATGCTCTTCCTCGACCTGCACTGCCGGGAGCTGTACGCGGACTGGGAACGCAAGGCGCGCGCGGTGGTCGGCAACCTGCGCATCGCCGTCGGCAGACATCCGGAGGACGCGCTGCTCGCGGAGTTGATCGGCGAACTGACCATGAAAAGCCCGGAGTTCGTCGCCCTGTGGGCAGACCACCGCGTAGTGCCGTGCGACGCCTCGTCCTACGAGCTGCACCACCCCGTCGTCGGCACGGTCACGGTGACCCAGCAGACCCTGTCCATCGCCCGCTCGCCAGACCAGGCGCTCATCGTGTGCACCACCCCCGCCAACTCCCCCTCCGAGCAGGCCCTCACCCTCCTCCGCCACGCGGCCGTCAGCCGGGCACCGCACGCGTGCGGCGCGGGCGCTGCCGAGGAGCCGCGTCGGCAGACGTAGGCAGGGCAGCGCTACGGTAGCCGGGCCCGCTGTAACGGCGCCGCCTCGGCCCCTGCTACGCGGGACGCAGCAGGGCTCGCGGTCTTCCCCAACCGCCAGCACCGACACGGCCAGGCAGACACAGGCCCGCAAGAGCCCGCACAAGGCCAAGGGCACCAAGCGGACCTCGAAGGAGCGCAAGGACCCGAAGGCCTCCTACGACCCGTGGCAGGAACTCGCCAGCGACCGCCCTCATCGGCAGTAAGAGGCACCACTGGGAAGCCGATGACCCCACGCGGACGCCGACCGTGAACAGAGTTGAGCAATTCCCGCCAGCGCGGGGCCGATCCTTCGGTGGTGCAGTACCCGGTGATCGGGCTGGAGCAATCCCCGCGAGCGCGGGGCCGATGACCGGGTCGGGCGTAGGCTCGGTCCATGCCCATCCGCTCTGTGGTGTTCGACATCGGCGAGACCCTGACCAGCGATACCCGGTACTGGGGCGGCTGGGCCCGCTGGCTTCACGTTCCCACGCACACGATGTCGGCCCTGGTCGGGGCCGTACTGGCTCAAGGTCGGGACAATGCCGACGCGATCCGCATCGTACGCCCGGGTGTGGACGTGGCCGCCGAGTGGCGCGCCCGGCAGGCAGTTGGCCAGGGCGACTACCTTGACGAGGCCGACCTCTACCCGGACGTCCGTCCGGCGCTGGCCCGACTCCGGGAAGCGGGGCTGTGGGTCGGGATCGCCGGCAACCAGAACGCCGCGGTGACCGAGCTGCTGTACGACCTCGACCTGCCGGCCGATGCGATCGCCACGTCCGGCGAGTGGGGGGTGTCCAAGCCGAACCCCGGCTTCTTCGCTCGGGTGACGGCGTGGGCGCCTGGTGAGCCTCACGAGATCGTGTACATCGGCGACCATCCGACGAACGACGTGACACCTGCCCAGGCTGCCGGCCTCCGAGCCGCGCACCTTCGCCGCGGTCCGATCGGGCTCACGTCGACCGCGCCCACTGCGGACTGGACCGTGAACTCGCTGACCGAACTGGCCGAGGTGCTGGTCGGCCAGTAGCAGGACCGCCCCGGCGGCGTGACCGCCGGGGCGAATCCGCCCGACGCCGTACAAGCGCCGGTACCGTTCCGAGTGCGACCACGGAACGGAGCCACACTATGCCCGTAACCACCGCCACCGCACTCGGTCAGCGAATCGAAACCGCCCGCCTGGCCAGCGGGTTGACGCGTCGACAGCTGGAGACGTTGTCCGGCGTCTCGTACAGCACGATCCGCAAGGTCGAAGGCGGCGAGCGGTCCCCGGGTGACGGAATCCTGGAGGCACTGGCCCGTGCTCTCGACCGCACTCCGGAGGATCTGCTGGACGGCCCCGGTCGTACCGACAGCCGGGTGCACGACGCCATCCCCACCCTGCAGCGCGCGATCGCCGCGTACGACCTGCCGGAGGACGGCCCGGTCCGGTCGCTGCCGCTACTCGCGGCCGACGTCGAACGGGCAGTCGAGGACCGCGTGCAGTCGCGGTACGCACATCTCGCCGAACAGATGCCGCAGTTGCTCAGCGAGTTGTTCCGCGCAGTGGACCAGGCTCGGGGAACTGACCGCGAACGGGCCGCCCGCCTCCTCGCGCTGGCGATCAGGTCGGCGGACGCGGTGGCCTATAAGTACGGCTACGGCGACCTCTCGGGCCGACTGATCGAGCTGATGAGATGGGCGGCATCGATCGCCGCTGATCCCGCCCTCGAAGCCGCCGCGGCGTACGTACGTATGGAGACGTTCTTCTCTGTCGGCCAGCTCGGCCCTGGCTTGCGGTTGCTTCGGACCGCCGTCGACCGGATGCCAGCCCCGACGACGGAGCCGCTCGCTGCGGCTGCTGCCGCCCTGCACATGCGCGCGGCGGTCGCTGCCGGCCGTATGCGGCGCGCGGACGAAGCGCGTGAGCACCTGCGAGACGCCGAGGCGCTGGCCAGCCGGGTGCGGGAGCGGCTCTACAACGGTACGGCGGTCGGGCCTGACAGCCTGGAGGTCCACCGGCTTTCGGTGGCCGTGGAGCTGGGCAAGCCGCAGGATCTCCAGGACGCGGTGGTGGCGGCGGCCCGCTGGGCACCACCGCGCGAACTGCCAGCTGAGCGCCGGTCGCACTACTACATCGACCTCGGCCGGGCCCAGATGCTCCTCGGGCAACCGCAGCACGCGAAGGAATCACTGCTGGTCGCGAGGCAAATCGCCCCGCAACACGTTCGCGAACACGGTCAGGTGCGGACGGAGTTGGCCACGATGGTTCGGCTGTCGCGCGGCCGGGACGAGCAACTGCTCGCTTTCGCTCGGTGGGCCAGGGCTCTGTAAAAGGGGGTGCCACAGGTTGTGGCACTTCCGGGGGTGCCCGACAGGGACGCTTAGAGGCGTGACAGGGACACCGACGCCACAGGTTGTCGAACCGGGGTCAATAAGCCCCGCTCGACTCCACGGAGAAGCGTGTATCGACTGTGGCTCGCCCGAACCGCCTCTGGTAGCGGCTGGTCACGTCTACACGTCGACTGGCCCGACCACGGCGCCGCTCGGCTGGCCGGTCGCGGCTCACCCGAAGTGCAAGGAGACGGCATGTTGACCGACGAACTCACGGTCTCGGTGGACGGCCACTTGGAGCCGGTCACCGCGCCGGCACTGCAGGCACTGGACATCCTGTGGCTGACGGTACGCGAGCTGCCGATGGACAGCCTCCAGATGTGGGCGATGAAGCGGCTGTTTGGCAGCCGCAGCGCGAGCGAGCTGGAACACAGAATGAACGGCGACGAGATCATCGACGTCACGGTCAGCCTGAACGACGGCAGCCTCGTGATCGCGCGGGTGTCGTGCGGCGACGGGCTGACCTGCCGGCAGCGCGTTGCGGCCCGCTACCGCCCGGAGCGGGTGGAGCGACCGGCGGGCCGCCCTGATCAGTGGGTCGTCCTGGACCTGGTGACCGGCTACCCGGCCACCGATTGGTTGTCCTCCGAGTCCGCCGCCCACGAGTGGATCCGCCGAAAGGTGCAGAACGCGAACTACCAGACCGGTCCGGCCCGACGGACCGCCGAGTGAGCGCCGTCGGCGGTACACCGGTCGCGGCCGAGGACCGGATCGAACGGGGTCTGTGTACCGTCTGCGGGCGCGAGGTGGCCGGCCGCGTCCTGCGGGCCCTCACCCCGTACATGGCCGAGGTCGAGCACTGCCCGCCCCTGGACGCCCCGAAGGTTGCGCTGTGCAGGACCAAGACCCGGCGCTGACCGCCATCGACGACCAGCTCACTGCGGCGAGCGCCGATATCGACCAACTGCTCACTGTGGCAGGCGTACGTAGGGGCCCGGCCGTCGACATCGGGGCGGCCCCAGCCTGGGTGCAGACCTCCATCGCGGCCATGGGCCGTGCCATCGACGACGGCACGCTGCAGGTCTGCCGGCACCTCACCGGCCCACAGCCGTGCGCCCTTCAGGCCGAGGTCCCAACCCGCATGATCTGCCTGACCTGCTTCGGGGAGGGGGGGGGCTCCCGCACCCGCGCGTCCTTGGGGGGGGACGGGGGGGGGGAGGTCCCCGTAGGGGGGGGGGGGGGGCGTAGTCGGGGGTGGGGTGTTGTTTCCC
>NZ_JBWKER010000070.1:0-14143 GCF_056435345.1 Kitasatospora sp. NPDC043950
ACCCACCGGGGGAGACGCGCCAACCGCCTGAGTCACAACTAGAGTAAAAAGGACTGGGCCCGGGGGTGGTGTGCGGCCTGCCACGGGGAACGGCAACGGCCGGGGGCCCGTCCGTCGTGACGACGGACGGGCCCCGGGCGGTTACGTCGTGGAGGTCAGCGCTTGACCGCGCCGCGCAGGCGGGCCAGCCGGTCGGAGACGCCCCAGGCGGTCACCCGCCACAGCGCCTCGACCACGATGTTGCGGCTCATCTTGGACGCGCCCAGCTCGCGCTCGACGAAGGTGATCGGCACCTCGGCCACCTTGAACCCGGCCTTCACCGTGCGCCAGGCCAGGTCGACCTGGAAGCAGTACCCGGCCGAGGCCACCTCGTCCATGCCCAGGCCCAGCAGGGTCTCCTTGCGGAACGCCCGGTAGCCGCCGGTGACGTCCCGGATCGGCACGCCCAGCGCCAGCCGCGAGTAGGTCGAGCCACCGCGGGAGAGCAGCAGGCGCGACTTCGGCCAGTTCACCACCCGGCCGCCCGGCACCCAGCGCGAGCCCAGCACCAGGTCGGCGCCGCGCAGCGCGCCCAGCAGTCGGTCCAGCTCCTCGGGCTGGTGCGAGCCGTCCGCGTCCATCTCGACCAGGACGTCGTAGCCGTGGTCGATGCCCCAACGGAAGCCCGCGAGGTAGGCGGCGCCCAGGCCCTCCTTGCCCTTGCGGTGCATGACGTGCACGTTCGGGTCCTCGGCGGACAGCTTGTCGGCCAGTTCGCCGGTGCCGTCGGGGCTGTTGTCGTCGGCGACCAGCACGTGGGCCTCGGGGACCGCCGCCCGCACCCGGCCGACGATCCGCTCGACGTTCTCCGCCTCGTTGTAGGTCGGAATGATCACCAGGACCCTGCCGAGATCAGCAAAACTCTGCTGGTTCACGGTCACGTACAAACCTCTCGGCCGATGGCGGGGAGTGTCAGAACACCATCGCCCGCACTCTGGAACGCGGCTCCGCCGGCAGCCCGCCGACGGGGTGACCACGGTGGAAACTGCTGTGCAGGGCGGAGACTACTGCGTCCTGGCATCCTACTACCGCGCCCGGGAACCACCGGTCCGGCCAGGGCACTCCCCTCCGGTACCCGTCGTTTCCTCGCGGGCGACACCGGTCGGCTAGGGTCGATGACCTTGCCCGTGCCCGGCCCCCCGCACCGCCGGGCCCGTTGCCCCGACGATCCGGCACACCCGCCACCCAGCGAAGGAGTAGGACCGCGCGCATGGACAGGCTCATCAACACCGTCCGCCCGTACGCCTGGGGGTCGCTGACCGCCCTGCCCGAACTGCTCGGGCAGGAGCCGACCGGCGAACCGCAGGCCGAGCTGTGGATGGGCGCCCACCCCGGCGACCCGTCCCGGGCCGACCGGGGCGAGGGGCCCCGCCGGCTGGACGAGCTGATCGCGGCCGACCCCGAGGGCGAGCTCGGCGCCGCGACCGTCGCCAGGTTCGGTCCGACCCTGCCGTTCCTGTTCAAGATCCTGACCGCGGGCATCCCGCTGTCCATCCAGGCCCACCCCACGATCGCGCAGGCCCGCGCCGGGTTCGCCGCCGAGAACGCCCTCGGCGTCCCGCTGGACGCCCCCGAGCGGAGCTACCGCGACGCCAACCACAAGCCCGAGATGGTCTGCGCGCTGGGCGCCTTCGAGGGGCTCTGCGGCTTCCGGCGGCCCGCCGAGGCGGCCGGGCTGATGGCCGGGCTCGCGGTGCCCGGGCTCGGCCCGCTGATCGACCTGCTGGCCGTCGAGGACGAGGCCGAGGCGCTGCGCGGCACGCTGGCCGCCATCCTCACCATGGACGGGAAGGCCGCCGAGGAGACCGTCCGGGAGACGGCCGAGGCCCTGGCCCGCACCGACCCGGCCGGCGACTACGGGCCGTACGCCCGGATCGCCGAGGACTTCCCGGAGGACCGCGGCCTGATCGCCGCCCTGCTGCTCAACCACTTCCGGCTCCGGGCCGGCGAGGCGCTCTACCTGGACGCCGGCGTGCCGCACGCCTACCTGGCGGGTGCCTGCGTCGAACTCCAGGCCAACTCCGACAACGTGCTGCGGGCCGGCCTCACCCCCAAGCACATCGACCTGCCCGAGCTGCTGAAGGTCCTGGTCTTCGAGGCCGGCGCCCCCGAGCTGCTGCACCCCCGCCCGGTCGACGGCACCGCCGGCGAGGAGCTCTACCCCGTCCCGATCGACGAGTTCCGGCTCTCCCGCTTCGTCCTGGACGGCCGGGACCGCGAGATCGACGGCCGCGCCCCGCAGATCCTGCTCTGCACCGAGGGCACCGCCCGGCTCACCGCTGCCGACGGCAGCACCCTGGACCTCGCCCGCGGCCGGTCGGCCTTCCTCCCCGCCACCGGCACCCCCACCCGGCTGTCCGGCACCGCCACGACCCTCTTCCGCGCCACCGTCACCGTCTGACGGCGCCCGGGGGCCACGCGCCGAGGGCTCGCCTCCCCAGTGGGAGGCGAGCCCTCGGTGTGTCCGTGCGGCGGTCAGCCGACCCGTTGCCCCGGGCCGCCGGCTCCGACCTCGACCGGCACCTGTTCCTGATCCTGGCCCCCGCCCTGGCCCTTCTCCCCGGACTGAGCCGGAACAGCCCCGGCGGCCTCGCCGGTCGCGGGCACCCCGATCGACGCGGCGACCGCCGGCTGCGGGGCACCGCCCGGCCAGCGGCGCTCGACCGCCTTGGCCACCTTGCGGCCCAGCTTCTGCACGGGCAGCTCCACCAGCCGGTACATCACCCAGCTCGCCAGCATGATTACGACGAGGTACTCGGCCGTCCAGATCAGCTTGCCGCCGGTCGTCGGCGGCACCTTGGGCACGTGCAGCAGCGGCTGGATGGTGTGCACCAGCGGGACGTGCAGCAGGTAGAGCGAGAAGCTGATCCCGCCGAGCCAGGTGAGCGGCTTCGGGAAGCGGCGCTTGCGCAGCGCCATGCCGATGCCGAACGTGATCCAGGCCCCGAGGTAGGAGCCGGCCCAGGCCATCCAGCCGGCCGTCCAGGTGTTCTGCTCCATGCCGTCACGGTTGTACATCCAGGCGACGGCCACCCCCGCGACGACCACGAAGCCGCAGCACAGGATCGCCTGGAGGCGGTCGATCTGGCGGTTCTCGGCCCGGTAGATCGCGGTGCCCGCGAACATCGTCGCGAAGATCATCAGGGTCTCGAACATCGGGGCCCGGCTGTTGTTGTACATCAGCACGAAGCCCAGCAGACCGAGCGTGATCGCCCCGACCCGGGTCAGGTTCGGCCGGCCGCTCAGCACGCAGGCGAAGCCGAACAGCACGATCAGGACGGAGCCCCAGACCAGGTTGCGGGTCGAGGTGATGTCGCTGGTCAGCGTGTGGGAGGCGATGGAGGTGCCGAAGAGCAGCGCCACGCCGGCGAAGCCGACCGCGATCGGGCCGCTGCGGCGGTGCTGGCCGACCGTGAAGAGCGCGGTGACCATGTAGTAGAAGACCATCTCGTAGCTGAGGGTCCACATGACGCCCAGGCCGTTCCAGACGCCCATGAAGTCCTGCAGCATGGTCGAGTTGGCGGCCACGTAGATCAGGTCGTGATCGGTGGCGAAGAGCGCGACCGAGCCGTCGCCCTTCGGGATGATGGCCAGCGCCACCGTGATACCGATGATCACCGGCGGCCAGAGCCGGAAGATCCGTCCGATCCAGAACGCCCGCACGTCCCCGCGGCGCTCCAGCGAGGCCGGGATGATGTAACCGCTGACCAGGAAGAACAGCATGACGCCGTAGAGGCCCAGGTCCGCGTGCCACCAGATGAAGGACGCCACCCCGTCCGGCAGCATCTTCAGGACGTCGAAGTGGTGGAGCGCCACCACCAGGGCGGCCACGCCGCGAAGCGCGTCGAGCCAGCCCAGCCGACTGGCCGACCCGCCCGCCCGAGCCTGCTTGCTTCCCCCGGCCCGGCGGGCGGACAGCTGTCGTATCGTTTTCACCGCACGGACAGTAGCTCATCACACTGATGCGTTCGCCTCGGTGACGGTCGGACGAGGCCCCCCGATGCCCCCCGGCCGCTCCTAGTCCCGGGTCATGTCGACGAAGCGCGAGTAGTGGCCCTGGAAGGCCACCGTGATGGTGGCGGTGGGGCCGTTACGGTGCTTGGCGACGATCAGGTCGGCCTCACCGGCGCGCGGGGACTCCTTCTCGTAGGCGTCCTCACGGTGGAGCAGGATGACCATGTCGGCGTCCTGCTCGATCGAGCCGGACTCGCGCAGGTCGGAGACCATCGGCCGCTTGTCGGTGCGCTGCTCGGGGCCACGGTTCAGCTGGGAGAGCGCGATGACCGGGACTTCCAGCTCCTTGGCCAGCAGCTTCAGGTTTCGCGACATGTCGGAGACCTCCTGCTGGCGGTTCTCCGCCCGGCGGGAGCCGCCGGACTGCATCAGCTGGAGGTAGTCGATGACGACCAGCTTGATGTCGTTGCGCTGCTTGAGCCGGCGGCACTTGGCCCGGATCTCCATCATCGACAGGTTCGGGGAGTCGTCGATGAACAGCGGTGCCTCGCTGACGTCGGGCATCCGGCGGGCGACGCGGGTCCAGTCGTCGTCCGTCATGTTCCCGGAGCGCATGTGGTGCAGCGCGACCCGGGCCTCGGCGGACAGCAGGCGCATGGCGATCTCGTTGCGGCCCATTTCGAGCGAGAAGATCACGCTCGGCAGCTTGTTCTGGATCGAGCAGGCGCGGGCGAAGTCCAGCGCCAGCGTCGACTTGCCCATCGCGGGGCGGGCCGCGATCACGATCATCTGGCCGGGGTGGAGGCCGTTGGTGAGCGCGTCGAAGTCGGCGAAGCCGGTCGGGACGCCGGACATCTGGCCGTTGCGGGAGCCGATCGCCTCGATCTCGTCGAGGGCGCCCTCCATGATGTCGGCGAGCGGCGCGTAGTCCTCGTTGGTGCGCTGCTCGGTGACGGCGTAGATCTCCGCCTGGGCGGCGTTGACGATCTCGTCGACGTCGCCCTCGGCCGCGTAGCCCATGCCGGCGATCCGGGTGCCGGCCTCGACCAGACGGCGCAGGACGGCGCGCTCGTGGACGATCTGGGCGTAGTACTCGGCGTTGGCGGCGGTCGGGACGGAGTTGACCAGGGTGTGCAGGTAGGAGGCGCCGCCGACGCGCTGGAGCTCGCCACGCTTGGTGAGCTCGCCGGCCACGGTGATCGGGTCGGCCGGCTCGCCGCGGGCGTACAGGTCGAGGATCGCACCGTGGACCATCTCGTGCGCGGGCCGGTAGTAGTCGGCCGGCTTGAGCACCTCGACCACGTCGGCGATGGCGTCCTTGGAGAGCAGCATGCCGCCGAGGACGGACTGCTCGGCCGCGAGGTCCTGCGGGGGGACGCGCTCGAAGCCGTCCACGCCGCCCTGGCCCTCGTCGTCGCGGCGCTGCCAGCCGCCGCCACCGCTCTGCGAACCGTCGCGCTGGGAGCCGCTCCGGCCGCCCTTGCCGCCCTTCTGGAAGCCGCCCTCGCGACCGCCGCCGTCCCGGTTGCCCTCCCGGCCGCCGCCCTGGCCGGAGCGGCTGCGGGAGACCGGGAGCCGGTCGCCGGGCCCGTCGGGGAAGGACGCGTCGTCGAAGGCGCCGGCCGGGAAGGGGTCCTCGGCGGGCTGCCAGTCCTCCTCCGGCGGCGGGGCGTCGTGGTCGTCGTACTGGGGGCCGGTCACGCGTGTTCCCCGATCAGCGAGTGGTGCGAGTTGGAGCGGGCCTTGCCGGTGGCTGGGTGGAGCGGAGCCGCTCCTCTTTGTACGCCACGGCACCGACAAATCGGACGCCGGGGCGGGCGGGAGTGTCGGGCGGAGGGCCCACGCTAAGGCGCCGGGAGCCGTTCAGCCAAGGCGGTTATCCACAGGGGGTGTGGACGAGCGGCCCTGGGCTGTGGAGAAGTGCCGCAAAGCTGTGGACGCCCCTGTGGAAGGCCCTGTGGATAACCAGACCATCTGTCCACCGTCAACCTGTTGACCAGGTATTACCTCTTACCGGGCCTGTGCATGAGAAATTCTTCACACGCAGCCGGACGCCCGCGGGCGCGAAGCGGGCCGAGCGCCTCGCTCAAGAATTCGAGTAATGGCCAACTGCCACTAGCAGTCATTACCTGTGGATGAGTAGCCTGGAGCCCATGACCGCCCCTCCCGCAGCCCCGACCCCCTCCAGACGCCGGCACGACCGGGAGATCCTCGCACTGGCCGTCCCGGCCTTCGGCGCGCTGGTCGCCGAACCACTGTTCCTGATGGCCGACTCGGCGATCGTCGGCCACCTCGGCACCCCGCAGCTGGCCGGGGTCGGCGTCGCCGCCGCCGCACTGTCCACCGCGACCGGCGTGTTCGTCTTCCTCGCCTACGCCACCACCGCGGCGGTGGCCCGCCGGATCGGTGCCGGGGACCGCCGCGGCGCCGTCCAGCAGGGCGTCGACGGCATCTGGCTCGCCCTCGGCCTGGCCGTCCCGGTGGTGCTGCTCACCGTGCTGCTGGCCCCCTGGGCGGCCGACGTCCTGGGGGCCTCGGAGACCGCCGCCCCCTACGCCGTGACGTACCTGCGGATCAGCGCCCTGGGCATCCCCGCGATGCTCATGGTGATGGCCGCCACCGGCGTGCTGCGCGGCCTCCAGGACACCCGCACGCCGCTGCTGGTGGCGATCGCGGGCTTCACCGCCAACATCGGCCTGAACGCCGGCCTGGTGTACGGCGCCGGGCTCGGGGTGGCCGGCTCGGCCTGGGGCACCGTGCTCGCGCAGACCGGGATGGCCGCCGTCTACCTGGTCGTGGTGGTGCGCGGGGCGCGGCGCGAGCACGCCTCGCTGCGGCCGGACGCGGCCGGCATCCGGGCCAGTGCGAGGGCGGGCGGTCCGCTGCTGGTCCGGACGGTCAGCCTGCGCGCGGTGCTGATGATCGCCACTGCGGTGGCCGCCCGGCTGGGCGACGACCAGGTGGCCGCGCACCAGATCACCATGACGCTGTTCAGCTTCCTGGCCTTCGCCCTGGACGCCATCGCGATCGCCGGCCAGGCGATCATCGGCCGCTACCTGGGCGCCGAGGACGTCCCGGGCGCCAGGGCCGCCACCCGCCGGATGGTCGAGTGGGGCATCGGCTCGGGCGTGCTGCTGGGACTGCTGGTGGTGGCCGCCCGCCCGCTGTACGTCCCGCTGTTCACGCCCGATCCGGCGGTGCAGGGGCAGTTGGACACCGCCCTGCTGCTGCTCGCGCTCAGCCAGCCGGTCGCCGGCCTGGTCTTCGTGCTGGACGGGGTGCTGATGGGCGCCGGGGACGGCCCCTACCTGGCCTGGGCGGCGATCGCGACCCTGGCGGTGTTCACCCCGGCGGCGATCGCGGTGCCGGCCACCGGCACCGGGCTGGCCGGACTGTGGTGGGCGATGAACCTGTTCATGCTGGTCCGCGCGGCCTTCCTGGTCGGGCGGGCGCGCGGCGGCCGCTGGCTGGTCACCGGGGCCGTCCGGGGCTGACGGCGCCGGGGCCGAGGGCGCCGGCAGCGAATGCTCCAGCACCGAACGCGCCGGAACACGACCGAGGGCCGGACTCCCGGAGGAGTCCGGCCCTCAGGCCACTGCTACGGAACTCAGGCAGCGACGACGGCGACGTCGAGGTTGGCCTGGACGTCGGCGTGCAGCTTGACCGAGACCTTGTGGGTGCCCACGGTCTTGATCGGCGAGGCGATCGCGACGGCGCGCTTGTCCACGGCCGGGCCGCCGGCGGCCTTGATGGCCTCCACGACGTCGGCCTGGGTCACCGAACCGAACAGACGGCCGGCGTCGCCCGAGCGAACGGCCAGCTTGACCTGGACGCCCTCGAGCTTGCCCTTGACCTCGTTGGCGGCCTCAAGGGTCTGGATCTCGTGGATCTTGCGGGCGCGACGGATCGCGTCGACGTCCTTCTGGCCGCCCTTGGTCCAGCGGATGGCGTAGCCACGCGGAACCAGGTAGTTGCGGGCGTAGCCGTCCTTGACCTCGACGACCTCGCCGGCGGAGCCGAGACCCGGCACCTCGTGCGTGAGGATGATCTTCATTACTTGGTCACCCTCTCTTAGCGCGCGGTGCTGGTGTAGGGCAGCAGCGCCATCTCACGGCTGTTCTTCACGGCCGTGGCGACGTCACGCTGGTGCTGGGTGCAGTTGCCGGTGACCCGGCGGGCACGGATCTTGCCACGGTCGGAGATGAACTTCCGCAGCAGGTTCGTGTCCTTGTAGTCAACGTAGTTGACCTTGTCCTTGCAGAAGACGCAAACCTTCTTCTTCGGCTTGCGAGCAGGCGGCTTCGCCATTGTGTGCTCCATTTGGGGTTCACGGCCCGGCCGGCGTCCTCAGGACGCCGGCGGCCGGGCCGCACGAAATCTGTCAGCTCTTAGAACGGGGGCTCTTCCGAGAAGCCGCCACCGGACGGGGCGCCCCAGCTGCCGCCGCCCTGCTGGCCGCCGGACGGAGTGCTGGACGCCCACGGGTCGTCGGAGGGGCCGGACTGGCCGCCGCCGCCGGAGTTTCCACCCCAGCTGCCGCCGCCCTGCTGGCCGCCACCGCCGCCCCAGCCGCCCTGCTGGCCACCGGCGCCGCCCTGCTGGCCGCCGAAGCCGCCACCGGAGCCGCCGGGGCCACCGGACCGGTTGGCCCGGGTGACCTTCGCGGTCGCCGAGCGCAGGCTCGGGCCGACCTCGTCGACCTCGACCTCGAAGACCGTCCGCTTCTCGCCTTCCTTGGTCTCGTAAGACCGCTGGCGCAGTCGGCCCTGCACGATGACGCGCATGCCGCGCTGCAGCGACTCGGCCACGTTCTCCGCCGGCTGCCGCCAGACGTTGCACGTGAGGAAGAGGCTCTCGCCGTCCTTCCACTCGTTCGTCTGACGGTCGAAGGTGCGGGGGGTGGACGCGATACGGAACTTCGCGACCGCCGCACCCGACGGGGTGAAGCGCAGCTCGGGGTCGTCGACGAGATTGCCGACGAGGGTGATGACGGTCTCGCCTGCCATGGTGGTGATGACCTCTCGGGAAGATGTCCGTTCACCGCTGTTTCACGTGAAACAGCGGACGCGAGCTACCCGAGACCCGAAGGCCTCAGAGGTGGCTCAGTGGGTGTCCGGGCGCAGGACCTTGGTCCGCAGAACCGACTCGCTCAGGCCCATCTGGCGGTCGAGCTCCTTGACGACCTCAGGCGTGGCCTTCAGGTCGATGACCGAGTAGATGCCCTCGGACTGCTTGTTGATCTCGTAAGCCAGACGGCGACGACCCCAGGTGTCGACCTTCTCCACCTTGCCGCCGGCGTTCCGGACGACGGTGAGGAAGTTCTCGATCAGGGGGGAGACAGCGCGCTCCTCGACCGAGGGGTCGAGGATGACCATCACCTCGTAGTGACGCATGGGTAACCCACCTCCTTTGGACTCAACGGCCACGGTCTCTCCGTGGCAGGAGGGTTGTGCAGCGTCGGCACCGGAGCAGTGACGACACCGGCCACCGTAGCGGCCGGGTCCGACAATCGGGCCCCGCTCACCCGACGGGGTGGTCGCCCGGAAGAGGGCGCAAGGGGGCACAACTACACCAGTGCAGACGGCACAGCCTACCCGCACCCGGACGGCCGAACAAAACGCATAGGGGTTGTGAGACCGGCCCAACCGCCGCAATCTGGACGGAACGGGATTCCTGCCCGTTCGTCTCCACGCCAGGAGGTGGGACTCATGGCCCAGTCCGTCCACCGCATGCCCGCGCTCACACTGAACACCGACGGCCACCCGCACCCCCGCGAGAACGCCCTGGTGGGCCTCACCGCCGTGCTGGGCGTGATCGCCTTCACCACCTCGTTCTTCCACAACCTGCACCTGCTGACCTCGTGGACCGGTCTGTTCGGGATCATCACGGGGCTGCTCGGCATGTTCGTCTCGGTCACCACGGCCGAGCGCTTCGTGCTGATGATCACGCTCGGCGCCTCCGCCATCGGCTTCTACCTCGGCATCGCCCGGGGCGGCCTCTGGGGCTGAGCCGCCCCGGTCGCACCGTTCCGGAACCCTCGGCGCCCCCGTGGCGTATCTGCAAGGAGACAGGTACGCGACGGGGGCGCCGTCGCGCCCGCAGCGGCGGGCGCCCGGGCCCCGGACGATAGGGTCAGCCCGAGAACCTGGGCCCACCGCAGCCCGACCGACGAGGAGCACCGAGCAATGAGCCTGCGCCTGAGGACGATCACCCGCGAGGAGCACCTCGCCTTCATCAGGAGCCGCGCCTCGGCCAGCCACATGCAGGTGCCGTCGTGGGGCGACGTGAAGGCCGAGTGGCGTTCGGAGTCGATCGGCTGGTTCGACGAGGCCAACCAGCTCGTCGGCGCCGGCCTGGTGCTCTACCGGCAGCTGCCCAAGCTCAAGCGCTACCTCGCCTACCTGCCCGAGGGCCCGGTCATCGACTGGTTCGACCGGGACCTCGACCGCTGGCTCTCCCCGATGCTCGCCCACCTCAAGTCGCAGGGCGCGTTCTCGGTCAAGATGGGCCCGCCGATCGTCATCCGCCGCTGGAACGCCCCCACCATCAAGGAGGCCATCGCCGGCAAGCAGGCCAAGCGCCTGCGCGACGTCGAGGCCGACTGGTACGAGGCGCGCGCCTTCGAGGTGGCCGACCGGCTGCGCAAGGCCGGCTGGCTGCAGGGCGAGGACGGCGGCGCCGGCTTCGGCGACGTCCAGCCGCGCTACGTGTTCCAGGTGCCGCTGGCCAACCGCTCGCTGGACGACATCCACAAGAACTTCAACCAGCTCTGGCGCCGCAACATCAAGAAGGCCGAGAAGAGCGGCGTCGAGGTGTACCAGGGCGGCTACGACGAGCTGCCGATCTTCCACCAGCTCTACCTGGTGACCGCCGAGCGCGACAAGTTCACCCCGCGCCCGCTGTCCTACTTCCAGCGGATGTGGAAGGCCCTCACCGCCGAGGACCAGAACCGGATGCGGCTCTACATCGCCTACCACGACGGCGAGCCGCTGGCCGCGACCACGATGCTGGTGGTCGGCGAGCACGTCTGGTACTCCTACGGCGCCTCGGCCAACCACAAGCGCGAGGTCAAGCCGTCCAACGCGATCCAGTGGCGGATGATGCGCGACTCCTACGCGCTCGGCGGCGGCGTCTACGACCTGCGCGGCATCAGCGACACCCTGGACGAGAACGACCACCTGTTCGGCCTGATCCAGTTCAAGGTCGGCACCGGCGGCCAGGCCGCCGAGTACCTCGGCGAGTGGGACTTCCCGCTCAACAAGCTGCTGCACAAGGCCCTCGACCTCTACATGTCCCGCCGCTGAGGAGGCTGACCCGATGACGCTGTCGCTCTACCTCGACACCGAACGCTGGCGCACCCACCAGCGCTCCGTCCTCGCCGAGTTCCCCGGCCTGGTGCCGGTCGCCAAGGGGAACGGCTACGGCCTGGGCAACCACCGGCTGGCCGAGGAGGCGACGCTGCTGGGCACCGGTGTGCTGGCCGTCGGCACCGCGTACGAGGCGGCCGACGCCGCCGAGTGGTACGGCGGCGAGCTGCTGGTGCTCACCCCGTACCGGGTCGGCGAGGAGGTCCTGCCGCTGCCGCACGCCCGGGTGATCCGGACGGTGGCGAACCTGGACGCGCTGCGGGCGCTGCGCGGCGCCCGGGTGGTGGTGGAGTGCATGACCTCCATGCGCCGCCACGGGGTGAGCGCCGCCGACCTCACGGCCGTCGCCGCCGAGCTGGACGGCGTCGCCTTCGAGGGCCTGGCGCTGCACCTGCCGATGGACCGGCCGGACGGCTCCAGCCCGACCGAGGAGGTCGTCCACTGGGTGGACACCGCCCGGGCGGCCGGGGTGCCGGTGCACACCGTGTACGTCAGCCACCTCGGCGCGGCCGGCATGGAGCAGCTGGCCCAGCGCTACCCGGACATCGTCTTCCGGGCCCGGATCGGCACCCGGCTCTGGCTGGGCGACCACGGTGCGCTGGAGGTCCGGGCCACGGTGCTGGACGTCACCCCGGTGAAGAAGGGCGACCGCTACGGCTACCGCCAGCACCCGGCGCCGGCCGACGGCCACATCGTGGTGGTGGCCGGCGGCACCGCGCACGGCATCGGCCTGGAGGCGCCCAAGTACGTGCAGACCATGGCCTCCCGGGCCAAGGGCATCGCCCGGGCCGGCCTGGCGACCGTCAACAAGACCAAGTCGCCGTTCCACTGGGCCGGCAAGCAGCTCTGGTTCGCCGAGCCGCCGCACATGCAGGTCTCACTACTGTTCCTGGACGGCGAGACCAAGCCCCCCGCGATCGGCGAGGAGCTCGGCCTCCAGGTCCGGCACACCACCACGCACTTCGACCGCGTGGTGGACCGCTAGAGCGACCGAAGCGCCCGTGAGCGCCTACGCCTTCTCGGCCGGTTCCGGCAGTCCTGGCTCGTCCAGCCACTGCTCGGAGCCGGCCGGCGCGTATCCGGCGTAGCTCTCCTCCTCGCGCAGCGTCCGGGCGGTGCCGAGCACGAACACGTCCGGGGCCCGGTCGAGCACCCCGCCCGACGGGTCGTCGCTGCCGTCCCAGCGCACCGGGTCGCGGTCCGGCTGCAGGGCGTCGCGGACCACCATGACCACCAGGTAGAGCGTGCCCAGCAGGTGCAGCACGACCGCGAAGTGGTACCAGGCCTCGCCGATCCCGTGCTGCTTGGGCCCGGTGACGAAGCCCAGGTGGGACCAGATGCCCAGGGTGTACAGCACCTCGCAGGCCTGCCAGATCAGGAAGTCCCGCCAGCGCGGCCGGGCCAGCACCGCGAGCGGCAGCAGCCAGAGCGCGTACTGCGGCGAGTACACCTTGTTGACCAGCACGAACAGGGCGACCACCAGGAAGGCCAGCTGCGCGAAGCGCGGGCGGCGGGGCGCCGAGAAGCCGAGCCACGCTATGGCCAGGCAGCCGAGGACCATCAGCACACCGATGTAGAGGTCGAGGTCGGCCAGCCCCGTGCCCCGGCTCTGCATCAGGATCAGCCAGAACGAGCCGTAGTCCTCGGCGCGGTGCTTGCTGAACACGTAGAAGGTCGACCAGCCCTGCCAGTTGGCCGCCATGATCGGCAGGTTGACCAGCAGCCAGGAGCCGGCCGCGCCGGCCAGCATCACCCGGAACTCGCGCCACTTCCCGGCCCGCCAGCAGAGCACCAGCAGCGGGCCGATCAGCAGCACCGGGTAGAGCTTGGCCGCGGTGGCCAGGCCGATGAAGACACCCGCCCAGCCGGGCCGGGAGCCGGACCACCAGGCCATCGCCACGGCGGCCAGCGCGACCGCGAGGAGGTCCCAGTTGACCGTGCCGTTCAGCAGCAGGACGGGCGCGAGCGCGAACAGCAGGGCGTCCCAGGGGCGGCGGCGGTGGGTGCGCGAGAGCGCCACCACGGCGACCACCGCGCAGGCCATCAGCAGCCCCGCGTTGATCGCCCAGAACCACCGCTCCTGGTCCTGCGCGGTGCCGGCGCCGGGCGTCAGCCAGGCCGCGACCTGCATGAACAGGCCGGTCAGCACCGGGTATTCGAGGTACTGCAGATCCCCCGAGGTGCCCGGGACGCGGTCCACGTACGGGTGCAGCCCGGCCGAGAAGCCGCGGCCGGAGAACAGGTGCGGGATGTCGCTGTAGCAGGCGTGGATGTACTGCGGCGAACCCGGCTGGAACCAGGCCTGGTTGTAGCAGGGCGCCTTCTGCACCATGCCGAGCACCGAGATCACGATCACCGCCAGCGCCAGGAAGCGCGCCGGGATCCACCAGGAGACGCCCAGCAGCGCCCGGCGGCCGGGCGGGCCGCCGATCACCTCGCTGCCGGCCGCCGCCACCGGGTCCTCGTCGGCCGGGACGACCACGGTGTTGACCGGCGGCGCGGCCGTGGCGACGGCCGGCCCGACCGGTCCTGCGGCGTCGCCGGGCCCGGCCGGCCCTGCGGATTCGTCACGATCGCTCGACGTCATGCCGGACATCCTGCCGCACCGGCCCCACCGGGACGAGGAGGACCCCGCAACGGGCCCGGCCTCCGTCGCCCGGCGGCACGGCGAATCATGACGAAACGGCGGTGGGGGGGGGGGGGGGGGGGGGGGGGGGGGGGGGGGGGGGGTGGGGTGGGGGGGGGGGGGGGGGGGGGGGGGGAGGGGGGGGGATGGGGGAAGG
>NZ_JBWKER010000070.1:14153-35237 GCF_056435345.1 Kitasatospora sp. NPDC043950
CCTTCCGCCTACCCCGCCCCCCAGGGAGAAAAAAAGCACGAGAGAACGGTCCGCCCCCCCCCCCCCCCCCCCCCCCCCCCACCGCCGTTCGGTTCATCCGCTCAGCGGGTGGTGGTCAGGGCAACAGCCCGTTGCCGGTCGAGGACGGTGTCGACGGCCTGCCGCTCGGCTTGGTGGTCGTCGGCGGGGGGTCCGTCGGCGGCGCCGTGGGCGGGGGCGTGCTGCAGCCGAGGAGGCCGCAGCTGCTCGTCGGACCGGGGTTGGTCGTCTTGTGCGTCGACGTCTGGCTCGGCTGCGTGCCCGGGCAGTCCACGCCCGGGACACAGCCCGGGCCCTGGCTGGACACGGGCGGCTGCGGCTGGTTGTTGTTGGTCGGCGGCGGCTGGTTGTTGGCCGGCTGGGTCGCGGGCGGGGCCGACGGGGTGTCGCTCGTCGTCGGCGTGGGCGTCATGCTCGGCGAGACCGGGGCGCCGGAGGAGTCCACCTCGGTGCCGACCGGCTGCGGGGTCGGGAAGTCCATCTTCTTCTCGTTGGCCAGCGCGGCCTTCATGTACCGGGTGAAGACGTCGGTCGGGATGTCACCACCGTGGATGGACTCCTTGCCGCCGGTGCCGTTGAGCGACAGCCGCTCGTGCTTGCTCGGGTCCTCGCGCCACATCGCGACGCTGGTCACCAGCTGCGGGGTGTAGCCGACCCACCAGGCCGACTTGTTCTGGTCGGTGGTACCGGTCTTGCCGGCCACCGGGCGGCCCAGCTCCTTGGCCTTGAAACCGGTACCGTTCTTCACCACGTTCACCAGCACGTCGGTGACGTTGTCCGCGACGGCCGGCTCCAGGGCGACCCGGGGGTCCTTCTTGCCGAAGCCCGGGCGCTCGATGCCGTTCACCTCGACCTTGGTGACCGAGTAGGGCTCGGCCTCCTTGCCGCTGGCCGCCAGGGTGCCGTAGGCGGTGGCCATCCGGATCGGGCTGATGGTGGAGGTGCCGAGGGCGAAGGTCGGGGTCTTCGGGTCGGCGAAGCTCTCCTTCCTGACGCCCATCTGCTCGGCGATGTTGGCCACGTTCTGACCGCCGACGTCCTGGTTGAGCTGGACGAAGGGCACGTTGAACGAGTTCTGCATGGCCGCCCGCAGCGAGACGTAACCGCGCTTGCCGGAGTCCTCGTTCTTCTGCCGGTAGGGCTTGCCGTCGTCGCCGATCACCAGCGAGCCGTCCGGCTTGCGGATCTCGGACATGTCGTCGGACAGGTAGCGGCTGTCGGCGTTGATCCGCTTCGGCTTGCCCTTGTCGTCGGTGGCCGTCTGGACGCCGATCTGCATGGCGGTCGCCAGCACGAAGGGCTTGAAGGTCGAGCCGACCTGGACGCCGATGGCGTCGGCGTTGTTGTCGAAGTGGCCGTTCTCCACGCCGTCGCCGCCGTAGAGGGCGACGATCGCGCCGTCGCCGGGGCGGATGCTGGCGGAGCCGAACTGGATGAAGGTGTCGTTGTTGGGGCGCTTCTGGGCGTTGAGGTTCTCGCCCTTGACGTCGTCGACGGCCTTCTTCAGGGCGTCGACCTTGTCCTTCTCGAAGGTGGTGTAGACCTTCAGACCGCCCTTGTCGATCATCTGCTGGGTGATCGTCTTGTCGGTGGCCATCAGGTACTTGTTGGCGGTGTCGACCAGGTAGCTGACCTCACCGTTCATGTTGGAGCTGGGCTTCTGCGGGATCGGGTCGGGGAAGGTGGCGCACTTCGCCCGCTCCTCCGGGGTGATGGCCTTGGTCTTCACCATGTTCTCGAGGATCCAGGCCCACCGCCCCTGGGCCCGCTCCTTGTTGGCCGGGTTGCTGGGGTCGTAGTACGACGCGCCCTTCAACAGGCCGGCCAGCATGGCGCTCTGACAGAGGTCGAGGTCCTTGGCGTCGACCCCGTAGTAGGCCTGCGCCGCGGCCTGGGCGCCGTTCGAGCCTCGACCGAACCAGCTGGTGTTCAGGTACCCCTTGAGGATGTCCGGTTTCTGCATCTTCTGATTGATCTTCAGCGTGATGAAGAACTCCTTCAGCTTGCGGCTGAGGGTCTGCTCCTGGCTGAGGTACGCGTTCTTCACGTACTGCTGGGTGATCGTCGAGGCGCCCTGGGTCTCGCCGCCCTTGGCCATGTTGTAGACGGCGCGGAGCATGCCCTTGGGGTCGATGCCGCTGTCCTCGCGGAAGGTCTGGTTCTCCGCCGCGATCACGGCGTTCTGCAGGTTGGGGCTGATGTCGGAGAGCTCGACGATCTGACGGTTGGTCTCACCCTTGCGGGTCATCTCCGAGCCGTCGGCCCAGTAGTAGATCGTGTTCTGGTCCTTCATCAGATCCTTGAGCTGCGGGATCTCAGTGGTCTGGTAGAGGTAGAACACCCCGCCCACGCAGGTGGCGAAGAAGATCAGGAAGCCGCTCAGCCACTGCCGCCAGGACGGCAGCCAGCGCCGGACGCCGGTCTTGCCGAACCGCGGGTAGTCGATGAACCGCTTCTTGCCGGGGCCTGCGGCGGCGGCCGCGGACGCGGAGGCGGCGGCAGCACCGCGCCGGCCGCCCTTGCCGCCCTTCTGGGCGGCCTTGCGCATCTCGGCGCGGCCCATCCGGGGCTGCTGAGCGGTCTCCCGTTCGCCCGGGGGGCGCCGGCGGCCGATGCCGTCCGAGCTCACCTCGTCCCGGCCGGGTCCGCCCTGACGGCCACCACCACCCGGGGGCTGCTGCCCGTCACCGCCCGGGCTGGGCGTCCTTCGCCGTCGTTCACTCATGTTGCAGCCACTCCTCGCCAGGCGGTTCCAGCCTGAAGGCAGGGTTCACGTCCGATGCCCGCCAACCGCCCTAACCCCGGAGGTGGTCCTCGTGCACACGCGACAGCGTACGCAGCCGGGAATCCCAACTAATCGGGCATCAGTCCCCAATGACCGCAAAACGGCAGCAGATCATTACACGCCCGTTGCCAATCACTCCTGCGCGTCGGCTTGTGATCACCTTCACGCGTGCCCCCCTTGCCCGTTCCGAGGGCCCGGTTTACTGTTCTCGATATATCGAGCCGATACATCGACGCGGCATACCGCCCGATGCAGCGGCCGGACGACGGCCGAGAGGAAGGAGGACGACGGCAATGGGCAGGCGCTCAGGAGTGCTGGAGTTCGCCGTTCTCGGTCTGCTCCACGACGCCCCGATGCACGGCTACGAGCTGCGCAAGCGGCTCAACGTCCTGCTCGGAACGTTGCGGGCGTTCTCGTACGGAACGCTCTACCCGTGCCTGAAGAGCCTGGTCGCCCAGGGTTTCCTGGTCGAGGACAACCCGGACGTCGAGTACGTCCCGGCCACCGCGCTCAACGGCAAGCGGTCCAAGACCGTCTACCGGCTCTCCCCCGAAGGCAAGCAGCGCTTCGAGGAACTGCTCGCCGACTCCGGGCCCGACGCCTGGGAGGACGAGCACTTCGGCGTCCACTTCGCGTTCTTCGGCCAGACCGACCGGGCCGTGCGGATGCGCGTCCTGGAAGGGCGCCGCAGCCGGCTGGAGGAGCGACTGGAGAAGATGCGCAACTCGTTGGCCCGGGCCCGCGAGCGGTTCGACGACTACACCGTCGAGCTGCAGCGGCACGGACTGGAGTCGGTGGAGCGCGAGGTCCGGTGGCTCAACGAGCTGATCGAGACCGAGCGGGCCAACCGCACCGGCCGGACCGGGCCCGCCACCGGCGGCAACACCACCGCCGTACCCCACAAGACTTCGGACGGCCGTGGCCAGGAGGAAGGGTCCCAGGACCCGCCCGGGCCACCGTACGACCGCCCGGGGCGCTCCGCCCAGGAGCGCTGACACCGCGTCAGCCCTGTGCCGCGCGGCAGGAGTGGGCGCCTCGCGCCCGTACAAGCAGTCATCGAAGAAGCAGGACGAGTGCCGTCGACCCCGGCGGCCCTCATGAGATCACAGGGAGCAACCGGAATGGGTTCGGTTCGCGTAGCCATCGTGGGCGTGGGCAACTGCGCCGCGTCGCTGGTGCAGGGTGTCGAGTACTACAAGGACGCCGACCCGGCCGGCAAGGTCCCCGGGCTGATGCACGTCCAGTTCGGTGAGTACCACGTCCGCGACGTGGAGTTCGTCGCCGCGTTCGACGTCGACGCCAAGAAGGTCGGCTTCGACCTGGCCGACGCCATCGGCAGCAGCGAGAACAACACCATCAAGATCTGCGACGTGCCGCCGACCGGCGTCACCGTCCAGCGCGGCCACACCCTCGACGGCCTGGGCAAGTACTACCGGGAGACCATCGAGGAGTCCGACGAGACCCCGGTCGACGTCGTCCAGGTCCTCAAGGACCAGCAGGTCGACGTCCTGGTCTGCTACCTGCCCGTCGGTTCCGAGGCCGCCGCCAAGTTCTACGCCCAGTGCGCCATCGACGCCAAGGTCGCCTTCGTGAACGCCCTGCCGGTGTTCATCGCGGGCACCAAGGAGTGGGCGGACAAGTTCACCGAGGCCGGCGTGCCGATCGTCGGTGACGACATCAAGTCCCAGGTCGGCGCCACCATCACGCACCGCGTGATGGCCAAGCTGTTCGAGGACCGCGGTGTCATCCTCGAGCGCACCATGCAGCTGAACGTCGGCGGCAACATGGACTTCAAGAACATGCTCGAGCGCGAGCGCCTGGAGTCCAAGAAGATCTCCAAGACCCAGGCCGTCACCTCGCAGATCCGCGACCGCGAGCTGGGCGCCAACAACGTCCACATCGGCCCGTCGGACTACGTGGCCTGGCTGGACGACCGCAAGTGGGCGTACGTCCGCCTGGAGGGCCGCGCGTTCGGCAACGTCCCGCTGAACCTGGAGTACAAGCTCGAGGTCTGGGACTCCCCGAACTCCGCCGGTGTCATCATCGACGCCGTGCGCGCCGCGAAGATCGCCAAGGACCGCGGCATCGGCGGCCCGATCCTGTCGGCCTCCTCGTACTTCATGAAGTCCCCGCCGGTGCAGTACTTCGACGACGAGGCCAAGGAGAACGTCGAGAAGTTCATCCGCGGCGAGGTCGAGCGCTGAGGTCGAGCGCCGGAGCCGGCGGCGGGTGACCGCCGCCGGCCGCGCCGAAGGGCCCACGATCATCGGATCGTGGGCCCTTCACCGTTTCTCGGCGAATGTTTCACGTGAAACGGCGGCCGGTTCCATGGCACTCTGGGCGGGTGGCGATCACCGAGAACGGCAGCACCCACCAGTCCGCACACCGTGCCACGCTTTTCGGTCTGCTCCGCGGCCGGGACTTCCGGCGGCTGCTGACCGCCCGGGTGCTCTCCCAGCTCTCGGACGGCGTCTTCCAGGTCTCGCTCGCCGCCTACGTCGTGTTCTCCCCGGAGAAGCAGTCCTCCCCCGCCGACATCGCCTCGGTGCTCGCCGTGATGCTGCTGCCGTTCTCGGTGATCGGCCCGTTCGCCGGGGTGCTGCTGGACCGCTGGCGCCGCCGCCAGGTGCTCTACTACGGCAACCTGGCCCGCTTCGGGCTCGGCCTGGGCACCGGCGCCCTGCTCCTGGCGGAGGCGCCGACCTGGCTGTTCTTCGCCTCGGCGCTGCTGGTCACCGCGCTCAACCGGTTCATCCTGGCCGGCCTGTCCGCCGCGCTGCCCCGGGTGGTCGAGCAGGACCAGCTGGTCACCGCCAACGCGCTCTCCCCCACGCTGGGCACGGTCGCCGCCGCCTCCGGCGGAGGGGTCGGCTTCCTGCTGCACCAGGTGATGACCCCCGGGCCGAAGGCCGACGCCGCGCTGGTCACGGTGGCCGCGCTGCTCTACCTGTCGGCCGCACTGGCCGCCCGCCGGATGGACCGCGACCTGCTCGGCCCGGAGAAGCACGGCGACCGCCCGGCGCTCGGCCAGGCGCTGGTCCGGGCCGCCGTCGAACTCGGCGCCGCCGTACGCCACTTGGTGCGGGACTGCCGGCCCGCCGTGCACGCGCTGGCCGCCGTCACCGCGGCCCGGTTCTGCTACGGCGTGCTGATCGTGGTCGTGGTGATGCTCGCCCGGTACACCTTCAACGACCCGGCCGACAGCGCGGCCGGACTGGTCACGCTCGGCCAGGCGGTCGGCCTGTCCGCCGCCGGGTTCTTCGTCGCCGCGGTGATCAGCCCCTGGTGCACCCGGCGGCTCGGCCTGGCCGGCTGGATGACGGTCTGCCTGGCGGCCCCGGTGCTCTTCGTCCCGGCGCTCGGCCTGAGCTTCACCCTGCTGCCCTGCCTGCTCGCGGCGCTGCTGCTCGGGGTGGTCACCCAGGGCACCAAGATCTGCGCCGACACCGTGGTCCAGGAGTCGGTCGAGGACGAGTACCGCGGCCGGGTCTTCGCGATCTACGACGTGCTGTTCAACGTCGCCTTCGTGACCGCCGCCCTGGTCACGGCGCTGGTGCTGCCGCTCTCCGGCCGCTCGGTCGTGGTGGTCGTCGGGGTCGCCGCGGTGTACGGGCTCTCGGCGCTCCTCTACCTGCGCTCCGCCCGGCGGTACGGGCCGCTCCCCGGCGACCAGGCCTCCTGAAGGCCCTCGGCCCCTCGGGACGGGGGCGTCCGACCGAGTCGCTAAGGTACGTCAGACCTGTCGGAGCGACAGCACTCGGCCTCGGGGGACGAACTGATGAGCACACCGCCCGGCCCGTACGGGCCACCTCCGCCGTACGGGCCGCCCCCGCAGCCGGCCCCGCCGTACGGGCAGGTGCCGTACATCCCGTCGCAGCCCCAACCCGCACCGCCCGGCTTCGGACCGCCGCAACCCGGACCGCCCCAGCCCGCACCGCCCGGCTTCGGACCGCCCCCGGCCTACGGCCAGCAGCCGCCCGGCTACGGCACCCAACCGCCGTACGGCCAGCAGCCGCCCGTCGGCCCGTACGGCTACCCGCCGCCCGCCCCGGCCGACGCGGCGCCCGCCGCGAAGCGCGGCGTCAAGGCGAAGCTGCGGATCGTCGGCGTGGTCGGCGGCTGCCTCGCGCTGGCCGTCGGCTACTTCGTCAGCGGGCCGAGCGTCAGCAGCGCCAAGCCCGGCGACTGCGTCCGGGTGAGCGGCACGCGCGATGTCGAGATCGTCAAGTGCACTGACACCAAAGCGAATTACCGGGTCCTTTCGACGTTCGGCGACACCACCGACGTGAACCGCTGCCGGCAGACACCGCAGACCACCAGCGCCGTCTCGGGCAAGAGCGGACGCCGCTGGAACAAGAAGCGGTACGTGCTCTGCCTCGGCCCGATGACCCCGGCCGGCGCCCCGCTGCCGGGGAAGGTCTGACCTCTCCACCACCACCGCATCCCCGGGGGATCTCTTGTCCGTTCCGCCGCCCCAGCTGCCGTACGGTGCCCCGTCGCCCGACGACGGCAACCCCTACGCCACCGGAAACCCCTACGGCCGGCCGACCCCGCCACCGCCGCCCGGCCCGCCGCCCGGCTACGGCTACCCGGCCGCCCCGCCACCGCCCGACCAGCCGTACGGCTACCCCCCGCAGCCCGCGCCCGGCTACGGGTACGGATACCCGCCGCCGGCGCCGCAGGACGGTCCCGCCTGCCGCTTCTGCGGCGGCTTTCCGGCCGTGGACGCCACCGTCCGCGGCCACCAGGGCCTGGTCCTGGCCTACCGGATGCTGCGGATGCCGGGCCCGTTCTGCCGCACCTGCGGAACGGCGACGGTGCGCGACCTGTCCGCCCGCACCCTGGTCCAGGGCTGGTGGAGCCCGGCGTCGGTGCTGCTGGCGCCGATCACCCTGCTGCTGAACCTCGCCGCCAACGGCAAGGTCAAGCGGCTGCCGCCGCCCGTCCCGGGCAGCCACGGCCCCCAGCTCGACCCCGGCGTCCCGCTGGGCCGGCGTCCGCACGCGCTGATGCTGCTGCTGCCGCTCTCGGTGGTCGTCACGCTCGTCCTGGCCGCCACCGGGGTGCTCGGCCCGAAGGACGACAGCCCGGCCGCGCCGATCGCGGTACCGACGGTGGCGGTGCCCCCGGTGACCACCTTCTCGGCGCCACCGCTGCCGACCCACGCGCCGCGGCCGTTCCCCTCGCCGACGTTCAGCATGCCGCCGGTGCCCACCATCACGCTGCCGCCGCCGACCGCCCCCAGCACCGCGGCCGACAGCATCGACCGGGCCAACCCCGGCGACTGCCTGCGCAACGAGAACGGCACCGGCGCGACCCACGACGCCAACCCGAAGATCACCATGCTGCCCTGCGGCGACTCCCGCGCCCAGTACAAGGTGGTCTTCAAGTACCTGGCCACGTCCGATGAGAAGGTCTGCGAGAAGCAGCCGAAGTCGGACAGCACCTACACCCGCACCTACTCCAACCTGCCGGCCCTCAACTACGTGCTCTGCCTGCAGAGCCTCCACGGCTGACCCGGCACGCCCGAGGGGTGGTCCCGGCCGACGCCGGGACCACCCCTCGCAGCGTCGCTCAGCCCTGCTGCTCGGCCCACCAGGCCCGCAGCGCGGCCACCGCCTCGTCGTGCTCCAGCGGGCCGTGCTCCAGCCGGAGTTCGAGCATGTGCTTGTACGCCTTGCCGACCTGCGGGCCGGGCTTGAGCCCGAGCAGCTCCATGATCTGGTTGCCGTCCAGCGCCGGGCGGACGGCGTCCAGCTCCTCCTGGGCCTTCAGCTCGGTGATCCGCTGCTCCAGGCCGTCGTAGGTGCGCGACAGCGCCGCCGCCTTCTTGCGGTTGCGGGTGGTGCAGTCGGAGCGGGTGAGCTTGTGCAGGCGCTCCAGCAGCGGTCCGGCGTCGGTGACGTAGCGGCGCACCGCGGAGTCCGTCCACTCGCCGCCGCCGTAGCCGTGGAAGCGCAGGTGCAGTTCGACCAGGTGCGAGACGTCCTCGGTGAGCTCCTTGGAGTACTTGAGCTCGCGCATCCGCTTGCGGGTCATCTTGGCGCCGACCACCTCGTGGTGGTGGAAGGAGACCCGGCCGTCCGACTCGAAGCGGCGGGTGCGCGGCTTGCCGATGTCGTGCAGCAGCGCGGCCAGCCGCAGGGTGAGGTCCGGGCCGTCCTGCTCCAGGTCGACGGCCTGTTCCAGGACGGTCAGCGAGTGCTCGTAGACGTCCTTGTGCCGGTGGTGCTCGTCCCGCTCCAGCCGCAGTGCGGGCAGCTCGGGCAGCACGTGGTCGGCCAGGCCGGTGTCGACCAGCAGCCGCAGGCCCTTCACCGGGTGCTTGGCCAGCAGCAGCTTGTTCAGCTCGGCCTGGACGCGTTCGGCGGACACGATGGTGATCCGCTCGGCCATCGCGGTCATCGCGGCGACGACCTCGGGGGCCGGCTCGAAGTCGAGCTGGGCGGCGAAGCGGGCGGCGCGCATCATCCGCAGCGGGTCGTCGGAGAAGGACTCCTCGGGGGTCGCGGGGGTGCGCAGCACCCGGGCCTCCAGGTCCTCCAGGCCGTGGTGCGGGTCGATGAAGCCGCGGCCGGGCAGGTCGACGGCCATCGCGTTGACGGTGAAGTCCCGGCGGACCAGGTCCTGCTCGATGGTGTCGCCGTAGGTGACCTCGGGCTTGCGGGAGGTCCGGTCGTACGCCTCGGAGCGGTAGGTGGTGATCTCGATCAGGAAGGAGCCCTCGGGGGTGTCCTTGCGGGCGCCGACCGTGCCGAACGCGATGCCGACGTCCCAGACCGCGTCCGCCCAGCCCTTGACCAGCCTGAGCACCTGCTGCGGGCGGGCGTCGGTGGTGAAGTCCAGGTCGTTGCCGAGCCTGCCGAGCAGGGCGTCCCGCACCGAGCCGCCGACCAGGGCCAGCCGGTGGCCGGCCGCCTCGAACCGACGGGCGATCTCGTCGGCCACCGGCGACACCCGCAGCAGCTCTTGCAGCCCCAGGGTCTGGGCCTCGCTCAGGCCTGGGACGGCCTGGACGGCGGTGCTGGAACGGTCGAGGTGCGCGGTGGACTCATTGGCAGTGGACACGGCTCACAAGAGTACGTGGCCCGGCAGGTCAACCGCCCGCGCGTTTTGGGCGTCTCACCCCAAGGCCCGCAACACTGCACCACGGGCTGCATCGTTACCATGCCGGTGGACGAGTCTCGGGCACCGGACAGGGGATGCGGTGTCGCGTGCCGCCGTGGACGGCGGAGCTCCCGCGGCACCAGCGCGGCGAACAGCGTCAAGCGAAGAACGTCAAGCGAACAGCATCAGCAGCGAGCGATCGAGAACGGCGAGGGCGGAACGAGTGAGTGAGCCGGCACGGCACTCGGGCCTGGGGGCGGACCGACGGCCCGGAAGGACCGAACGCCCCGTCGAAGGGCACGGTACGGGGCGGCGCGCGGGGCGGGCGGCCCGCCGCCTCGCCGCCGTCTGCGGGGCCGCCCTGGCCCTGTTCTCGGCGGTCGCCCCGGCCGCGGCGCTACCCGCCGGGGGCGGCATCCGGCCGACCGCCGACAACGGCGTCTCGGCCGAGTACCCGGTGGAGTTGACCATCGAGACGGTGGCACCGCAGGTGGCCAGCCCGAACGGCATCGTGAAGATCACCGGGCACGTCACCAACACCGGCAAGGCGGCGGTCAAGAACGCCCATGCGGCCGTCCGCAAGCCGCTGTCCAGCAAGCCGCTGCAGCGGCGCAGCGACCTGTCCCTGGTGACCACCCGCAGCGGCCCGAGCAACTCCGACGGCGTGGAGCTGGACAGCCCGCAGTACGCCCTGCCGGAGCTGGGCCCGGGCCAGAACCAGCCCTACACCCTGAGCGTCTCGGTGAGCGACCTCGGACTGTCCGACAGCGGCGTCTACGAGCTCGCGGTGGACGCCTGGGGCTCGACCGCCGACAACCAGCGCGACCGGCCACTGGGCATCGCCCGGACCTTCCTGCCGTACAACCCGGGCGGCGCCGAGGCGCAGCCCAGCAAGGTCACCACGCTCTGGCCGCTGGTGCACGCGCCGGTGCTGGCCGCGCAGACCTACTCCGACAACGACCAGCCCGTCCCCGTCCTGCGCGACGACAGCCTGACCGCCGAGTTCTCCCCGGGAGGCCGGCTGTACGAGCTGGTGGACACCGGGGCCAAGATGACCGGGCTGACCTGGGTGGTCGACCCGGACCTGCTGGACACCGCGTTCGCGATGACCAAGCAGTACCGGGTGCAGAAGCCGGGCCAGGACGTCGTCGGCAAGCCGGCCAAGGACGACAACACCGTCCCCGGCACCGGCCAGGCCGCCGCCGCGGCCTGGCTGGACAAGCTGCGGACCGCCGTCGCCAAGCCGGGCGGCCAGGTGGTGTCGCTGCCCTACGCCGACCCGGACCTCGCCTCGATCGCGCACAACGGCGCCGACCTGACCGGGATGGGCACCGCCCTGGGCAAGGCGGCCACCGCCGGCCGGCTCACCGTCGAGGGCCGGCTGTCCGTCGACACCCGCTCGGACGTGGCCTGGCCGTACCAGGGCTACCTGGACCAGCAGATCGCCGGCGTCGCCCAGCAGGCCGGCAACGGCCTGGTCCTGGTCAACGGCGCGAGCATGCCGGAGCCGGACGCGATGAACTACACCCCGACCGCGGTGCGCCCGATCGGCAACGGGCAGAACGCGGTGGTCGCCGACGAGACCGTCTCCTCGCTGTTCCAGACCGACCTCGCCTCCCCGCAGGCGCAGTCCAGGGCGAACCAGCGCTTCCTCGCCGAGACCTACACGATCACCCACGAGCAGCCGCAGAACCAGCGCGGCCTGCTGGTGATGCCGCCGCGCGACCTGACCGCGAGCACCGCCAAGGTGCTGGCGGACGCCCTGCAGACGGCCTCCGACAACAAGTGGCTCGCCCCGGTCAAGCTGGACGCCCTGGCCCAGGCCGCGCCCGACCCGAAGGCCAACACCACCGTCCCGGCGGCCGCCGACTACCCGGCCCAGGCCCGCGCCTCGGAGCTGTCCGCGGCCGAGCTGAGCAGCACCGACGAGATCCAGCAGAACCTGGACACGCTGATGCGGGTGCTCACCCTGCCGCAGCGGGTGCGCGGCCCGTTCAGCGCCGCGATGGTCCGCTCGCTGTCCACCGAGTGGCGCACCAACACGGCGGTCGGCAGCACCTACCGCGAGGACGTCGCCAAGTACCTGGACGAACTGACCGGGGCCGTCCGGGTGACGAAGAAGAACGTGGTCACCCTCGCCGGCGACACCGGCCTGGTGCCGGTCAGCGTCCGCAACGACCTCACCCAGACCGTCACCAACCTCAAGCTGGTGCTCACCTCGACCCAGCCGAACCGGCTGCGGGTGGGCAAGGAGGAGGAACTGGTCATCCCCGCCGCCCAGAGCGCCACCCTCCGGTTCCAGGCCGAGGCGCGCAACAACGGCCCGGTCACCATGACCGCCCAGCTCTGGACCACCGGCCCCAACCCGCAGAAGTACGGCGAACCGCAGCAGTTCACGGTGGAGGTCACCTCGGTGACCAACGGCGTGCTGTACGTCTTCGCGGCCGCCGCCGCCCTGCTGCTGCTGGCCGCGCTGCGCTTCGTGCGCCAGCGCAAGCGGCGGGCCGGGCAGCCGCACGCCGACGGCGACCAGCCGGTCGACGGCCCGGCGGCGGGCGGCGCACCGGCCCCGGCGGCGGACGGGGCCCGGGACGGGGCGCAGGACGCGGGCGGGGACGCGAGCGGGGAGAAGCCCGACGGCGAGGCCGGGGGCGGTGCCGGCGAACCCGCCGGGAACGGCCCCGAAGACGGCTCCGACGGCGGATCCGCCGAGGCCGGCCCCGCGCAGACACCGCGCGGCAGCAACGCGGATGGCCGGGATCGGACCGCCAGTGATGAGAAGGTTGGTCCTTGATACCGCCGACCCCCCGCAACGCCGGGCCGGCCTCCCCCACGACAGCGAAGAGGTGACATGACCGGGCGCAGCGAGGAGCGGCCGCCGGGCCGCGGTGAGAACCGGCCGGGCGCCGAGTCGCCGTCCGGCGACTGGTACGTGGCCGACACCTACGCCCAGGACCCGTACGCGGCCGACGCGTACGGGAACCCGCAGGCCGGCCAGGACCCGTACGGTCTGCGGGCCGACCGGCCCGCGGCGCCTCAGCCGCCGGCCACCGCGTACGACGTGCCGCCGCAGCTGCCGCCGCAGGGCGGCGGCTACCCGACGCCGGTGCCGCCGGCGCAGTACTCGGCGCCGACGCCGTTCGCGGCCCCGGTGCCGCCCGTGCAGCCCGGCTGGGACACCCCGGTGCCGCCCGTGCAGCCCGGCTGGGACACCCCGGTGCAGGCCGCCTGGCAGGAGGCCCCGGCTCCGGCCGGCGGCGGCCAGTGGGGTGGCCCTGAGCAGCCCCGGCCGCAGTGGGAGCCGGGCCCGGCGCACTCGACCTGGGACAGCGAGACCACCGAGTACGTCGGGGTGGACGCGCTGTTCGGCGGCCACCAGGCGCAGGCCGCGGCCCAGCCGCCGGTGCCCCCGCCCGCCCCGGCGCACCCGGCGGCACCGCCGGTCGCGCCCCCGCCCCCCGCCGCCGCCGTGCCGCCGGTCGCCCCCGCGCCGTACCCTCCGATGGGCGGCTACCAGGGGCAGCAGCAGTACGCCGGCCCGGACGGGCACCGCCCCTTCGTCCCCCCGATCGAGTTCGACCCGCCGCTCTCCGAGGACGAGGCCACCATGCAGGTGGCCGCCGTGGCGGTGCCGCCAGCGGTGGAGCCGCTGACGGACCTCGTCGCCGAGGAGCGCGCCGCACAGCTGGCGCCCGCGGCCGAGCCCGCCCCGGCGGCCGGCGGCGGCAAGGTCGCGAGCCTGCTGAACTCCAGCGCGATCATGGCAGCGGGCACGCTGGTCTCCCGCGGCACCGGCTTCGTCCGGACCATGGTGATCACCGCGGCCATCGGCGTCGCCGTCATGGGCGACTCGTACAACGCCGCGTACACCCTGCCGACCCTGCTGTACATCCTGATCGGCGGCGGCGCGCTGAACGCCGTCTTCGTGCCGCAGCTGGTGCGCAGCATGAAGAACGACGAGGACGGCGGCACCGCGTACGCCAGCCGGCTGCTCACCCTGGTGATGGTCGGGCTCGGTGGCGTGGTGTTCCTCGCGGTGCTCGGGGCACCGCTGCTGGTGCAGCTGATCTCGCACTCGATGATGGAGAACGCGGACCGCGCCGAGACCACGGTCGCGCTGGCCCGGTACTGCCTGCCGACCATCTTCTTCATGGGCGTCCACGTGGTGATGGGGCAGATCCTCAACGCCCGCGGCCGGTTCGGCGCCATGATGTGGACCCCGGTCCTCAACAACATCGTGGTGATCTTCACCTTCGGCGCCTACATCTGGGTGTTCGGCGGCTACAGCGGCACTCAGGTGACCCCCGAGGGCATCTCGCCCGAGGGCGTCCGGCTGCTCGGCCTCGGCACCCTGCTCGGCCTGGTCGTCCAGTCGCTGGCGATGATCCCGTACCTGCGGTCGGCCGGCTTCCGCTACCGGCCGCGCTTCGACTGGCGCGGCCACGGCCTGGGCAAGGCCGCCCGGCTGGCCAAGTGGACCTTCTTCTTCGTGCTCGCCAACCAGGCCGGCTACCTGGTCATCACCCAGCTGGCCACCGCCGCCGGCAGCGCCGCCGAGAAGGGCGGCCACGAGGGCGTCGGCCTCGCGGCGTTCTCCAACGCCCTGCTGATCTGGCAGCTCCCGCAGGCCGTGATCACCGTCTCGATCATGAGCGCGGTGCTCCCCCGGCTCTCCCGGGCGGCGGCCGACGAGGACGCCGGCGCCGTCCGCGACGACCTGTCGTACGGGCTGCGCACCACCGCGGTGGCGGTCGTCCCGGGCGCCTTCCTGTTCCTGTCGCTCGGCCCGGTGATCGCCCGCTCGATCTACGGGATCGGCGGCGGTGACCGGGCCCTGGACAACGCCACCAACGTCGGCCTGATGCTGTCGGCCTTCGCGCTCGGGCTGATCCCGTACTCGGCCCAGTACGTGATGCTGCGCGGCTTCTACGCCTACGAGGACACCCGGACGCCGTTCTCCAACACCGTCTGGGTCGCGGTCTGCCAGGCCGGGTTCTCGGTGCTCTGCTGGTTCACGCTGCCCGCCCAGTGGGCCGTGATCGGGATGTCCTTCGGCTATGGTCTGGCCTACGCCGTCGGGGTGGCGGTCGCACTGCCGAAGCTGAAGAAGAAGATCGGCGGGCTGGACAGCAAGCGGATCGGCAAGACGTACAGCCGGCTGGCCACCGCCGGCGTGCCGTCCGCGCTGGTCGGCCTCGGCGTCAGCCTGGCGGTCCAGCAGGTGCTCGACGGCTGGATGGGCAGCGTGCTGTCCCTCGTCGCGGGCGGCGGCCTCCAGCTGGCCGTGTTCGTGCTGATCGCGAAGCGCCTGCGGATCGAGGAGCTCAACGCCATGCTCGGCATGGTGCGCGGCCGGCTGGGCCGCTGATCCACCACACCGACCGACCGGACGAGCGGGCGCCCTGACCGGGTGTCAACGGGAGCCACCGGCTCCTCCGCCCGTCCGGCCGGGTGCCGGGCCGCCGCCCGCGCCCGGCTCCGCCCGGGCCGCGAGATGGCGGCCCGGTGTCGGATCTGCACCACATCTCTCCACCAGCACGCAACCGAGCGCGCCCCTCAGCGGTCGTACTCGGTGGAGAAGAGTGGGCACAATTGTCCTGGAGCACGTGGCCGCCAACCCGCGGGCTCCAGCGACTCTCTCAAGCCGGGGCGACACAAGGGGAGGCAGGACCACGGTGGCTGATGGCACCAAGGCGGTCGTCGACACGTCAGCAGCTGACGCGGCGGCGGACGAGGCCGCACTGGCCGCGGCGATCGACGAGCTCACGGCGGGGAAGGCCGCCCCGGCGGGCGCCGCCGACACCTCCTCCAAGGACCCGTCCGAGGACGCGCCCGAGGACCGGGGCGCCGCCCCGGACACCCCGGTGGCCGCCGACGCGGGCACCGACGCCTCCGACGCCGGCCAGGACACCCCCCACGGCGAGGAGACCTCGGAGATCACCGCTCCGCTCTCGGCCCACGAGATCGCCGCCGAGCTGGCCGCGGGCACCGCCCGGCGCAAGCCCGCCGCCCCGGAGCCCGCGGCCGCCAAGCGCCGCCCCACCGACCCGCAGCCCACCGTCGACCCGCGCGACACCGCCACCCTGCCCCGCACCCTCCCCGCCCCGCTGCGGCACAGCGGCGACATGATCGGCCACCGGTACCGGCTGGAGGAGTGCATCTCCCAGACCGAGACCTTCAGCAGCTGGCGCGCGGTCGACGAGAAGCTGCGCCGGGCCGTCGGCGTCCACCTGATGGCCTCCGGCCACCAGCGCGCCCGCAAGGTGCTCGCCGCCGCGAAGTCCGCCGCCCTGCTCGGCGACCCGCGCTTCGTCCAGGTCCTGGACGCCGTCCAGGAGGGCGAGCTGGTCTACGTCGTGCGGGAGTGGCTGCCGCACGCCTCCGACCTCGCCAAGCTGCTCGCCGACGGCCCGATGGAGCCGCACGAGGCGTACCAGATGGTCCGCCAGGTGACCGACGCGGTCGCCGCCGCCCACCGGCGCGGCCAGGCCCACCTGCGGCTCACCCCGCGCTGCGTGCTGCGCACCGACAGCGGCCAGTACCGGATCAACGGCATCGCGGTGGACGCCGCCCTGCGCGGGCTGCCCGACGAGGACGGCACCGACGGCTCCGAGCGCACCGACACCCGCGCGATCGGCGCCCTGCTGTTCGCCGCGCTCACCCACCGCTGGCCCTACCCGGAGGACCGCTACGACCTCCAGGGCCTGCCCAAGGGCCTCCAGAACGCCGCGCCGGACCAGGTCCGCGCGGGCGTCCACAAGGGCCTGTCCGAGCTGGCCGCGCGGGCCCTGTTCGACCACCCGCCGCACCACGCCGAGCCGATCACCACCCCGGAGGAGCTGACCCGGGCGATCGCGCAGATGCCCCGGATCCGCCAGCCCGAACCGGAGCTGCCCGCCTTCCCGGCCCCGCCCCGGCACAACACCCACGCGCTGCCGACCGCGCCCAACCCGACCCGGGTGGCCGACCCGGCCGTCGCCCCGCTGCCCGCCTCGTCCCGGCCGACCTCGAACCGGCGCACCCGGCGGCGGCTGCGCCGAGTCGTCAAGGCGACGGCCTGGACGGTCGCCCTGGGCGCCATCGGCGTCGCCTCCTGGCAGTTCGTGGACAACCTGCGCAACACCGGACCGGGCACCCCCCCGCGGGCCTCGGCCACCAGCGACGCACCGACCCCGCAGGCCAGCACCCACAATCCGACGCCGATCGCGCCCAAGGCCGCCCTCTCGTACAACCCGAAGGGCGACTCGGCGGAATCCGCCTGGGCCCTCCCCAAGGCCATCGACGGCGACCCCAGCACGAGCTGGCCGACCTTCGGCTACGACGACCAGTTCGTCCCGGGCGGCTACAAGGAGGGCACCGGTCTGCTGATCGACCTCGGCTCGCCGCACGCCGTCAGCTCGGTGAGCGTCCAGTTCGTCGGCACCACCACGGCCGAGCTGCGGATCCCGAACGGCCAGGCGGCGGACAACCCGCAGAAGGCGCCGCTGACCTCCTTCACGACCGTGGGGAAGAAGAGCGGCAGCAGCGTCGACTTCGCTCTCAACGCCCCGACGAACACCCGCTTCCTCTTGATCTGGCTGACCAGCCTGCCGAAGGATACGGATGGCAAGTTCCGCGGGCAGGTCGCCGAGGTCAAGGTCTCCGGCTGACCGGAGGTCCGGCCTGCGGAACGACGGCGAGGGGGGCGAGGGGTGACGGTGGCGGAGGACGACGCGGCGCTGCTCGCCCGGCACGTCGCCGGCGACCCGGACGCCTTCGGCCTCCTGGTGAACCGCCACCGCGACCGGCTCTGGGCGGTCGCCCTGCGCACCCTGGGCGACCGCGAGGAGGCCGCCGACGCCCTCCAGGACGCCCTGGTCTCCGCCTTCCGCGCCGCCCCCGGCTTCCAGGGCCGCTCGGCGGTCACCACCTGGCTGCACCGGATCGTGGTCAACGCCTGTCTGGACCGCGCCCGGCGCAGCGCCACCCGCCGCACCACCCCGCTCGACGAGGACCCGCGGCGCCTGGACACCCTGGTCGGCGCCGCGGAACCGGCCGACTCCCCGGTGGTCCGGGCCGAGGTGCAGCGCGAGCTGGCCGCCGCGCTCGCCGAGCTGCCCGCCGAGCAGCGGGCCGCGCTGGTCCTGGTCGACATGCAGGGCTACCCCGTCGCCGAGGCCGCCGAGCTGCTGGGCGTCCCGGTGGGCACGGTGAAGAGCCGCTGCGCCCGGGGCCGGGCCCGGCTGCTCCCGCTGGTCCGCCACCTGCGCGAGAGCGGCGGCGGGCCGGATGTTTCACGTGAAACACCGAACGCCCCCGGCGCGGCCCCGCCACCTCGGCGGAACGCGCCGGGGAACCCGACGGGCACCGGCACCGTCACAGGGACAGGCCCGAACACCGGTCGGACGGTTCTGGAAGGAGACGCGAGCACGCGATGACGGCCCACCTCTCCTCCCCCGGCCCCGCCGGCCCCGCCGAGGACCACCCCTCCGTCGACGAGCTCGCCGACCTCGCCGAGGGGCTGGTCGAGTCCGCCGACGCCGCCCGGACGCTGCGTCGGCACCTGGACGGCTGCGCCGAGTGCCGCGAGACCGCCGACGCACTCGGTGAGGTCCAGGCACTGCTCGGCGCCGTCGAAGCCCCGCCGATGCCCGCCGACGTCGCCGCCCGGCTGGACGCCGCCCTCGCCTCGGCCGCCGCCTCCGCAGCGGCGGAGGAGGCCGAGAACGCCCCCCTCGCAGCCTCCCGGGCCGCCGCCCCTGCCCCGGCCGCCCGGGCCGCCGCGGCGCCCGCCGCACCCCCTTCCCGGCCCGCCGCGCCCACCGGCCCGGGCCGGCCCCGCCCCCGCCCCCGGCGGCGGCGCGCCGGCCTGCTGCTCGGCGCGGCCGCCGCCCTGGCCGCGATCGCCCTCGGCGCAGCCCTGCTGCTGCACCCGGCCGGCCAGGACGACCAGCACCCGGCCCTGTCCGCCGGCGCCCCCGCCTCCGCCTCCCTCGGCACCGGCGCGAGCCCCGGCACGGCGCAGAGCTCCCGCGCCGACCACGCCGCGGGAGCCGGCCCGACCTACCAGGACGATCAGCTCGCCACCCAGATCCAGCAGCTGCTGGCCCGGTCGGGCACCGCCCCCGGACTGCGCCCGACCGGGCCCGCCAAGCCCTCCGCCGCGATGCCCGCCGACGGCCGCCAGGAGCTCACCGCCCAGGCCTCCCCGCCGTCATCCCCGCCGTCATCCCCGCCGTCCTGCCCGGCCCCCGCCGAGGGTGTGCCGCTGGCCACCGACCACGGCAGCTACGCGGGCGCCCCGGTCGAGGTCCTGGTCTACCCTGCGCCCGGCCGGCCCGGGTTCGCGGACGTCTACCTGCGCTCCCCCGGCTGCGGCCCGGTCGTGCTGCAGCGCACCGTCCCCACCCGTTGACGTCCCGGGGATCGGAGGTCCCGGGGATCGGGGCTCCGTTCCCATGCGATCGACGAGCGGGGCGCCGCGCCGCTCCCACAGTGCGGCCGCCTGGTACTGATCCGCCTGGGAATGCGAGACACTGGTCAGTCGTTGTCCCGGGCGGCGGAGCAGAACCGCCCTCCCCGCACCTAGCGCGGGTCGCGATGCGAACCAGGAGATGCAGTGAGCGACGTCCGTAACGTGATCATCATCGGTTCCGGCCCGGCCGGCTACACGGCCGCGCTCTACACGGCGCGGGCCTCCCTCAAGCCGCTGGTGTTCGAGGGGGCCGTCACCGCCGGCGGCGCCCTGATGAACACCACCGAGGTCGAGAACTTCCCGGGCTTCCGGGACGGCATCATGGGCCCCGAGCTGATGGACAACATGCGGGCGCAGGCCGAGCGCTTCGGTGCCGAGCTGATCCCGGACGACATCGTCTCGGTCGACCTCACCGGTGACATCAAGACCGTCACCGACTCCGAGGGCAACGTGCACCGGGCGCGCGCCGTGATCGTCACCACCGGCTCCCAGCACCGCAAGCTCGGCCTGCCGAACGAGGACAAGCTCTCCGGTCGCGGTGTCTCCTGGTGCGCCACCTGCGACGGCTTCTTCTTCCGCGACCAGGACATCGCGGTGGTCGGCGGCGGCGACACCGCCCTGGAGGAGGCGACCTTCCTCTCCCGCTTCGCCAAGAGCGTCACGATCATCCACCGCCGGGACAGCCTGCGCGCCTCCAAGGCGATGCAGGAGCGCGCCTTCGCCGACGAGAAGATCCGCTTCGAGTGGGACAGCGCGGTCGAGGCCATCCACGGCGACCCGAAGCTGAGCGGCGTCACCCTGCGCGACACCACCACCGGCGAGACCCGCGAGCTGGCCGTCACCGGCCTGTTCATCGCGATCGGCCACGACCCGCGCACCGACCTGTTCAAGGGCCAGCTGGACCTCGACGCGGAGGGCTACCTCAAGGTCGAGGCGCCCTCGACCCGGACCAACATCCCGGGCGTGTTCGGCGCCGGCGACGTCGTGGACCACACCTACCGCCAGGCCATCACGGCCTCCGGCACCGGCTGCTCCGCCGCGCTGGACGCCGAGCGCCACCTCGCCGCCCTGGACGACCTGGAGGCCAAGGCCACCGCCGCCGTGGCGGTCTGACCCCCTCGCCACCGACCGACCCCCGCGGGGGTGTGACACCCGTTTCACGTGAAACACCCCCGCCCCGGCCAGGGCGAAACAGAACGGGCCCGCCCGTTGTTCACCTGGCAGCAGCCCCCTCCGTCCGAACCCGAGGAGTTCCCGTGGCCGGCGCCACCACCACCGTCACCGACGCGACGTTCAAGGCCGACGTCCTGGACAGCGACAAGCCCGTGCTCGTCGACTTCTGGGCCACCTGGTGCGGCCCGTGCCGCCAGGTCGCCCCGATCCTGGACGAGATCGCGTCCGAGCACGGCGACAAGCTGACCATCGCCAAGCTGGACGTGGACGCCAACCAGGCGACCGCCGCCCAGTACGGCGTCATCTCGATCCCGACCCTGATCCTCTACAAGGGCGGCGAGCCGGTGAAGTCCATCACCGGTGCCCGTCCGAAGGCCGCGCTGCTGCGCGAGCTGGACGGCTTCATCTAGGTCGACCGGTCGTCGACCGTACGACGGCGGGGGGGGGGGGGGGGGGGGGGGGGGGGGGGGGGGGGGGGGGGGGGGGGGGGGGGGGGGGGGGGGGGGGGGGGGGGGGGGGGGGGGGG
>NZ_JBWKER010000071.1:0-34269 GCF_056435345.1 Kitasatospora sp. NPDC043950
TGCGGGTCGTACGCCGCCAGGTCCCCGCCCAGGCGGCGCTTTCCCCCCGGCACACTCGCCAGGGCGCTGACCCGCACCCTGGCTGAGATCACCGAACGGCTCCTGCCGCCACGGCGCCGGCGATCCTGCCCCCGCGTCATCAAACGCAAGATGTCCAACTGGCCCCTCAAACGCTCCCAACACCGCAACTGGCCGCCACCAGAACCGGCGACAGTCACCATCACCCAGCCAGGAGCAACCTAAAGTCACCGGCATTGGATCTAGGTCCGAACACGGGCACGGCTCGCGGGCGGCCGGGCGTCAGGCCCAGGCGGTGCCGGTCAGCCGCTCGTACACCTCGATGTACTTGGCGCGGGTCTGCTCGACCAGCTCGGCCGGCAGCTCCGGCGGCGGCTGCTCGCTGTAGCGGTCCCAGCCGGAGGCCGGGGAGACCAGCCAGTCGCGGATCAGCTGCTTGTCGAAGGACGGCTGCGAGCGGCCGGGCCGCCACTCGTCGGCCGGCCAGTACCGGGAGGAGTCCGGGGTGAGCACCTCGTCGCCGATCAGCAGCTCGCCGTCCAGCAGGCCGAACTCGAACTTGGTGTCGGCCAGGATGATGCCGCGGTCGCGGGCGATGTCCCGGGCCCGGCCGTAGACGTCCAGGGTGGTGCGGCGCAGCTGGGCGGCCAGGTCGGCGCCGATCCGGCGGGCGGTCTCCTCGTAGGAGACGTTCTCGTCGTGCTCGCCGACCTCGGCCTTGAGCGCCGGGGTGTAGATCGGGGCGGGCAGCTCGGAGCTGTTCTCCAGGCCCTCCGGCAGGGCGATGCCGCAGACCGTGCGGTTCTCCTGGTACTCGGCCAGGCCGGAGCCGGCCAGGTAGCCGCGGGCGACCGCCTCGACCGGGACCATGTCCAGGCTGCGGCAGATCAGCGTGCGGCCCTTCCAGTCGGCGGGGGCGCCGGACGGGACCTCGGTGGAGATCACGTGGTTGGGGACGATGTCGGCGATCCGCTCGAACCACCACAGGGACAGCTGGGTGAGGACGCGACCCTTGTCGGGGATCTCGTTCGGCAGCACCCAGTCGTGGGCGGACATCCGGTCGCTGGCGACCATGACCAGCTCGCCCGACTCGGTCCGGTAGAGGTCGCGCACCTTGCCGGTGTGCAGGTGGACCAGGCCGGGCACCTGGACCGGCTCGGGCTTGGTGACAAATCCGCTCAAGGTGTCTCAGTCCTCAGGGGTCGTTCGCGGGCGTGGGGCGCGCGAAAGGGGAGGTCACTGCCCCCGCAGTCTTTCACGAACCCCCGAGGCCCCGTTTCTGGCCGAGGGCGGCCCCGTTCCGGGTGAGGGAGGCCCGGCCGAAGGAGGCCTCGTTCTTGCCGAGGCGGTCGAGCAGGTTGGCGGTGGCCCGCTGGATCCGCTCGTCGGTGAGGCCGGGGCGGCCCAGTGCGGGCGACCAGGCGAAGGTGCCGGCCGCGAACACGTACGCGCCGCTGGGCGCCCGGTACAGCGAGGTCTCCTGGTAGCGGGTCCGGCCGGCGAGGTCCTGGTACGGCGAGTGTGCGAGCAGCACCCGCTCGGTGTGCTCGGGCAGCGCCACCTTGGGGTAGTAGCGGTCGGCTTCGCCGGCGACCAGGCCGGGCAGTTCGTCGCCCTCCTGCAAGCCGGTGCCGTCCCAGAGCCAGTGCGCGGTGTGCCGGGCGATCAGCGGGACGGGCGCGGCGACCCGGCCCGAGTACTGCAGGCCGAGCACCTGCTGCTCGGGCTCGCCGGCGTCCCGCCACAGCGCGCTGGCCGAACCGGGCACCCCGGCGGCCGAGCTACCCGGCTGGACCTTCTGCCGCTTGCGGCAGTTGAGCAGCCGGTTGGGTTCGCCGGAGGCGGCGGCGGTCAGCTCGACCCGCCAGTACATGGTGTTGGCGGACAGGAACACCAGCGAGGTGCCGTCGTCCCTGGCCTGCTCGACGGCCCGGCGCATCGGCTCGGACCAGTACTCGTCGTGGCCCGGGAAGATCAGCGCCCGGTGCCGCCCCGGGTCGACCAGGCCCGCGTGCAGGTCGGTGGCGGTGGCGTAGGAGAGGTCGTAGCCGTAGCGCTCGGCCCAGCGGATGAAGTCGTACGCGTGGCCGACGTGCAGCGGCAGCCCGGCGGTGGCGTGCGGGCGGTCGAAGGAGACCGTGACGGCCGCCTCCGGTTCGCCGACCAGGCCGCCCCGGCCGTCCCAGGCGTGGTAGAGGCTGGCGCCGCTGCGGCCGTCCTCGGGGAACAGGTTGTAGGCCTGCCAGGTCACGTCCGGGACCACCAGGAGCAGTTCGGCGGCGTGCTCCCGGTCCTCGAAGTCCCGGACGGTGAACGGGATGTGGCTGCGGTGCAGCATGTCCGCGGTGGTCAGCACGGCGACGTACGCGCCGGGCTTCCAGTGCACCGGGATCTGCAACCGCCAGGAGTGCCACCAGTGGTGGCAGGAGACCGTCCGCTCGACCACCAGCGGGGCGGGCTGGGCCAGCCCGGCGATCAGCGGGCTGGACGTCATGTGGCGGGCGCCGTCGCCGCCGTAGTGGCCGATCCGCCAGACGTCCACGGTGAACTCGCGGGGCGGGTTGACGGTGACCCGGAAGTCCACCGAACCGCCGGGGCGGATCACCCCGGCCGAGGCGAAGCCCTTGATCTGCTGGTCCACGTCGTTGGCGCTCTGCGGGGTGCCGACCGGCGGCTTGGGCCGGGCGCCGGCCGCCAGCGGCCGCTGGCCGGGCGCGTCCACCGAGACGTACCAGGGGACGGCGCCCTCGGCGCCGGCCAGGTACTGGTCCGGGCTGCGCAGCCAGGGCAGTGGGCCCTGGCCGAAGGGGTCGGAGACGCTGTAAGCGTGCGTTCCGGACTCCCAGCGGCGGTTGAGTTCCGTGCCCACGCGCCCCTCCCAGGTGCACTTCCGCCCGGTTGGCACGTGCCCCCCGGATGTGCGTGCGGTCTAATACACCACAGAGTGCTGGCGCTCCGTCACCCTGCGGTCGCAATTGGCGCCGGGAATCTCACGCCCTCCCCCGGCCGGGCCTCCGGCCTGCGGAGACGGCCGCCCGCCGGTCGGTTTGGGGGCGCGCGCCGGAGCGCCGAGCGCCGCCTGTCCGGCTCACAACCGGACGGGTTTCTCCAGACGGACGTCGGCGGCGTCCAGCCAGGCCCGCAGCGGGCCGTCCTGGCCCTGCTCGACGGCCTGGGCGACCGGCCCGGCCAGGTCGGTGCGGCGGATCCCGCCCAGCAGCAGCACCGGACCGTCCAGCCAGTCCAGGCCGGGCGCGCCGCCCGCGGTGTCGACGGCGGCGCAGCAGACCATCGCGGTGACGTGGTCGACCAGCAGGTCACGGCCGCTGCGGGCGGTTTCGAGCAGCGGGGCCGGGGCGGTGGTGCGGGCCAGCTGGGCGGCCAGCGCCGCGGCCAGCTGCTCCCCCTCGCCCTCGGCGAGCCGGACCAGCAGCCGGGTGAGCGTCGGGGAGCCGGGGCGGGCCTGGGGGGCGAGCCGGTCCAGGGCGGTCTGGAGAGCGGCGGCGCGGGCCCGCCAGCCGGCGTCCACCACGTCGGCCGGGTAGTCGGTCCACTCCAGCTCGTGCCAGCCTCCGGCGGCCGGGCTGCCGAAGAACAGCTCGGCGGCGAGCCGGGAGACCGCCCGGTCGACGGTGCCGGGCTCCTCCAGCAGGTCGCAGGCGGGGCGGTCGCCGAGCCGGGTGCCGTAGCCGTCGGCCAGGCGGTCGCGCCGGGACAGCTCGGTGAGGGCGGAGACGACGCCGGCGTTGAGGTGGGCGGGGTGGCGGCCGAGCCGCCAGGCGGGCAGCGCGACCCGGGTGAGCAGCCGGTCCCAGCCCGCGTAGGCCAGGCCGACCTGCTCCTGGGCGGCGATCCGCAGGCCGTAGTCGACCGTCCTGGCCTGCTCGGAGGCCCAGCTCGCCACGGAGCGCTCCAACTCGGCGGCGTGGCCTCGGCAGGCGCCGAGCAGCCGGCGGGTGATCCCGCGGGTGATCCGCTCGGCGAGCGCGGCCGGACCGCGGCGGGGCGGCCGGGGCGGGCCCGCCAGGGTGCCGCCGCCGAGGCCGGGGGCGGCACCCTGGCCGGAGTCCAGGCTGGCGTCCAGGCTGCGCAGGAAGCGGCGGGCGGCGGCGATCTCCGGGTCGGCGGAGGCGGCGGTGCCGGCCACCACGGGGGCGAGCAGGGCGCGCAGTTCGCCGGCCCGCATCCACCACAGGAACGGCGAGCCGATCACCAGGACCGGGCCCGGCGGCTCGGGGTGCGCCCGGAACGGGCGGGCCCGCCGCACCGGGGGCACGTCCTCCAGCCAGCTGTCGCAGTCCGGGGTGAGGGCCACGGTGGAGGGCGCGGGCACGTCCAGCCGGTCGGCGAGTTCGTCGATCAGCCGGTACAGCTCGGGTGCCTCGGCGCGTTTCAGCGGAACGGCCGGGGTCCGGGGCGGGACGGCCCGGTGGTAGGCGCGGGCGGTCAGCCCGGCCACCAGGAGCGTCAGCGCGGCCACCGCGCAGACCACCCAGCGGGCGGCGTCCCACCCGACGGCGTCGGAGGAGCCGGGTGCGCCGATCCGCCCGGTGAACCGGCCCGCGAGCAGGACCACCGCGACGGCGGCGGGCATGGCGGCGGCGGCCAGGGCGAGACCACGGACCCGCAGGACCGCCTGGGCGTGAGCGCGCGCGGTGTCGACTGCGGCCATACGGTGCGGCACCCCCTTCGGAGCCCTCGGGCGCCCGGCGACGGGCCCTGAGCCGACTCGAAACGATCAGTTCCGACCGGGAAGCGGAGGCGTCCGATCCCCGGTAGTGCATGCTGTGTGGCGCTTCTGCCATGTTCGACGCACCGGCCCGAGTGGGTGTTCCGGATCGCCCCGGTTTCCACTCGTCCCGGTGACACCGCCCGGATTCCGGACGGTCACGACCGGTCCGGTGCGAAGCACCCGGGCACCCGCCCGGCCGGACGCCGTCCAGCATCCCCCCGTGGGAACACCGCTACCCGGCGGCGACCCCGGCGCACGGCCACGTCGCACTGCGATCCAGCGCACCATAAGGCCGGGCGCCCGGCTACGTCAGCCGGATGCGGGTGCTGTCACCCGATGGGCTGGAATCCGGCCGCCGAACGGTGCGCCGGCCCCCGGAGTCACTCCCGCCCCGGAAACGCCGCAGGGCGCTGCGTCCATGGGGGGAAATCCCACGGTGCGCGGCGCCCTGCGGGCGGAGGCGGGGCAGGCCCTACTCGGTGGCTGCCTTCAGGGCGATGTCGGTGCGGTGCTGGCCGCCCTTGAGGGCGATCCGGTCCACGGCGGCGTACGCGCGGTCGCGCGCCTCCACCAGGTCGGCGCCGGTCGCGGTGACCGACAGGACGCGGCCGCCGGCGCTCAGCACCCGGCCGTCCTCGTCGGCCCTGGTACCGGCGTGCAGGACGAACGCGGTGCCGTCGGCCTCGGCCTCGGCCAGGCCCTCGATCGGGTCACCGGTGCGCGGCGCGGCCGGGTAGCCCTCGGAGGCGACGACCACGGTGACGGCCGCGCCCTCGTCCCAGCGCAGCGGCTCCAGCTGGTCCAGAGTGCCGGTGGCGGCGGCCAGCAGGACGGCGGCCAGCGGGGTGCGCAGCCGGGCCAGCACGACCTGGGTCTCCGGGTCGCCGAAGCGGGCGTTGAACTCGATCACCCGGGTACCGCGCGAGGTGAGCGCGAGGCCCGCGTAGAGCAGGCCGGAGAACTCGGTGCCCCGGCGGCGCAGCTCGTCGACGGTCGGCTGCAGGACGCTCCGCTGGACCTCCTCGACCAGCCCGGCGGGCGCCCACGGCAGCGGCGAGTAGGCACCCATGCCACCGGTGTTGGGGCCCTCGTCGCCGTCCAGCGCGCGCTTGAAGTCCTGCGCGGGCTGGAGCGGGACGACGGTGGTGCCGTCGGTGATCGCGAACAGCGACACCTCGGGGCCGTCCAGGTACTCCTCGATGACCACGCGCTCGCAGGAGGCGGCGTGCGCCAGCGCGGCCGCGCGGTCGGAGGTGACCACCACACCCTTGCCGGCGGCCAGGCCGTCGTCCTTGACCACGTACGGCGCGCCGAAGGCGTCCAGCGCCTCGGCGGCCTCGGCCGGGGTGGTGCAGACGTAGGAGCGGGCGGTGGGCACGCCGGCCCCGGCCATCACGTCCTTGGCGAAGGCCTTGGAGCCTTCCAGTCGGGCGGCTTCGGCGGACGGGCCGAACACCGGGATGCCGGCCGCGCGCACGGCGTCGGAGACGCCCGCGACCAGCGGGGCCTCCGGGCCGACGACGACCAGGGCAGCGCCGAGCCGCACGGCCAGGTCGGCGACCTGCGCGCCGTTCAGCTGGTCGACCGGGTGGACCGTCGCCACCTGTGCGATCCCGGCGTTGCCCGGGGCACAGTGCAGCTCGGAGACGGCGGGATCTTGGGACAGAGAGCGGCACAGGGCGTGTTCGCGGGCGCCGCCGCCGATGACGAGGACCTTCACGCTTGGCAAGGGTAGTCGGTGGCCAGTTCCGGCCGCTCTCCGGTCCCGTCCGATCCTCCAGTCGGGGCGGTCCGTACGCCGAGGATGTCGGAGAAACCTCCAACTCGGACCGGCTCGGTGCGCACCGGGTGCCCGAGTCAGGACGGCGGGTCACCGGACCCTCCCTCGGACGGGTGAAATCTCGCCGACCCCCGCATCCCTTCCACCCCGGGTTCCGGTGGCCGAATCCGGTAACGATCACCGGGGAAGCGACCCCATGGTCAGCCATTTGGCGGTAAGAAGTGCTGTTGGACAACCAACGGCAGACGTCGCGTCAGCCGATGGACCGCCAGACCCAGCAGTCCGCCCGCCACAGGGAGCCCCACAGGTGAGCCAGCCGGAAATGCAGCCCGAGGAGAGTGCCTGGGGCAAGGAGATCGGCGAGGAGGACCCGCCCGCCGCGACCATCGCCCGCCAGGCGTCCACCCGCCGACGGACCGATCTGAGCACTCGACAGTTCCCGCTCGGGGACTGGGGCGAGCCGGCCGAGCGCCTGGAGGAGCTGTACCGCTGGTCCGAGGAACGGGCGGTCGAGGCGATCGAGTGGTACCGCAAGGACCGGATCTGGAAGCGCCGCTGGGCGCGCCTGCTGCGGTTCGGCACGGCCGGCTTCGCGGTGGGCGGGGTGACCGCGCCGCTGGTCGACCTGACCGGCGCGGTCTCGCACGGCACCAGCTGGGGCTACGTCGGCCTGGCGCTCGCCGCCGCCTGCCACGGCACCGACCGGGTGTTCGGCCTCACCTCCGGCTGGATGCGCGACGTCAGCACCGCGCAGGCGCTGCAACGCCGGCTGGAGGCCTTCCAGTTCGACTGGGCGTCGGAGTGCGTGCGCGAGGTGCTCGGCCCGACCGAGGGCACCGCGGGCGAAGCCGCCGAGCGCTGCCTCGGCGTGCTGCGCCGGTTCTGCGAGGACGTCTCGGACATGGTCCGCACCGAGACCTCGGAGTGGATGCTGGAGTTCCGCGCGTCCATGACCCAGCTGCCCACCCAGGCCCCGGGCACCTGGGGCGGGCGCAGCGAGAGCGGGGTGGGCGCCCAGGTGCGGGTGCTGCCGCCGCCGGGCACCCGGCCCACCATGCCGCGCCAGCGGCCGCCGGAGGGGCCGCTGCGGTAGCGGGCGGGAAGGCGGGCCGCCTGCCGTGGCGGGCGGGCCGGTGCGGCGCCCGGGCGGACGCGGCGGGAGGGTACGGCGCCCGGGCAGACGCGGCGCCCGGGCGGATGCGGCGGGCGACGCCTCGGGCAAAAGGCTGCCGGACGCCTCAGGCGAAGACCACCATCGAGCCCTGGGCGAGGCTGCGGGTCGCCGCCGCGTACAGGCCCGCCCAGGCGTGCCGCTCGCGGGCGAAGGGGTGCAGGTCGTCCAGCGGCGGCCCGAACGGCTGCTCCAGGCCGGTCGGGCCGAGCGGCCGGGTCGGGTCCGGCGGGTTGAGCGGGTCGAGGCCCAGCGCCGGGGCGACGGCCTGCAGTTCGCGCAGCAGCCCGTGGCTGGAGCCGAGCGGACCGCCGGAGGCGAGCAGCGCGTCGTCCACCAGCGGCGCCGGGAACTCTATCGGCACGTAGGCGCCCGCGTGGTCGAAGTGCCAGACCAGGTGCGACTGTTCGGCACTGCTCTCGAACATCTCCAGCAGCTGCTCGTAGTCGCCGCCGAGCGAGTCCACCGGCGTGATGTCCAGCCCGGTGAGGCCCAGCAGGTAGGCACGGCGCAGGAAGTGCAGCGAGTCGTAGTCGAAGGCGGCTATCGGCTCGACCGCCCCGCTCAGCCCCGGGACGTACTGGTAGACCGGCACCTCTGGCAGCCCGCGGGAGGCCAACACCGCGTTGTAGAGGGCGAGATCGTCCCTGAAGGGATTGTCGGGGCTGTGGCTCAGCACGTCCACGAGCGGGACGAGCCAGAGGTCGCAGGCCATGGCCGGCAGTTCCTCTCCGGGCGACGGGGTCGCCCGCAGGGCGGGACGACGACGGGGGCGGGGTCGGTACCCGGACGGCCGTTGTGCGGGACGCCCGGTTCGACGACCGCCCACCCTACCGGCCCGGGGCCGGGCGCGGGTCGGGCCGTCCCTGCGGTGCGTCCGGGGGCGGTTCGGGCAGCCGCCGGCCGAACCGGCCGTACGGCACCGAGCGCGGCTGCGGCACCAGGCCGAGGCCCAGCCCGAGTTCGCGGCCGAGCTCCCGGCCGACCTCCTCGCCCGGCCGGCGCCGGCCCCTCCCGACCTGGTCGAACGCCTGGCCGGGGGCCGGTTCGGCCGCCACCGGCGGGGCTTCGGGGGACGGGGCCGGCGGCACGGGCGCGCCGTCCAGGAGCCCGCCGCCACCGGGTCCGCCGCCACCGGGCTCGCCGTCCAGGGGTTCGCTATTCAGGGGATCGCTATTCAGAGGATCGCCGTCCAGGGGTTCGGTGAGCAGCCCCAGCACCGTCACCGACTCCAGCGGCCGCCCGGCCAGCCCGGCCAGCAGCCGGGCGGTGTACAGGTTGTACTCGCAGATGATCCGGTGCGCGCCGACCAGGTCCCGCGCGCCGATGGCGTCGACCAGGTCGAGGTGGCGGTCCCAGCAGACCTCGGCCAGAACGGGCAGCTCCCGCAGGTAGGGCGCGGCGAACATCCACGACTGCACCCGCAGCCAATCCAGGTAGTCGCCGATCCGGCGGTTGCCGATCAGCGCGGCGACCTCCTGCCAGAACCGGCGGTCGCAGCCCACCATCACGTCCAGGTTCCCGGCCCGGGCGGCCCGGACCGCCGCGTCGGCCCGGCGGCGCAGCGAGGGCAGCCTGGCGAGGTCCGGCAGCGCCCTGCGTGCGGAGAACTGGCGGTAGTAGCTGTCGGTGACCAGCACCCGGGACTCGAAGATCTCCAGGAAGTCGTCCCAGCCCAGCTCGGGCACGGTGAACCCGCGGTGGTGCTCGGCCCGCAACAGCCCCTGCGCACCGAGGTCGACCAGCGCCTCGCGGGCCGGGGTCGCCGAGACGCCGTACAGCTCGGCGATCTCCTTGACGGTGAAGTTGCGGCCGGCCGCCAACCGGCCGGCCATCATCTCCTCGCGCAGCGCACCGGCGATCTGCTCGCGCAGGCTGTTGCGCTGGATGACGGGACGGGTGTCGCCTGCGCCGTTGCCGGGCATGCGCGCAACCTCCTGGGGCGGGCCGATCAGGCCGCCCCTCGGCGGACCGGCCAACGAGCGGCGGGGAACACGACGAGTGCTCATCTTCTCAAACCCGCCCCGAGAAGGTACAAACCAACCCCCCGGAGGCCCCGGCGCCCCCGGACGCCCCCGCCCGGACCGGACCGGGGCGGGCCAGGATCAGCGCTGGACCGGCGCGGGGATCCCCAGCAGGCGGTCCCGCAGCACCGGGAACTCCTCGCGGGCCTTGCCCACCTCGGCCGGATCGAACTCGACGGTCAACACCTGCTCCTCCGTGCCGGCCTCGGCCAGCACCCGGCCCCACGGGTCCACCACGATGCTGTGCCCGGCCTGCTCGACCCCGGCGTGCGTCCCGGCCGTGTTGCAGGCCAGCACGAACGCCTGCTCCTCCACCGCGCGCGCCCGCGCCAGCAGCGTCCAGTGCTCGCGCCGCCGGGCCGGCCAGGCCGCCGGAACCACCAGCAGCTGCGCGCCGGCGTCCAGCAGCGCCCGGAACAGCTCCGGGAAGCGCAGGTCGTAGCAGGTGGCCAGGCCCAGGGTGGCGAAGTCGGTGGCCGCGGTGACGATCTCCTGCCCGGCGCCCATCACCACCGCCTCGCCGCTGTCGAAACCGAAGCGGTGGATCTTGCGGTAGGTGTGCACCAGCTCGCCGTCCGGGGCGAACAGCAGCGAGGTGTTGTAGATCGGCCCGTCCGGGTCGCGCTCGACGATCGAACCGGCGTGCAGCCAGACCCCGGCCGCCCGCGCGGCCGCCGCCATCGCGTCCGAAGTGGGCCCGTCCAGCGTCTCGGCGCCGTCCGACCACAGGTCGTAGGCGAAGCCGCCGAGCGGCCACAGCTCCGGCAGGACCACCAGGTCCGCGCCCTGCTGCGCCCGGACCAGCGCGGCGGCCCGGGCCCGCCGTTCGGCGGGCGGCTCGGCGTCGGAGACCCCGAGTTGGATCAATGAAGCGCGCACAGTACCACCGTCCACGGCAAGAGACCTACGATCGTCACCCGAAAGCGCTGCCCAGCTGTCTCCCGGCAGCGTAACGTGCGGTTAGCGTGTGCGCCTGGAAGCCGGACCATCCCGGCCGACCGGGGAGGCCGGGCGCAGAGGGCAAGGAAGCTGACGGAGGGCCGGAGATTCCCGTGACGGACAACCAGACCGTGCAGGCTTACACGGAGGCGTGGGCCCAGAGCATCGAGTCCATATCGGAGCTGGTCGCCCCCCTCCCCGAGGGCTCCTGGAACCGGGCCACCGAATGCCCCGGCTGGTCGGTCCGGGACGTCGTCTCGCACATCATCGCGGTCGAGTCCGAACTCCTCGGCGACCCCCGCCCGATCCACTCCCTGCCGCGTGACCTTCGCCACGTCACCACCGACTTCGCCCGCTACATCGAACTGCCGGTCGACAAGCGCCGCTGCCACACCGCTCTGGAGATGACCAGCGAGCTGGAGTACACGATCATCCGCCGCTCCCGGGCACTGCGGAACGCCAAGCAGACACCCCTGGAGCCGGTGCGCTGGCCGGCCGGCCCGAACAGCCGCGACGTGCCGTACCACGAGCTGCTGCGCCTGCGGGCCTTCGACGTCTGGGTGCACGAGCAGGACCTGCGCCGGGCCCTGGACACCCCCGGCAACCTCGACTCCCCGGCCGCCCTGATCGCCCGGGACGTCCTGCTGGGGCTGCTGCCCAAGGCCGTCGCCCACCGGGCCGGCGCCCCGGCCGGGACGGCCATGGTCCTGGACGTCACCGGCCGCGTGGAGTTCCTGCGCACCGTCCGGGTCGACTCGACCGGCCGCGGCACCGTCGACGAGTCGATCAGCCTGGCCCCCGACGTCCAGCTCACCATGGACTGGGAGACCTACCTCCGACTCGCCTGCGGCCGCGGCCGCCCCGGCCCGGTCACCATCGACGGCGACAAGGAACTCGCCGAACGCGTCCTGTCCGCCTTCGCGGTCACCATCTGACCCCAGCCACCCCACAGCGCACGCCACCCGGCGTACACGCACGAGTGCGCGCCGGGTGCCGAGTCATGGGCCGGCGTAATCCGCCCGACGCCGTCAAGAGGTTGGAGACCCACCAGCACCGCACCGTCGACCTGTGGTCGGTAACCATCGCCAAAAGCGATGGTTACGACGTTTCAGCAGGTCAGAAACCCTACGCCCCCGCCGCCTCAACCTTCCGGCACAGGTCCAGGAACTCGCCGACCGCGTCCTGTCCGCCTTCGCGGTCACCATCTGACCCCAGCCACACCACAGCGCACGCCACCCGGCGTACACGCACGAGTGCGCGCTGGGTCGGCACCACTCGTGCATCCATCCGTCAATCCAGCACCAGCACCTCACCCGTTCGACCTCGTTGTTCTGGGCGCTCCCGCCACCACCCGGAAGAAGGAGGGGCGTCCCCATGGACGACGAACAGCAACAGATGGTCCTGGTCCGGTCGAGCTTCCCGGTCACGGGGCAACCGATCAGAGTCGTGATGATCGACGGACAACCGTGGTTCGTCACGGCGGACGTGTGCCGAGTCCTGGGTCGAGGAAACCCGACAGATACCGTCAAGGTGCTGGAACACCATCAGCACCGTGTCGTCGACCTACGGTCGGTAACCCTTGTTCGGAACAAGGGTTACCGGATTCCTACAGGTCAGAAAGCCTATCGTCGAGGGAATCCACTACTCGGCGTGGTGAGCGAGGCAGGTCTGTACGGCCTCCTCATGCGGTCGGACAAGGACACGGCCAGACCGTTCCGAGAATGGGTTACCGACGAGCTGATCCCCTCCGTCCGTCGCGGGGACACCGACATCCCCGCCCAGCAACGGCGGATGGCGGAGACCCTGGCAGAGGCGATCGGACAACAGGTACGGATCGTCGCCGAGATCGACCACGAGGACTGGCCCGGCCTGACCGTCCACTCGGACGGAACGGTCCACTGCCAGCACGGCGAGATGGTCCTCCACCTGCCGAGCCGGGAAGAGGACAGCGGACCACCGTTCGGCGCCTACTTCGCCTGTCCGGGCGAAGAACGAGTCGGAATCCGGGCCAGCCGAATCGTCCCCGGCTGCCCCAAACTGAAGCTCGTGGACCTGATCCGCATGCGGCGCGAAGCCGCCGAGCAGCCGACCCGACCGGGGGCGCATCCGGCTCGCACACCGATGATGCCGCCGGAGGGCACGGTGCTCTGTGTGATCGACCGGGTCCAGCTCTACGGACGGCCGCCAGAGATCACCGAGGTGCTCCGGGGCATCGGGCTGTAGCGGCGGGAAACCATCACCCAAAGCAATAGTTTCGACGCCCTTCGCAGGTCAGAGCCCCTTCTCCTCCGCCGCGACCTTGCGGCGCAGGCGCAGGATCATCACGGTGCCGACCGCCAGCGGGACGTACTGCCAGCAGAACGCCCAGCGGAAGGCGTCGGCCGAGTAGGAGTCGGTGCCGGCCGGGGAGAGGCCGTCCAGGAGGACGCCGATGCCGAAGAGGGTGATCATCGTGCCGATGAAGCCGCCCATGTTGACGATCCCGGAGGCGGTGCCGAGGCGCTCCACCGGGTTGCTGGCGCGGGCGTAGTCGAGGCCGACCAGTGAGGCCGGGCCGTTGCTGCCCATCACCACGATGATGGCGGACAGCAGCCAGATCGGCGGGTGTCCGCCGGGCCAGGCCAGGACCAGCGCCCAGCCGAGGGCGGTGGCCGTGATGACGGTGAGGACGATCGGCATCCGGGCCCGCGCCGAGACGGAGAGCACCCGGCCGAACAGGAAGCCGAAGGCCATGTTGCTGAGCACCAGCAGGGTCAGCAGTCCGCCGGCCGCGGCCCGGGAGAGGCCCTGCGCCTCCACCAGGTAGGGCAGGCCCCAGAGCAGGCCGAAGGCGTTGCCGGGGAACTGGGTGGTGAAGTGCACCCAGAGCCCGAGCCGGGTGCCCGGTTCGCGCCAGCACGCGCGGACCTGCCGGCCGACGTTCGGCCGCGGCGCGGGCGGGTGTTCGACCGGCCGTACGGCCGCCGCCGGCGCCTCCTTGAGGAAGAGCGCGACCAGCGCGAAGACCGCGACGCCGAGCAGGGCGATCGCGGTGAAGGTGGGCGTCCAGCCCTCGCGGTGCAGGGCCTGTGCGAGCACCACGGTGGTGATCAGGTTGCCGCCCATTCCGGCGAGGCCGGTCAGCTGGGCCACGAACGGGTTCCGGGCGGCGGGGAACCACCGGGCGGCGAGCCGCAGCACGCTGATGAAGGTCATCGCGTCGCCGCAGCCGAGCACCGCCCGGGAGGCCAGCGCCGGGGCGAAGGAGGAGCTGAACGCGAAGGCCAGTTGGCCGAAGCTCAGCAGGACGACGCCGAGCAGCAGCACCCGGCGCGGCCCGATCCGGTCGACGAGCAGGCCGACCGGTATCTGCATGGCCGCGTAGACCAGCACCTGGAGGATCGAGAAGGTGGAGAGCGCGGAGGCGCCGATGCCGAAGCGGTCGGCGGCATCCAGTCCGGCCACGCCGAGGCTGGTGCGGTGGATCACCGCGAGGATGTAGACGCTGACGCCGATGGACCAGGCCAGCCAGGCCGCGCGCCCGCCGGGCGGGGACGGTGCGGGGGCGGCGGACGGCGTCGGGGCGACCGGCGGCGTCGGGTCGGCGGTTCGGGGAGCGGGGACGGACAGGGGTGCGGCTGAGCGGGCGGGCTCCACGGTCATAGTGCGACCAGACTAGTCATCCCATGATGGGACGCCCAGTGCGGGGTGCGGTCGATCGTCCACGGACCACGGACTCCACGGACCACGGATTCCACGGGGCGCGGACTCCACGGATTCCGCGGACCGGGCGTCAGCCGGTCACCGTCCAGGACACCGACCGGGTCATGTAGCGGTCCCGGAAGGCCTCGTCCCGCACCCAGTCGGTGGTGTCCCGGACGGTCGCCGTGACGGTGGCCGTCCGGCCCGGGGCCAGGTTCAGCTGGTCGGTGTCCAGCCAGGAGCCGTCGGCGGCCTGCGGCGTCACCGCGACGCCGTCCACCTTCCACTCGACCTTCAGCTGTCGCGGGCCGGTCAGCGGCACCGGCCGGACGTTCAGCCGGGGCCGCCCGCTCACCTCGCCGGGCGGCGGCGACGGGGTGTCGGTGGGCCGGATCCTGCGGTACAGCTCCTCCATGATCGCCTCGCGCGACGGCAGGTTGTAGGCGCTGCCCAGGGTGCGCATCACCGAGTCGGGGGTGGGCCGGTAGAGGCCGTTGGCGCTGCGGTAGGCGCCGACCGTCCCGGCGCCGTCCGGGGACTCCGCGCCCAGCCAGCGCCACCACTTGGTCTGCTTCTTGCGCATGTCGTCGGCGTCGAGGGTGGCGAGGTTCGGGTACTCGGCGTCGTCCGGGGCGCTGTCGTACTCGTCGCCGAGGTCCCCCACGGTGTGGCCGATCTCGTGCTGGATGATCCGCCCGGCGTCCGGGCTGCCGCCGGCCAGGGTGGTCACCCCGGTACCACCGGCGCCGCCGTACTCGGTGGAGTTGGCCAGGGCTATCAGGTACTGCGGCCCGGAGCTGTCGCCCGCGTACCGGGCGGTGGCGGCCTCGTCGGCGCAGAGCAGCCGGGCGGTGCCCTCGCACCAGAAGTGCATGCCGAGCGGGGTGGCGGGGTTGCGGCCGCGGCTCTCGGTCTCGGCTATCCCGGAGACCGGGGAGACCACTTCGACCCGCCGTATGTTGAAGAACCCCTGGTAGGTGCGGAACGGCTCGATGGCCATCAGCGCGTGCCAGGCCCGGTCGACCTGCTGTCGGAACAGGTCCTGTTCGGCGGCCGTGTAGCCGTCGCCGAGCAGGACCAGGGTGATCCGGTTGGCCGGGTCCCCGGTGCGGCGTATGTCGACGGTGGGCGCGGCCGTGACGGGCCGGCGGTCGGCGCGCTGTGCGCTGTGCGGCGGGACCGCCCGGTCGGCGGGGGCGCCCGGCCCGATCACACCGAACGGCGAGGGGCCGACCAGCTCCAGGGCGGCGGGGAGTACGGCGGTGGACACCAGCACGAGCGCGGCCAGACTCCGAACGAGACGGCCAGGGTTGCCAGGTGGCATGCGGGTGCGTCCTCGGGGTTCCGGTCACCCGGCGTAGCCCGGGTGGTGGAGCGAAGACGTACCCGGACGGGTGTGTCACCCCTACCGCGCGCCGAAAAAGTCACCGACCTGGCCGAATGACCCTCACCACACCAGTCATCCCAATGACTGGAATGTGGCCGATGACAGGCCCCTCGTCAGCGCCTGCGGAGGTTCAGCACCAGGTGGGTGCCGAGGCCGAACAGCAGGCCCCAGAAGGCCGAGCCGATCCCGAACAGGCTCATCCCCGAGGCGCTGGCCAGGAAGGTCACCACCGCCGCGTCCCGCCCCCGCTCGTCCGCCACCGCCGCCGCCAGGCTGCCCTGCAGCGAGGCCAGCAGGGCGACCCCGGCGATCACCGCGATCAGTTCCTTCGGCAGGCCGGTGAACAGGCTCACCAGCACCCCGCCGAAGCTGCCCACCAGCACGTACAGCACGCCCGAGGACATCCCCGCGACGTAGCGGCGGCGCGGGTCGGGGTGGCTCTCCGGGCCGGAGCAGATCGCCGCCGTGATCGCCGCCAGGTTCACCCCCGGCGAGCCGAACGGCGCCAGCAGCAGCGACACCACACCGGTCGACCCGATCAGCAGCCGGTCGTCCGCCCGGTAGCCGAAGGCTCGCATCACCCCGAGGCCCGGTGCGTTCTGCGAGGCCAGCACCACGATCGTGAGCGGCAGCGCCAGCCCCACCGTGGCCGCCCAGGAGAACGCCGGCACGGTGAACACCGGCCGGGTCGGCCCGCCCGAGCCCAGGTGCAGCGGGAGTCCGACGGTCAGCGCCGCCAGCACCCCGCCCACCAGCAGCGCCACCGGGACGGCGTACCGCGGGGCCAGCCGCTTGGCCAGCAGGAAGGCCGCGAGGCTGCCCACCACCAGCACCGGCGCGCCGTGCACGGCGCCGAAGATCCCGGCGCCGAAGGAGAACAGGATGCCCGCCAGCATCGCGTTGACGATCCCGGTCGGCACCGCCGCGATCAGCCGGCCGAACCAGCCGGTGACCCCGAAGAGCGTCACCACCACCGCGCTCACCAGGAACGCCCCCACCGCCTCCCGGTACGGGTACGCGCCCAGGCTGGTCACCAGCAGCGCGGCGCCCGGGGTGGACCAGGCGGTGATCACCGGGGTCCTGGTCCACCAGCTCAGCGCGAAGCCGCTCAGCCCGCTGCCGATGGCCACCGCCCAGATCCAGGACGCCGTGTGCGCCGCGTCCAGCCGCCCGGCGGCCGCCGCCGCGAGCACCACCACCAGCGGACCCGAGAACGACACCGCGATGCAGACCAACCCCGCCAGCAGCGCCGGCCCCGACACGTCCCGCCGCAGCGACCGACGCTCCCCGCCCCCGCCCGGCACCGTCTCCGGTCGGACCGTCAGCTCTTCAGTCATTCCGGAAGTATCCCGAACGCCGCGCCGGGGGCTCACGGAAAAGTCTTTGAAACCACCTGCAACCCCCGGCGAGGATGCACGTCTGTACGGATGAAGGCACGGGGGGCGCGACCGGCGGGGCCGGGGCGCTTCCGCCCCGCCCGGAGCGGGCCCGTCGTCCTCGCCCAGCCACGCCGTCAGACCCATGACCCCGGGGAGTCACGTCATGCGCGCGTCCGTCATCGGCTGGTCCTGATCGCCGCCCGCCGGCCTCGCCCCCAGCGACGGCCGACGGGCGGGCAGAAGCGGAGGGGCCTTCCCCCACACGGCGGTGTGGGGGAAGGCCCCTCCGTGGCTTCCCGTTCGTGACGTCCCGGGCCGTCAGCCCCAGGTGATCAGGCGCTTCGGGCGCTCCAGCAGCGCGGCCACGTCGGCCAGCACCTTGGAGCCCAACTCCCCGTCCACCAGGCGGTGGTCGAAGGAGAGCGCCAGCGTGGTCACCTGACGCGGGACGACCTTGCCCTTGTGCACCCACGGCATGTCCCGGATCGCGCCGACGGCGAGGATCGCGGCCTCGCCGGGGTTGAGGATCGGGGTGCCGGTGTCGACGCCGAAGACGCCGACGTTGGTGATGGTGATGGTCCCGCCCTGCATGTCGCCCGGCGAGGTCTTGCCCTGGCGGGCGGTGTCGATCAGCTCGCCCAGCGAGACGGCGAGGCCCGTGAGGGTCTTGCCGCCGGCGTCCTTGATGTTGGGGACGATCAGACCGCGCGGGGTGGCCGCGGCGATGCCGAGGTTCACCTGGCCCTTGATGACGATCTCCTGGGCCGCCTCGTCCCACTGCGCGTTGATCTCGGGGTGCCGCTTGACCGCGGTGAGCAGCGCCTTGGCGACCAGCAGCAGCGGGCTGATCCGGACGTCCCGGCCCAACTCGCCGCTCTCCTTGAGCCGGCGGACGAACTTCATCGTGCGGGTCACGTCGACCTGGACGAACTCGGTGACGTGCGGGGCGGTGAAGGCCGAGGCCACCATCGCCTGCGCGGTCGCCTTGCGGACGCCCTTGATCGGCACCCGGACGTCGCCCGCCACGGTGACCGGCGCCGGCACCGCCGCCGCGACCGGCCCGGCCTCGACCGGCGCCGCCGGGGCGGCCTGCGCGGTGGCCAGGGCGGACGCGTGGGCGTGCACGTCCTCGCGGGTGATCACGCCGTCCCGGCCGGTCGGGACGACCGCGCGCAGGTCGATGCCGAGGTCCTTGGCCAGTTTGCGCACCGGCGGCTTGGCCAACGGCCGCTCCCCGGCGGGATGTTCGGCCAGGACGGACGAGGCGGGCGCGGCCGACACGACCGGAGCGGCCGGCACGACGGGCGCGGCCGGAGCCGGCGTCGCGGTGACGGTCTTCGTGGTCGTGCGCCGGGCCCGGCGCTGGGCGGTGCCGGTGCGCGGGCCGTAGCCGACCAGCACCTCGCGCCGCTCGGGCTCGGCCGGTTCGGCCGGCGCGGCGGCGGCGACGGGTGCAACAGCAGCAGCGGCGACAGGAGCCGCGGCCCCGGCCTCCCCGGCGACCGCGACCGAGATGATCACGGTGCCGACGTCGACCGTCGCGCCCGCGGGGAAGAAGAGCTGATCGACGACCCCGTTGAACGGGATCGGCAGCTCCACCGCCGCCTTGGCGGTCTCCACCTCGCACACGACCTGCCCGTCGGTGACGGTGTCACCCGGCTTGACGTACCAGCTGAGGATTTCGGCCTCGGTCAGGCCCTCGCCCACATCGGGCATCTTGAACTCGCGGAGCGAGCGAACTTCGGTGGTCATCTTCGCTCCCCCGGATCAGTACGCGAGTGCGCGGTCGACGGCGTCGAGCACGCGGTCCAGGTCGGGGAGGAAGGCCTCCTCGACGCGGGACGGCGGATACGGCGCGTGGTAGCCGCCGACCCGCAGGACGGGCGCCTCCAGGTGGTAGAAGCACCGTTCGGTGAGCCGGGCGGCCAGTTCGGCACCCATGCCCAGGAAGACCGGCGCCTCGTGCACCACGACGGCCCGCCCGGTGCGCTTGACCGACTCCTCCAGGGTGGTGAAGTCCACCGGGGAGAGCGAGCGCAGGTCGACGACCTCCAGTCGGCGGCCGTCCTCCTCGGCGGCCGCGGCGGCCTCCAGGCAGACCTTGACCATCGGGCCGTAGGCGAGCAGCGTGGCATCGGTGCCGGAGCGCACGATCCGGGCGTCGTGCAGTCCGAGGTCGGCGGCGTCGCCGACCTCGCCCTTGTCCCAGTACCGGCGCTTGGGCTCCAGGAAGACCACCGGGTCGTCCGAGGCGATGGCCTGCCGCAGCATCCAGTGCGCGTCGTGCGCGTTGGACGGGCTGACCACGCGCAGGCCCGCGGTGTGCGCGAAGTACGCCTCGTGCGACTCGCTGTGGTGCTCGACCGCGCCGATGCCGCCCGCGAAGGGGATGCGGATGGTGACCGGGAGCTTGATGTTCCCGAGCGCGCGGGCGTGCATCTTGGCCAGCTGGGAGACGATCTGGTCGAAGGCCGGGTAGACGAAGCCGTCGAACTGGATCTCCACCACCGGGCGGTAGCCGCGCAGCGCCAGGCCGATCGCGGTGCCGACGATGCCGGACTCGGCGAGCGGGGTGTCGATCACCCGTCCCTCGCCGAAGTCCTTCTGCAGGCCGTCGGTGATCCGGAAGACGCCGCCGAGCTTGCCGATGTCCTCGCCCATCAGGACGGTCTTCGGGTCGCTCTCCAGCGACTTGCGCAGCGCGCCGTTGAGCGCCTTGGCAATGCTGAGCTGACCGGCCATCAGAGGTTCTCCCCCGCCTCGAAGGAGGCCGCGTACTGGACGTACTCGGCCCGTTCCTCATCGACCAGCGCGTGCGGCTCGCTGTACACGTGGTCGAAGATCAGGGTCGGGTCCGGGTCGGGCATGCCGCGCACGCCCTCGCGCACCCGCAGCCCCAGCCGCTCGCTCTCGGCGTCGATCGCGGTGAAGAACTCCTCGTCGGCCAGGCCCTCCTTCTCCAGGAGGGCGCGGAGCCGGGCGATCGGGTCCTTGGCCTTCCAGGCCTCGGTCTCCTCGGTGGGCCGGTAGCGGGTGGGGTCGTCGGAGGTGGTGTGCGCGCCCATCCGGTAGGTGAACGCCTCGATCAGCACCGGGCCGTTGCCGCTGCGGGCGTGGTCGAGCGCCCAGCGGGTGACGGCCAGGCAGGCCAGCACGTCGTTGCCGTCGACCCGGACGCCGGGGAAGCCGAAGCCGGAGGCGCGGCGGTACAGCGGGATCTTGGTCTGGGTGGTGGTGGGCTCGGAGATCGCCCACTGGTTGTTCTGGCAGAAGAACACCACGGGCGCGTTGTAGACCGAGGCGAAGGTGAAGGCCTCGTTGACGTCGCCCTGGCTGGAGGCGCCGTCGCCGAAGTAGGCGATGACCGCGTCGTCGGTGCCGTCCTTGCTGATGCCCATCGCGTAGCCGGTGGCGTGCAGGGCCTGCGCGCCGATCACGATGGTGTACAGGTGGAAGTTCTTCTCGTTCGGGTCCCAGCCGCCGTGGTTCACGCCCCGGAACATGCCGAGCAGGTTGAGCGGGTCGACGTCGCGGCACCAGGCGACACCGTGCTCGCGGTAGGTGGGGAAGGCGTAGTCGCCGGTGCGCATGGCACGGCCGGAGCCGACCTGGGCGGCCTCCTGGCCGAGCAGCGAGGCCCACAGGCCCAGCTCGCCCTGGCGCTGGAGTGCGGTGGCCTCGCCGTCGAACCGGCGGACCAGCACCAGGTCGCGGTAGAGGGCGCGCAGCTCCTCCGGGGTGGTGGTGAGCGGGTAGTCCGGGTGCTCGACCCGTTCGCCTTCCGGGGTGAGCAGCTGTACGAGCTCCGGCTGGGTGTCCTTCCCCGTGGCGCGGAGGGTGTCAGGGACGCCGGGGGCCGCCTTCTTGCGGGCCCTCGCCGTGCTTTTGACGGTCACGTTCACTCCTCGGTCTGTCCGGCCGCCCGGGGTCGCCGGTGACCGGTCCGGTCACCGCCTCGCGGGGCGCGCGTGGGTGTGCGCTCCTACTGCGGGGCAGGTGGTGATCCTGTTCCGACGGCGTCCCTCACGAGAACGTTACCCAGCGTCCGCCCTTGGCGCGCTTGCGCTAGGACGTCCTACTTGTTCAGGGCTTACAACCCCGAGGGTGCCGCGGGCAGCGCGCCGTCGGAAGGGTGGGGGTGACGGACCGCGTGACGCAGCTCTCAATTCGGGCGCCTTCAGGACACCAGCGCACGTTATCCGGGCGCGAGCCCGTACGTAAGGGGGTTCTCGGTATCGGTTTTGGACCGCCCCGGCCGGACCGCCTGACTGCGGCACCAGGGACGATAGGTCTTCCGTACGGTGATATGGGAGGCTTTGGACGTGACTGATAACGGACAAATCAGGGTTTTCCTGCTCGACGATCACGAGGTTGTCCGGCGGGGCGTGCACGACCTGCTCTCGGTCGAGGACGACATCGAGGTGGTCGGCGAGGCCGGCACCGCCGCCGAGGCGCTCACCCGGATCCCGGCGGTCCACCCCGACGTCGCGGTGCTCGACGTCCGGCTGCCGGACGGCAACGGGGTCGAGGTCTGCCGGGAGATCCGGTCCCGGCTGCCGGAGATCAAGTGCCTGATGCTGACCTCGTTCTCGGACGACGAGGCGCTGTTCGACTCGATCATGGCGGGCGCGTCCGGCTACGTCCTGAAGGCGATCCGCGGCACCGACCTGATCACCGCCGTCCGGGACGTCGCGGCCGGCAAGTCGCTGCTCGACCAGGTCGCCACCAGCCGGGTCCTGGCCCGGCTGCGCGACGGCGGCGAGAAGGAGGACGAGCGGCTGGCGCAACTCACCAAGCAGGAGCGCCGGATCCTCGATCTGATCGGCGAGGGGATGACCAACCGTCAGATCGGCAACGAGTTGCACCTGGCCGAGAAGACGGTGAAGAACTACGTCTCCAGTCTGCTCGCCAAGATGGGAATGGAGCGACGCACCCAGGCGGCGGCCTTCGTGGCGCGGCACCAGGCGGACCAGCAGCACTGATCAGAACAGCGATCACAGAACTGACGACTTGTCAAGGGCCCCCGCACGGGGGCCCTAACCTCTGGCTGTGACTTTCAGCCAGACCCTCTCCTGTTCCCCGGCCCGCCCCGACCTCTCCGCGCCGCCGATAGGGACCCTCAGTCCGCCCGTCCCGCGCGCCGCACTCGCCGAGGTCCTGGGCCGCTATCGGGTGGGGGGACTGCTGACCGCCGAACCGGTCGCCGAAGGCCTGCTGAACCGCGGGTACCGGGTCACCACCGAGACCGGCGCGTACTTCCTGAAGTGCTACGTCGACGCCGCCACCGCCAGCCGCCCGAAGATCGTCGCCCACCACCGGGCGATGGCCGGGCTCCAGGCCCTCGGACTGCCCGTCGCACCCCCGCTGACCTGCGCCGAACGAGCCGGCACGGTGGCCGGCTACGGCGGCCGGCTGTTCGCGCTGTTCCCCTGGGTGGATGGCCGACACCGGCACGGTACCGACCTCTCCCCGCCGCAGTGCGACGCGCTCGGCGCGCTGCTCGGCCGACTGCACGGCGCGCTCGACGACGTATGCGCCCCCTTCGAACAGCCCCCCGGCTACCGCACCGCCGACCCCCTCGACAGCGCCGACCTCGCCCGCGACCTGCGGCGCCACGCCCGCGCCCACCGCCCGTACGGCGACCTGGACGCGCTGGTCGAACGGAGGCTCACCGAAAGGCTGGAACTGCTCGCCGAACACGCCCACCGCCGCCCCGCCCCGCAGACCGCCCCGCCCACCGGCTGGACCCACGGCGACTTCCACGGACTCAACCTGCTGTACGGCGACGGCCCCGACGGCGGCCCGGTCGCGGCCGTCCTGGACTGGGACAAGCTCGGCCCACAGCCGCGCGCCGAGGAGGCCGTCCGCGCCGCCACGCTGCTCTTCAACGACCGGGCGTCCGGCACCCTCGACCTGGTGCGGGTCCGCCACTACTCGCAGTCCTACCGGGCCACCGGAGCCGCCACCGCCGAACACCTGGCCGCCGCCGTCCACCGGGTCTGGTGGGAGCGGCTGAACGACTTCTGGATGCTCCAGTGGCGCTACCAGCGGGCCGACCACCGGGCCGACCCGCTCTACCCCGCCTCGGCCGGCCAGTTGACGTGGTGGTGCCAGGAGTACGAACAGGTCCTGGACGCCTTCGCCAACTGACCGGTGTCAGCGCGGCCCGATCAGGGCGTCGCCGGCGGCTGGGTCGCGGGCGGCTGGGTCGCCGGCGGGTTCGACTTGGTCGCCGGCGGCTGCGTGGCCGCCCCCGTGCTGCCGCCGCTTCCCGTGCTCGGGGTGGTCGGCGCCGTGCTGGGCGTGCCGGGCGCCGTGGTGGGCGGCTGCGTGTGGCTGGGGGTCTGGCTGGGCGACGCGGGCGTCGAGTGCTTGCCCGAACCCGGCGACGGCGACATGTTGTTGTTGCCGTTGTTGTTGCCGTTGTTGTTGCCGCCGCTGCCGCCGTTGTTGTAGCCGCCGCCGTTGCTGCCGTTCTCGGTCGGCTGCGTCGGGCGCCGGCTGCCGGTGTTGGACGCGGGCGGGCTCTGCGAGCCGCTCTGGGGCGGCGTGCTGGGCTCGGTCGTGCTGACCGCCGGGAGCGGCGTCGGCGGCACGGTGTGCGAGTTCCCGGGTTCGTTGCCGCTGAACGCGAACGCCATGCCGACCCCGGCCGCGAGCAGCACGGCCGCGGCGCCGGCCACCCAGGCCCACGGCCCGCGCCGGCGGCCGGAGCCGCCGTCGTCGTCGCCGCCACCGCCGCCGTAGGGGCCGCCGGCCCCCGGGTAGGGCGTCGACGGGGTGTGCGGGCCGCCCGGGCCCCCCATCCCCTGGTAGGGCAGCACCGAGGTCTGGTCGCCGGGGCCGATCGCGCCGAAGGCCGCGGTGGCCGCGGTCTGGTCGGGCCGGATCACCTGGGTGGCGTCGGTGTTCCCCTGCCCCGCGGCGGCCAGCCCGGCCGTGGTGCCGGCCCAGCCCGCGCCGCCCGCGCCGTGCATCTCGCGCAGCGCGTGCTGGACGTGCGCGCGGAACTCGTCGGCGTCCTGGAAGCGGTCGTCCGGGTTCTTGGCCAGCGAGCGCAGCACCAGCTGGTCCAGCCCGACCGGCACCCGGCCGTTGGCCTGCGAGGGCGGCACCGGCATGTCCTGGACGTGCTGGTAGACCACCGAGAGCGGGGTGTCGCCGGTGAACGGCGGGCGCAGCGCCAGCAGTTCGTACAGCATGCAGCCGGCCGCGTACAGGTCGGAGCGGTGGTCGACGGGCTTGCCGAGGGCCTGCTCGGGCGAGAGGTACTGCGGGGTGCCCATGACCATGCCGGTCTGGGTCATGGTGCTGGCCGTGCCGGTCAGCGCCCGGGCGATACCGAAGTCCATCACCTTGACGGCGCCCGCGGTCGTGATGATCACGTTGGCGGGCTTGATGTCCCGGTGGACGATGCCGTTGCGGTGGCTGTACGCCAGCGCCTCCAGCACCCCGGCGATGATGATCAGCGCCTGGTCGACCGGCGGCGCGTCCTCGTCCACCAGCAGCTCGCGGACGGTCCGGCCCTCGACCAGCTCCATCACGATGTACGGCGTGGACTCGTCCCCGGCGTACTCCTCGCCGGTGTCGTAGACCGCGACGATCGAGTGGTGGTTGAGCCCCGCGACGGCGTGTGCCTCGCGGGTGAACCGCAGCCGGGCGATGTCGTCCTGGGCCAGCTCGCCGCGGAGCAGCTTGACCGCGACCGTCCGTCCCAGCCGTACGTCCTCGGCCGCGAACACCTCGGCCATGCCGCCGCGGCCGAGCCGGTAGGTCAGCCGGTAGCGGCCGTCGCCGACCGTGCCCAGCGGCGCGGCCGTACCGCGGCCGGGGGTCTGCGGGCCGCCGGGCCCGACCGGGGGAAACGCGCTGGTCGCGGCGTCGCTGCCGGGTCCGGGCATCCTCGGCGTCCCGCCGGTCCGGCCGTCAGCTCCGGCACCCGTTCCGTCATCCGGCTGCTGCGTCTGTGCCATCGCTCCTCGCCCCGGGCGTTCGCTCGGATCGCGGTGCCCTGTCGCTTCGTATCCCCGAACGCTACCGCCTCCGGCGCGGGCCCGTGGCACGCCCGAACCGGCCGGAAAGCGTCAGAGCAGGCCATTCCGGTCGACCGGAAGGTCAACCACCAGCACCACTGCGGGCCGCTCACCGGTGGTGTGCCCGGTCTTGGTCTTCGACTTGGTGTCCTGCGCCTTGTTGACCACGATCGCGATGATGATGCCGGCCAGCACGAGCACGCCGACGATGATCACGATGACGACCGCGGCCGTCGAGCAGCCGCCGCCGCTGGGCGCCTTCGGCTGCTGGTACGGCGGCATCGGCTGCGGCGGCGGGGTGTGCGCCCGCTGCGGCGGGGCCTGCTGGAGGTACTGGGGGTGCGGCGTGTGCGGCCCTTGTGGACGCGGCGGCTGGAAGGCCGGCGGCGGGGTCCGGTACTGCGGCTGCTGCGGCGGCGGAGGCTGCTGGAGGTACTGGGGGTGCGGGGTCTGCGGCCCCTGTGGACGCGGCGGCTGGAAGGCCGGCGGCGGGGTCCGGTACTGCGGCTGCTGCGGCGGCGGAGGCTGCTGCGGAGACTGCTGGAGGTACTGGGGGTGCGGGGTCTGCGGGGTCTGCGGCGCCGCGTGCACCGAGCGCGGGCCCTCGTTGATCACCAGCGGCGTACTGGCCTGCAACGGGTGCCCACTGCCGCCGCCCTTCGCGGCCGCGATCAGCCGCTCCGCCTCGTCCCGCATCGCCGCCGCGCTCTGGAACCGGTGCGCCGGGTCCTTGCGCAGCGCCTGGGCGACGAAGGCGTCCACCGCCGGGGTGACCGACCGGTTGAGGGTGGACGGCGCCGGCGGCTCCTCCTGGACGTGCTTGTAGGCGATCGAGAACGCCGAGTCGCCGTCGAAGACCAGCTGCCCGGTGAGCATCTCGAAGAGCATCACGCCGACCGAGTAGAGGTCGGAGCGGGCGTCCACCGGCTTGCCGAGCGCCTGCTCGGGCGACAGGTACTGCGGGGTGCCGACCACCATGCCGGTCTGCGTCATCGACGTGGCGCCCGGTTCCAGCGCCCGGGCGATGCCGAAGTCCATGACCTTGACGTTGCCCTTGCGATCGAACATGACGTTGCCGGGCTTGATGTCGCGGTGCACCAGGGACATGTCGTGCGAGGCCTCCAGCGCGTTCAGCACGCCGACGACGACCCGCAGGGCCTCCTCGGTCGGCATCGCGCCGTACTGGGCGACCGCCTCGTTGATCGCCTCGCGCAGGCCCTTGCCGTCGACCAGCTGCATGACGATGTACGGGGTGCTGGAGCCGTCCGGCGCGACGTCCTCGCCGCTGTCGTACACCGTGACGATGTTCGGGTGCTCCAGCCGGGCCACCGCCTGCGCCTCGCGGCGGAACCGCTCCTTGAACGAGGCGTCCCGGCCCAGCTCGTTGTGCATGCTCTTCAGCGCGACCTGCCGGTCCAGCACGCTGTCGTACGCGAGGTGCACCGAGGCCATGCCGCCCTCGCCCAGCAGCCGCTGCAGCACATAGCGGCCGTTGCCCAGGGAGGAGCCCCCGACCGCCGCGTTGCCGTGCTCGCTCATGGTCCTCTGCTCCCCCTCGGCGCGGCCGTGGCGCCGCGACCGTGACGTTCGGTCTCGTCCGTGCGTGGTGGGCCGGGCCCGCGGGCCTGGCGGACCCCTGCCGCGGCGGTGCGACCGGCCTGCGACAGGGGTCAGGGTACCGGCTGACGCCGACGGTGATCGGTCCAGGGCCGGTCCTGCCCCCGGACCGCCGGGGCGCCCTCCGGCGGCGCCCCGGCCCGGGGCGGACCGTCGTGGTACGTCCGGTGTCGGCGGCCCGTTACAGGTACGGGCCGGAGCGGATGCCGCGGCCCTGGCCCGGCTCGTCCTCGTCCGGCTCGCCGCCGTGCAGACCGGGCGGCAGCGCCCGCCGCATCTGCTCCAGCTGGGCCCGCGCCGCCATCTGCTGGGCGAACAGCGCGGTCTGGATCCCGTGGAACAGGCCCTCCAGCCAGCCGACCAGCTGGGCCTGGGCGATCCGCAGCTCCGCCTCGGTCGGAATGCTGTCCTCGGTGAAGGGCAGCGACAGCCGTTCCAGCTCGGCGACCAGCTCGGGGGCCAGACCGAGCTCCAGCTCCTTGATCGAGCTGGCGTGGATGTCCTTCAGCCGGGCCCGGCTGGCCTCGTCGAGGGGCGCCGCCCGGACCTCCTCCAGCAGCTGCTTGATCATGCTGCCGATGCGCATGACCTTCGCGGGCTGCTCGACCATCTCGGTCACCGGGAGCTCCCGCGGCAGGTCGCCCTCGTCCTCGTCCCCCGCCGAGCCGGCGAACCCCTGGCCCACGGGCAGCCCGTCCGGTCCGACGATCAGCACCTTCTGGCCGTCCTGCGACTGCCCGCCCGCGGCCTGGAATGGCTGCTGAAACGAGCGCTCGTTCATCGGATTCGTCATGAACAACATTCTCTCTCACTGGGGTTGGTCGGGCGGAAGCCCCCGTACAACCGCCGTCCTGAGCCACCGCTGACGACGGTACGCCCCCGGGCGCCGCCCCGGAATCCGTACGGATACTCAGCTCCCGGCACGCCCCGGCTCCCTGGGGCGTGCACACACCCCTCACGGAACCTACCCCGCCGCCGCCCCCACCCCGCGGCTCACCCCCGGCGCAGCCGCAACCCGATCAACCCCAGGCCGCAGCCGATCAACCCCAGCCCCGCGCCCAGCGGGAACTGGACGGTCGAGGCGTCCCGCCAGCGGGCGGGCAGGACGGCGGGGACGGCGGCGGCGACGGCTTGGGCGGCCGCGGTGGCGGCGTCCGGTGCGGCGTCGGCGCCGGGAGCCGCCGCGTCCGGGGTGCCCTGGTCGGCCTCGGGCTGGTCCCCCGCACCGGCCTGCCCGGTGCTCCGGTCAGGAACCTGGTCGGGGTTCTGCTCGGGAACCTGCGCAGGGTTCTGCTCGGGGTTCTGCTCGGGAGCCCGCTCCGGCGCCCGCTCCGGGGCGCTGTCGGCGCGCTCGGGCGCCCACACCGCCCAGCGCCGGTAGACCCCGTCGCCCCGGCCGGGGCGCGGGTGCCGCGGCGGCCCGACCGCCGGAACGGCCGCTGGCTCCGGCCTGCCCACGGCGGCGGGCTCAGCGGTGAACGGGGACGGCGACGCCGCCGCCGGCCCGACGGCGGCGGCCGCCGAAGCGGCGGCCAGCGGGAGCGTGAGCCCGAGCACGGCCGCCGCGATCAGTCGCTGGGCCCGGCCCGGGCCGGTACGGCGGGTACGGCGGGTACGACGGTGGTGCGGCGCGGCGGGCAGCGGCCCGAGGAGGTGCGTTGGTGCGGCCACGGTCGGAGGTCCTTCCGACGGCCGACCGCGCGCGGCGGGGTCGGCGGCGGGACAGCTCCGAACCAGCCTCACACAATCCGACGATCAGGGCATTTCGGACGTCCCGCCTCGGGCCGCAGGCCCTCGGACCAGGATCAGGCCCGCAGCACGACCTTGCCGACCTGCTCCCCCGCCTCCAGCACCCGGTGCCCGTCGCCGGCGTCGGTCAGCGGCAGCACCCGGTCGATCACCGGCTTCACCACCCCGGACTCCACCAGCGGCCACACGTGCTCGCGCACCGCCGCCACGATCGCCGCCTTCTCCGCCAACGGGCGCCCGCGCAGATTGGTGGCGATCACCGCGGCGCGCTTGCGCAGCAGCGCGTTGAGGTCGAGCTCGCCCTTCACGCCGCCCTGCAGCCCGATGATCACCAGCCGCCCGTTGACGGCCAGCGCGTCCACGTTCCGCTGCAGGTACTTGGCGCCCATGATGTCCAGGATCACGTCCACCCCGGCCCCGCCGGTGGCCTCCTTGAGCACCTCGACGAAGTCCTGCTCGCGGTAGTCGATCGCGATGTCGGCACCGAGTTCGACGCACCGGGCCAGCTTCCCGGCGCTGCCCGCGGTCACCGCGACCCGCGCGCCCACCGCCTTGGCCAGCTGGATCGCCATGGTCCCGATGCCGCTCGCGCCGCCGTGCAGCAGCACCGTCTCGCCGGGCCGCAGGTGGGCGGTGAGGAACACGTTGGACCACACCGTGCAGGCGACCTCGGGCAGCGCGGCGGCCTCCTCGAAGCCCAGGCCCTTGGGCAGCGGCAGCAGCTGCCCGGTCGGCACCGCGACGAGCTGCGCGTACCCGCCGCCGGACAGCAGCGCGCACACCTCGTCGCCGACCGCCCAGCCGGACACGCCCGGGCCGAGGGCGACGATCCGCCCGGCGCACTCCAGCCCGGGGTAGGGCGAGGCGCCGGGCGGCGGGTTGTAGTTGCCCTGCCGCTGGAGCAGGTCGGCGCGGTTGACGGCGGTGGCCGCCACCTCGACCAGGACCTCGCCCTCGCCGGGCACCGGGTCGGGCACCTCCGCCCACACGAGTGCCTCGGGACCACCGGGTACGGGAATCGTCATCGCATGCATGCCCCGAACCTACTGCGCGTCATGGCGAGGAGCGGGCAAGGCCTGCGTCAGCCGGTCGACTTGATCACGATCACCCGGTCGGTGAGCTGGAGCACGGCGGCCTCGGGCTCGGTGTAGTTGAGCACCCGCCGGCCGCGGACCACCGCGACCACCAGGTCCTCGCACGCGCGCGGGCTGTGCCCGGCCTCGGCCCGGGTGACGGGGCGCTCGACCACGTCCAGGCCGTTGCCGTAGGTGAGCAGGTCCTCCATCACCGCGCCGGCGTGCGGGCTGAGCATCGACAGGCCGAGCAGCCGCCCGGCCGAACTGGAGCTGGTGACGACGACGTCGGCGCCGCTCTGCCGCAGCAGCGGGGCGTTCTCGTCCTCCCGGACGGCCGCGACCACGGTGGCGCCCTTGTTCAGCTGGCGCGCCGTCAGCGTGACCAGGACGGCGGTGTCGTCCCGTTCCGGCGCGACCACGACCCGGGCGGCGGTGGGCACCTCGGCCCGCAGCAGCGTGTCGGTGCGGGTGGCGTCGCCGACCACGCCGACCAGCCCGTGCCGGGCGGCCTGGTCGATCACCTTGCGCTGCGGGTCGACGACGACGATCTCGTCCTTCTTCACGCCCTGCCCGAGCAGGGTGTCGACGGCGCTGCGGCCCTTGGTGCCGTACCCGATGACGACGGTGTGCTCGCGCACGGTGGACCTCCAGCGGTTCAACCGCCACTGCTGGCGGGTTCGTTCGGTGAGCACCTCCAGCGTGGTCCCGACCAGGATGATCAGGAACACCACGCGCAGCGGGGTGATCACGAAGATGTTGGTGAGCCGGGCGCCGTCGCTGTACGGGGTGATGTCGCCGTACCCGGTGGTGGACAGCGTCACGGTGGCGTAGTACGCCGCGTCCAGGAAGCTGACCCCGTCGCCCGCGTTGTCGTTGTAACCGTCCCGGTCGACGTAGACGATCAGCGTCGTGGCGACCAGGACGGCGAGCGCCAGCAGCAGCCGGGAGCCGACCTGCCGGAGGGCCGGCGCGCTCCGCCGGGCGGGCAGCACGATCCCGGCGTCCGACCACGGCTCGGTCCCCGGGGCGGGCGCACCCCGCATCCTGCTCATGCGGCCACCTCCCCGCTGTCGTGGGGCGCGCACGCCCCGGTGGGCCCGTTCACGGCGCCTCCAGCAGTTCGACGGGTTCGCCGGCCGCCGCGCCGCCGGGCGGGACCACGGCCAGCGCCTCGGCCCGGGCGAGGCCGCGCAGCATCGCGGGCCCGTCGAAGGCGAGCGGGACGACGCCGTCGGCGGTGTGCCGGACGGGCAGCAGCCGGGTGTCCACCGGGTGCCCGGGCAGGCCGACGGCGGTGGGTGCGAGGGCCGGGGTGACGGCGGACCGCCCGCTGCGGGCGTGCAGCAGCGGCAGGGCGAGGGTGACCGTCCCGGCGACGGCGGCCAGCGGGTTGCCGGGCAGGCCCACCAGGTGCCGCCCGCCCGGAAGCCCGCCCGGAAGCCCACCCGGAAGCCCGGCTGGGTCCCCGCCCGGAAGCCCGCTCCGGGCGGGGCCGGCTGACGGGCATGCGGCCGACGGGAGTTCGGCCAGCAGCATCGGGTGTCCGGGGCGGACGGCCACGCCGTCCACCAGCAGCCGGGCCCCGGCCTCGGCGAGGGCCCGGTGCAGGAAGTCGACCGGGCCGGCCGCCGTTCCGCCGGTGGTGACCACGATGTCGGCGGTGGAGTGCCGCAGCGCGTCCCGGAGCAGCCCGAAGTCGTCCCGGACGGACCGCACTTCGGCCACCTCGGCACCGGCCGCCCGCAGCCAGGGCGGCAGCAGCGGCCCGAGCGCGTCCCGGACCAGGCCCGGACCTGGGACGCCCGAGGCGAGCAACTCATCGCCGAGGACGAGCAGTTCGACCACCGGGCGACGGCGCACGGCGAGCCGGTCGTGACCGCAGGCGGCGGCCAGGCCGAGCACGGCCGGGCCGACCAGGGCGCCACCGGGCAGCAACGCCTCGCCGCGGCGGCACTCCTGGCCGCGCGGGCGGACGTCCTGACCGGTGGTCAGCGATTGGTGGCCGCAGTCGTGCAGCAGCGTGCCGTCCGTGCGGCCGTGCTCACGGCGCAGGACGGCGGTGGCGCCGGGCGGCAGTTGGGCGCCGGTGGCGATCTCGACGGCGGCGCCGTCGGCCAGCGGCGCGGACGCGGCCCGGCCGGCCAGCACCCGCCCGGCGACCCGCCAGGGGCCCGGCCCGGCGACCGCCCAGCCGTCCATCGCGGAGGTGTCGAAGGCGGGCAGGTCGGTCAGCGCGGTGAGCGGCTCGGCGAGGGTGCGGCCGAGTGCCTCGGCGAGCGGCAGCCCGACCGCCGGCAGCGGACGCAGCCCGGCCCGGCGGGCGGCCTCGCGGGCCTGCGCCCAGCTCAGCACGCCGGGGCCGGTCGGCGGGGCGGCCACGGTGGTCTGGCCGACGGCGCTCACGGCTCGCCCGGCCCGGCGTCGGCGCTCCAGCGCTCGGCGAGCGCGGCGGTCCGCCGGGCGGCCTCGGCCACGGCCTCCGGCCCGCCGCCCTGCTGGGCGGCCGCGTAGCCGATCAGAAAGGCGGTCAGCGGCGCGGCCGGGCGGGCCACCCCGTGCGCGACCACCCGGGCGAGGTCGAGCAGTCCCCGGACGTCGACGTCCAGGTCGATGCCCAGGTCGGCCCTGACCTCGGCGATCCAGTCCTCCAGCGTGCGCTCCATGCGCCCATGCTGCCTGATCGGCGGTTTCCCCGGAGTGTTCGCCCCGTGTGCGGCGCGCGTCGTTTCCCGCACGGACACCCGCGCGGGCCGTGAACACGGACCCGGAGGGCGCCCCTACGACCGGTCGCGCTCCCGGGCCTGTTCGAGGTCCTCCCAGGTGTCGCAGTCGTAGGCGACGTTGTCGGTGTCGGCCACCAACTGCCGGGCGAGACCGCCGGTGAGGCGGCGCAGCGGGAGACCGGCCGGATCGCCGAGGGCGGCCAGCGCGGTGCGCAGCGGGGCGGTGCGGTAGGCGGCGGCGAGCGGCTGGTCGCGCCCGCCGGCGTCGACCAGGACGGCGGCGTCGACGGCCGGGCCTGCCTCGGCGAGGGCGGTGACCAGCCGGTCGACGGTCCGCCGGTCCAGGAACGGCAGGTCGGCGGCGAGCAGCAGCACGGTCGGCGCGGTGACCAGGTCGAGTCCGGCGGCGACGGCGGCGACCGGCCCACCGCCCGGCGGCTGCTCCCTGGTCCAGCGGACGCCGGTGCGCGCGGTCGGCCGGCCGGGGCCGACCACGACGGTGGTGCGGGCGCCCGCGCAGGCCGCGAGCACCCGGTCGAGCAGGGTGGTCTCGCCCACGGTCAGCCCGGGTTTGTCGGCCCCGCCGAGGCGACGGGCGCCCCCGCCGGCCGGGACGATCACGTCGTAGGGCGTCATGCGGCCAGTATCCGCCCTACTCGGCTCCGCCCGTCCCGCGCTCCGGGGACTTCCCGGGCCCCTCGGGCTCCGTGGACTCCTCGGGCTCCTCGACGAGCTCGTCCTCGACGATCTCCGCCTCGATGATGTCGTCCTCGACGATCTCCGCCTCGACGATCTCGCCCCCTCGCGCCGCCCGGGCGGTGTTGGCGGCGGCACCCAGTTCCAGGATGGCCGGCAGCGTCAGCTCCCCGTACCGCTCGTTCATCGCGGTGACCAGTGCCTCCGGGTCGTGCGGGTGCTCGGCCAGCAGCCGGTCGAAGTCCTGGAGGTACTCGCCGGTGAAGGCGAGCACCCGGGCGGCGTCGTCGCCCTGGTCGGGGGCGCGGTGGCCGGCGATGACCCGGTCCACGCCGAGGTCGGCGATCCGGCCGAGGTTGTGGCCCCAGGTGGTGCGCTGGGCCGGGGTGGTGTCGGCGGTCCAGACGTGGGTGCCGTTGTAGGCGAAGTCCCCGGCGATCACCGTCCGGATGCTCGGCACGTGGACGACCGTCGAGTCGCCGCAGTCGGCCTGGCCGAGCAGCAGCACGGGGATGACCTGGCGGTCGAGCATGAGCGGCTGCGGCAGCAGCGGGGCGGGGATCAGCGGGTGGTCCGGGATGTCGTCGCCGTAGACCGGCTTCCACTGGGCGACCTTGGCGGCGGCGGTGCGCCGGATGCCGTCGACCACGGCGGGCGCGGCCAGCAGCCGGGCGTCGGGGAAGAGCCTCAGCACCTCCTCGGCGCCGAAGTAGTGGTCGGGGTGGTGGTGGGTGACGACGATGGCGAGCAGTCGGCGGCCCTTGCCGGCGACCCATTCGGCGAGTTCGCGGCCGGCGCTGCGGGTGAGCTGGGCGTCGACCAGGATCGCGGTCCGCTCGCCGAGGATCAGGGTGGAGGTGGCGAAGAAGGCCGATTCGGGGCCGGTGAAGACGGCGATCTCCAGCGGGCGGGCGGGCCGCTCGGGGTCCGGGGCGGCGGCCTCGGCGGCCGTGCGCTCCGCGCCGGCGCCCTCCTCGGGCGGGGACGACGTCACTGGCTGCTCCCTCTGGTCGGCGGTCGGACTTCCTGCGCCCTACAGCATGGGAGTACCGGTGTCGGATTGCGCGGAAGGCGCGCCCGGCGGGGCGCGCCTTCCGGCTCAGGTCACACCGCGGTTCAAACGGCCGGCGCCTCGGCGTTGTGGGCGGCCTGCCCCAGGGCACGTAACCGCCCGGGGGGGGGGGGGGGGGGGGGGGGGGGGGGGGGGGGGGGGGGGGGGGGGGGGGGGGGGGGGGGGGGGGGGGGGGGGGGGGGGGGGGGGGGG
>NZ_JBWKER010000072.1:0-34124 GCF_056435345.1 Kitasatospora sp. NPDC043950
TGGACGATGGAACCCCGCGAAGACGGCTGGCGCCGCTACCTGGCCCTCGTCCTCGACGGCCTCACCCCCACCGGGGCCCGCCCGCTGCCCTGCCCCGCCCCCGCACTGCACACCCGCACACCCTGACACCGAGGCGGATGCCGGCCACCCTCGCGCGGTGGGGGCGGCCGACACCACCGACCGCTAGACCTGTCCGGTCGATCCTGCCGGAGAGGGCCTAGCGCGCCGGGTGCACCCGGATCGCCGAGGCCGGGCACATGGCGGCTGCCTCGCGGGCCAGTTCCGCCGCCCGTGCGCCGGGCTCGGCAACGAGCACGAAGACCTGCCCGTCCTCGTCCTGGTCGAACACCAGCGGCGCGGTCACCGCGCACTGCCCCGACGACACGCACCGCGAGGTGTCCGCCTCCACCCGCGCGACCGGCCGCTCGCGAGGCTGCTCCCCGTTCACCACAGGACCGGAACCTCGCTGAGGCCGCCCGCCAGCCGTTCGGCGTGGTCGCGCAGGCTCCGCGCGTCCACCGCCAGCCGCAGGCCGGGGAAGCGCCGGAACAGCGCGGTCAGCGCGACCTGCATCTCGGTGCGTGCCAGCACGTTGCCGATGCAGTAGTGACCGCCGTGCCCGAAGGCCAGGTGCGCGTTGGGGGAACGCGACGGGTCGAAGGTGTCCGGCTCCTCGAACACCCGCCCGTCCCGGTTCGCGGCGTTGATCGCCACCAGCACCGCCTCGCCCCGCGCGATCGCGGTCCCCGCGACGGTGACGTCCTCGCGGGCGTAGCGGGTCAGGCCCAGGCCACCGGGCGAGGCCATCCGCAGGACCTCCTCCACGGTGGCGCGGGCCAGCGTCTCGGGCTCGGCGGCGAAGCGGTCCCGCCGGCCGGTGTCGCTCAGCAGGAACAGGACTCCCAGGTCGATCCGGGCCGACGTCGTCTCGTGGCCCGCGAACAGCAGCCCCACCGCCAGCCGGGTCATCTCCCCCTCGGTGAACGAGGGGTCCTCCGCCTGCACGGCCAGGATGTCGCTGATCACGTCCTGTCCCGGCTTCTTCCGCTTCTCCTCGGCGATGCCGGCCACGTACGCCTCGAACTCGGCCATGGCCGCGGCGCCGTCGGCCCCGCCGTACAGCGCGGCGATCCGCTCCGACCAGCCGCGCAGCAGGCCCCGGTCCGCGACCGGCACACCCAGCAGCTCGCAGATCACCATCACCGGCAACGGGAACGACAGGTGGTCGTGCAGGTTGACGGCGCGTTCCGGCTCCCGTGAGCGCTCCTCCTCCATCGCGTCCAGGCAGGATGCGGCGAGCTCCCCGATCCGCTCGCCCAGCCGGCGCATCCGCGGCGCGCTGAACGCGGGCGCCAGCATCCGCCGCATCCGCGTGTGCTCGCGGTCCTCCTCCTCGGGCGTGGGGGCGGGGCGCGTGTGCAGCGCCGACTCCGAGATCCTCGGCGCGCCCTCGGAATCGGGGCGCAGCCGGGAGAACCGGGCGTCGCTCAGAACCTCCCGGGCCTCCTCGTAGCGGGTCACCAGCCAGGCCGGGTCGCCAGCGGGTGTCGTCACCCTCGTGATCGGACCTTCCTCGCGCAGACGCGCGAACAGCGGCGCCAGGTCCAGGGCGTCGGGGCGCTCGAAGGGTAACTGCGGTGCGGGGGCGGTCATGGTGGTCTCCTCACCGGCCAAAGGCCACAAGAGCAGCGAACGCTTGGCAGAACCGCCCTCTCCTGCACGTCCGGACCAGGGCGGATGAGCGGCGTCCCGGCCCAACAAGTGAGAGTCAGCTCTCTCTTCTCTCGGGAGCGTAACACCGTCGGCACGCACAGTCAGCCACCCGGCGAAATCAGCCCGTCCGGTGACCGGGCGGGGCCCCGGCTCGGTGAAGAACACCTGCGGCACGGCCCCCTCGGGGCATCAGCCGCGCCCGCACGCCGTCCGCTTCTGCCGGTCCTCGGCCGATCGCAGGACCGCCGGGCCACGCGGTCGCGTAGGCTCGCCCGGGTGCCGCGAAGGTGTGGGGCGGCGGCCGGGTCGGGAGGCAGGGGGTGGCGGGTGTTGTCGGATCGCGCGCGGGCCGAATCGGTCCTCAAGGACGCGGCTGCCACCTGTGAGGCGCACCTGCGGCGCTGGGTCGGACAGTTGGAGGGCGCGGTCGGGCAGGTGGCGGCCTACCAGTTCGGATGGACCCGCGACGGATCCCCTCACCGGCGGCACGGCGGCAAGAACGTTCGAGCGGCCCTGGCACTGGGCTGCGCCCGGGCGGTGGGAGGGGACCCGCAGCGGGCGGTGCCCGCCGCCGTGGTGGTGGAGATGGTGCACAACCTGTCGCTGCTGTACGACGACGTCCTGGACGGCGACGCGCTCCGTCGCCACCGGGCCTCCGCCTGGGAGGTGTTCGGGCCGGGCGCGGCGACCCGGTCGGCCGACGCACTGCTGATGCTGGCGTTCGAGGTGCTCGCAGGCCCCGACGGCGAAGCATTCGCCGGTGAAGCCGTCGCCGGTGAAGCGTCGACGGCCCTGCTGGACACGCTCATCCAGCTCGCGGTCGGTGAGAGCCTGGACGTGCTGTTCGAGGCCGCGCCCCGCGTCGAGCTGTCCGAGTGCCTGGAGATGGTGTCGGGCAAGACGGCGTCGCTGATCTCCTGCGCCTGTCGGCTGGGCGCCCTCTACGGCGGCGGCGGGCCGGCGCAGGTCGAGACCCTGGCCGCGTTCGGACACGACCTGGGCATGGCGTTCCAGCTGGTGGACGACCTGCTGGGGATCTGGGGCGACGAAGCGGTCACGGGCAAACCGGTCTTCGCGGACCTGCGGGCCCGCAAGCTCTCGGTGCCGGTGGTGGCCGCGATGGCCTCGAACACCGCGGCGGGCGACGAACTGGCCCGCCGCTACGCGCTGTCGGCCGGCCCTGGCCGGGCCGGGGAGGCGGAGCTGGCCCGGCTGGTGGAGGAGGCCGGCGGCCGGCGCTGGACGGTGGAGCGCGCCGCCGAGCACGCGGACGGGGCCCGACGCCGTCTGCGGAGCCTCGCCGACGGCCCCGGCGCGGTGGCCGGTGCCGTCGCCGACCTCGACGCGCTCTGCGAACTGATCGTCAACCGGTCGCACTGAACCGGTCGCCCCCGGCGCGGGAGGACCAGGGCGCCGGGGTGTCGAGGATGTGCGCACGACCCTGCCGGTAGAGCGCGGCGTCCACCTCCTTCAGGCGGCGCAGTTCCTGCGGCTCGTACAGGGCATGGACCACGGCCGGCTCGGCGCCGTGCCCGGCGGCCTCCAGCAGCGCGTTCGTCGCCGCCCGGCCGCTCTGGTTCGCGCCCTCCATGGTGGCCAGGTTCACCGGGCAGCGGACGAAGTCCCCGGCCATGAACAGGTTCACCGCGGCCGTCCGCGCCCGCGGGCGCAGCGTCCACGAGCCGGTGGTGTTGATCAGCAGGGCCTCGTCGTTGGTGGCGGGACCGGGGCCGTCGAGGTTCTTGACGGCCGGGTCCAGGTGCCAGGAGTGGAGCAGGCCGTCGTGGAGGGTCCGGCGGCGGCCGTCGTTGAGGGCGTCGGCGAGCTGGGCCCAGACCTCGGCGACGACCTCGGCCCGGGTGCAGTCGCGGGCCGGCTTGCCGTAGAGGACTCCGGGGGTGTCCCAGGAGGAGATGTCGACCGACAGGCAGTCGGCCACCGTCCCGTCGCCGTAGGTGGCACGGAAGTCGGTGTCCCAGAACTGCGCCTGGCTGACGGAGGTCAGGGCCCACGGGGAGTCCTGGTAGATGACGTGGCCGCGGGTGATCGGGGTGGGCTCGGTGAGGTAGAACTGCAGGCCGACCATCCAGTCGGTGCGCAGGTCCGCCGTCTTCTTCAGCTCCGGGTCCGCCTCGGCCAGGCCGCGCTCCAGCAGCGTCCCGATCCGGTCGACCGGGAGCGCGCACACGTACCAGTCGGCGGCCGCTTCCCGCCGCCGGCCGCCCGGGCCGCGCAGGACGGCGCCGGCGACAGCGCGGCCCCGCACCGTCAGGCGCTCCACCTGCCAACCGAGTTCGAGCCGCACCCCCAGCCGCTCCAGGTGCCGCACCCAGGGGTCGATCCAGGCGGTGCTGGTCGGGGCGTTCAGGACCCGGTCGGCGGCCTGGGCCTCGCCCCGGCCGAGGAAGCCGTAACCGAAGGCCTCCAGGAACCCCCCGACGGTGTGCGCGCTGCACACCTCCGCCCTGGCCGCCACGACCGTACGGGTCGCCCCGACGACGCACACCTTCCGGTACTCCTCGGAGGCGCCGTCGGCGGCGGTGAAGTCCCACCACGACATCTGCTCCCACTGCCCAAGCCGCCGCTGCGCGCTGCTGGTCATGTAGACGAGCAGCCGGTTGGCGAAGTACAGCAGTTCCTCGTTCAGCTCTCCCCCGGCGCCCAGCTTCATGCCCCGGGCCCGCAGGATCTGCAGGGGCGTCCTCGGACCGGCGGCCAGGGACACGTCGGAGACCGTCTCCCCGATCCTCCCCGACCGGGCGGACAGCATCTGCGGTGCCTCCCGCAGGTTGCCTTCCACGCCCGAGGGCGATCCCGGGAGGGGGATCCGCCGCATCGTGTCCGGCAGGCTCCGGTAGAAGCCGGGGAAGAACCGGAACCCGTGCTCGCTGGGCAGGTCGAGCCGCCCGCCGGTACCCGTCCCCGGAACCGAGGCACTACGGGCCTTCCCGCCCCACCCGGAGGGCTCCACCACGGTCACCTCGAAGCCGCGCTCCGCCAGCTCCATGGCCGCCGTCAGCCCGGCCACCCCACCGCCCAACACCGTGACCGTCCGGCCCGAACGCCCCGACACCGCACACCCCCTCCCCGGCCCACGGCCGCTCACCCGTCCCACCTGTCCCACCCGATCCGTACGGGAACGATAGAGCAGGTCGTGGCCGTCACCCCGGCGAAGCCCCTCCCCGCGACCCCCGGCACCCCGCGGCCGCGTTGTCGGCCCGAGCCGCCGGGCCGGCATCGACCTCGACATGTGGATCGACACGCAGGGCCGCACCCGCTACGCCGAGAAGCGATGGGCCACAGACGGAACACCGGTCGCCTTCACGATGGCTTTCAGCGACTACGGTCCGCCCGAGACCGTCGATCCCCCGACCACGACCGGCATCGCAGCTTGACTCTGCCGGGTAACTCGGGGTGGCCACGCACTCGTTTTCGCCCTGTCGGACGTCGACGAGTGGCGGGACGCGGGCCGTCACCGGCACGTCCAGTTCGCGTGGTATCGGGCCGACTGGAGTGGGTGTGTCGGCGAGGCGGTCGAGCAGCCGGTCAAAGGGCTGCCTGGCCGCCCTCGACGGCTGCCTGCTCGTCGTCGTCCGACGGGATGGACACGATCATCTTCTGCAAGTTTCCTTCGGCTTGCAGGAGTTGAGATCGCGTGGATTCCTTTGGACTGTCCACGGGTCTCGAACCCGGACCTGCCGGCGAACGGAGGCCTGGCAGCCGCGGGTCCCCGCCTGTAGCGCCACCCCATGACCGACGAGACCACGGCCAGGGCAGGCAGAGAGTTCTACACGTTCGACGGCCGGATCCTGGAGGTCTTCGGCAGCTCTCCGAAGCGGTTCCACATCCGGAACACGAACCTGCGGGTCGCGGGCCCCGACCGGAAGGGGAGGCGGACCGTCGAGATCGTCGCCGGCACGCCCGAAGCCCCGGCGACGCAGCACACATGGCACCACTCGGCCGAGGAATGGCAGCAGGCACAGGGCCTGGAAGCCCTACTGGAACAGGTACGGGCGGGTATCGCGGCAGTCCGGGAGCACGGAGCCTGAGGGTTTTCCGCAACCGTGGTCGAGGACGGCCGCCGCGGCCCTGTCAGGAGTTCCGGTTCCTCCAGAAGGTCCTGTGCCACCGGACCTTGACCGATGGATGTGCCCGTCAGCCAACGGCTGACGCCGACGGGGCGAGCGCTGACGAATCGGTCCGTGACGGGTAGCCCCCCAGGACCGGTCCCGCCCCGCTGGACTCGTTCACCACCGCCGTCCTCGCCCGGGGAACGGAGGCCGTCGCCCGGGGGACGCCGGACGCGCCGTCGCCGAGCAGGCGCTCGGAGCGCTGCGACGGTGTCCCCGCCGCGCCGCCCCGGTCAGCGTCCGGCCGGGGCTGCCTGCGCGATGGGCCAGCGGGGGCCGCCCGGGCCGCCCTGCCATGCCCACTGCTCCTCAGGGGTGACGGTGATCCCGTAGTCGTAGCGGCCCGGCCGGCCGAGTTCCTCCCACCGGGTCCAGGCGGCGACCACCTCGTCCCCGAGGCGGCGCGGTCCGCCCTGAAGAAGCAGCGGCGCCTCGCCGTCACCGCGCGCGGTCACCGTCGCCCACGACCGGGTGCCGTCGTGGATCCAGGCGTTGAGGCCGTCGTCGTCCCGGGCGGTGAGCACCACAGCGTCCGGCACGGCCACCCGCAGGGCGAACCGCAGGTCCCAGTCGTCCAGCAGTTGCGAGTCACGGTCCAGCGCCTGGCGGGTCTCGGGCTCGGTACCGCCGCGCACCTGCGCGAAGGCGGCGCTGCCGGTGCTCGGCTGTGCCGGGCCGTGCCGGTCGCCCATGAACTGGGCCAGGCCCTGGACCCATCCTGTGGCGGACCGTCCGTCATCGGCCACGGTCAGGGCGACGTGGCCCAGCCGCCCCCAGGGATAGACGATCCGTCCGCCCGGCCGTACCGCCGCCACCCAGGACCAGGGGACGGTCTCCACGGCGTAGGTGGCGTGGAGCCGGTCGACCGGGACGCCGCCGGGCGGGCCGCTGCGGGTGCCGTTGCCCAGGGTGACCTCGGCGTCGAGTCCGGCGGCCGCGAGGCGGGCGCGCGCGGATTCGGCCAGGTACCCGTCCACCTCGGTGGTCACGACCAGGCCGGGCCCGGCCCGCCAGGCGGCCAGCGCCGCCGTCCAGCCCTGGCCGGTGCCGACGTCCCACACCCGGTGCCCCGGCTCCACCCTGAGGCTGTCCAGCATGTCCGCCACCACCGAGGGCGCGGACAGCGACGAGGACGGCCGGCCGCCGTCGAGCTGGGTGACGGCCGCGGAGTAGACGCCGGAGTACAACTCGGCCGCCCAGCCGTCCGGATCCGCCGAGCGGTCGAGCGGCACGTAGGCCCGGTTGTCCCACCGCCACAGCCGGTCCGGCGCGAACGCGTCGCGCGGCAGCGCGGTGAAGGCGTCACGCAGCCACGGCGAAGCGGCCGGCCACGCCCCGCACCGCTCCATCTTCGCGTCCAGGCGCGCCCGGCGCCCGGCCAAGTCCTCGTCAGCCACGGTTCTACTTGCGGTGCTTGCCGTCGGACGGCGGAGCCGGGGGGACCTCGCCGTCGGCGTTGTTGGGAGGCGGCGTGCCCTTCTGAGGATCCGGCGGCGGCTTCTCGTGCTCACCCATTTTGCTGCCCCTTCGGTCGTGTGCCGGACACGGTCGGCCGCCCATCCTCGCGCACCTCCACGCCACGCGGTAGACGGCGTGCAGGAGCACCCACGGGGCGCGCACGAGAGCGTCCGCCGCGCCCACGGGTCTTGGGTTCCAGCGGTCGGCGCTCAGTCCTCCGAATCGGCGCTGCTCCGGTCGGCGTCCCGACGGAGGTCGGGCATCCCGAGGTGGACGGTAGACGGTTGCGCTGCACGCTCGCACATGGCCTCCAGCTTCTGCGCGGCGGCGGCCAGGGTGTCTCGATGGCGGCGACCTCGTCGAACCATCCCTGCTCCTTTGCCTCCTGGAGGCGGTCGACGAGGTTGGCGTGGATCTCCTGAAGGCGTGGCATCTGGGCTGGGTCCACCAGAAGTAGGGGCATCCGATACAGGCGTTTGGGGCCTCACTGCTTTCCACCACGGCTCCAGCGCGGGGCAGTTGGGCCCGATCCTCCATCTCGACCGGGCCGACCTGCTCGTCCGCGCAGACGTTGGCGATCCAGTGCCGCAGCTTGTCGCCTTCGCGGTTGGTCGTGATGATCACGAAGGTGCGGACGCGACCGGCGGCGGCCGTGAGCCCGGGTGAACGGGCGAGCAGTGCTTTCAGCTGCTGCTGGTCATCCTCGCGCAGGTGGCCGGGGTGGCCCATGATCCAGCGGGTGGCTTCGCGGGGCGAGGGAGGCCGTGCCGTCGGGGGTGTGGTCGCCCCGGACCGGCGGCCGGGATGCGGTGGAAGGACGTAGTCGCGCAGGGTGCGGCGGCGTGCGCCGCGTTCGCCGAGCTCACCGTGGAGTCGGGAGAGGTCCGTGCAGCCCTCGACTGCGCGGGCGACCTCTGCCTCACTGGACTCGCCTCCTGATCAACGCCACTCAACGACGCACTGTAGAGCAGCACTTGGCCGGAACCCGGTGAAGGAGAACGAGCGGGCAGGCCGGAACGGGCCTGGCCGGTTCCGGCCTGCCCAAGGTCCTTTCGAGGCTCCTGACCGGTGGTGAGACTGGTGACCGCCGCCAGGGAGCACCTGCCCGGGGCAGCACACCGGACCAGGTGTCACCGACCGCTGCTCCTGCAGGACAGCCGTCACCTCCCGGTGTGCGCTCAGCGCCACGCACGGCCCGATCCCACCCCTTCCTCCCTGCTGGAGCTGTCATGCCTTCGAACGCCTCCAAGCTGCTGCGCGTCACGCTCGCCGCCGCCATCGCCGCCTCCGGTGCCGTGGTCGTCACGGCCGTCACCGCCGGGAGTTCGTACGCGGCGACGACCTCCTCGGTCGGCGGCCAGATCACCCGATCGGAGATCCTCGCCCGTGCCCAGTACTGGTACGGCAAGTCCATCGGCTACGACCAGGGCGGCTCGTACCCGGACTCCTCCGGCCGCTCCTACCGCACGGATTGCTCGGGCTATGTCTCGATGGCCTGGCACCTCGGCACCAGCGCCAACACGCAGGGCCTCGCGGACAGCTTCACCTACCAGATCAGCCGCAGCGATCTGATGCCGGGCGACATCCTGAACTCGTACTACGACCACGTCATCCTCTTCGAGAAGTGGGACGACGCCGCCCGCACCACCTTCTCGTACTACTCCTTCGGCAGCACACCGGTGAAGCACCGGACCGGGGTCTCGATCAACGCCGCGGCCCTCGACTCGCACCCGAACGGCGACTACAAGGCACTGCGCTACAAGAACGTCGTCAACGACCCGGCGCCGGGTTCGGCGTGGGTGCCGGCGGTTGGTGACGGTAGTTCGGTGAGTGGTGTCGACGGCACGGCCTACACCTTCACCCGCAGCGTCGACGGTCATCTTCAGGGGACTGCCAGGTATCCGACCGACAAGTGGGCGACCGTCGACCTCACCAATGTCGTGGGCACTCCGATTTCGGCGGGTGGCGCGCCGAGTGCGTTCGCGATGAAGAACGGTGTCACCGGCGTGGCCAGCGCCAACGCCGCCAACGGCCACCTGCAGATCACGTATCGCGACGCCGCCGACAAGTGGGCCACCAGCGACCTCACCAACCAGGTCGGTACGCCGGTCACCGGGGGTGCGGTCCGTGCCACGACGGATCCCGATGGCACTCTCGCGATCTATTCCCGTGGTTCGAACGATGGCGGGCATCTGAGTCTCACCGCTCTCCAGCCGAACGGGAGTTGGGCCACCGTCGACCTCACCAACGTCGTCGGCACCCCGATATCGGCGGGTGGGGCGCCCGCGACCTTCACCCAGAAGAACGGGACCGTCGGTGTGGCCAGCGCGAATGCCGCCAACGGCCACCTGCAGATCACCTACAAGGACGCCGCCGGCCAGTGGGCGACCACCGACCTCGCCAACCAGGCCGGCACACCGGCCACCGACGGCGCGCTCAGTGCCACGACCGACTCCGACGGCACCCTCATGATCTACTCCCGCAGTGTCGACGGTCATCTCCAGGGGACCGCCAGGTATGCGAACGGCCAGTGGGCGACGGTCGACCTCACGAACGTCGTCGGTACCCCGGTCTCGGCGGGTGGCGCGCCCAGTGCTTTCACCATGAAGAACGGTGTCACCGGCGTGGTCAGTGCCAACGCCGCCAACGGCCACCTGCAGATCACCTACAAGGACACCGCCAACCACTGGGCCACCACCGACCTCACCAACAAAGTCGGCACCCCGGTAACCGACGGCGCCCTCAGCGCCACCACCGACCCCGACGGCACCCTCGCCATCTACTCCCGCGGCTCGACCGACGGCGGACACCTCAGCCTCACCGCCCTCCAACCCAACGGCCAATGGGCCACCGTCGACCTCACCAACATCGTCGGCACCCCCGCCAGCTGACCCACCACCCGAACCGAGATCGCAACGGCCCGGCTCTCCTCATGAGGGCCGGGCCGTCCGGCGTGGACGGGCGGAACCCCGCCCGCAGAGCAAGGCATCGGCGGCGGAATCGAGCCAGAAGTTCCGGCTGCCCCCCAGCGAGAGGGCATTGTGCTGAGGCCGTTGCCGTTGGTACGGCTTCCCGGACCCGCTCGGGGGTTCGAGCCCGGGAAGCCTCCCTCCACGGTGCCGGTAGCGGCCGCCGACAGCGCGCGGGGCTACGCCATGACGTCGACGGCCGGTGGGGTGGTCTGTTCCGGCGGCGAGGGCTCGGCTGCGCCGGTGGGTCCGCGCAGCAGGGAGGGAGGGAGGGAAGGAAGGAGCGGGAGGCGGCCACCGCCCCGAAGTGGCCGGCGGGTCGCAGGTAGCGCCGACCGGACTCCCGTCCGCGTTATCGCCGCAGGGAAAAACACCCCAGCCGGTATTTTCGAAGACCCTCGCAGGTACGACGATTCGGCACGGCAGGTCGAAGGGCTCGGGCGGGTGGGCGATTTCTGACCGTCCGGGTCCCGCCCGAGCCGTTCGGGGTCAACGGCCGGCGGTCTCCGGCTCCAACACGAAGACAGGGACCACCCGGTCCGTCTTCGTCTGGTATTCGGCGTAGTCCGGCCAGACCTCGACCGCGCGGGACCACCACAGCTCCCGCTCCGCGCCCTCGACCTCGCGGGCCGTCATGTCCTGGCGCACGCCGCCGCCCTGGAGCTCGACCCGCGGATGCGCGACCAGGTTGTGGTACCAGGTCGGATTCTTGGGCGCGCCGACGCGACGGACGAGGCCGCGCCGCTCCAGCACCTGGACCTGGACCTGTCGCGTGACGTGCGGGCCGACCACCGTGATCCAGCACTCTCCGTATCCACCCTGCGCGGCAGCAGCCGGGCGGCAGGATTCCTCGCGGCTTTCGACCGGCTGCCCGCGCGGCCATCGAGGCTGGTCAGGGGGCTTCTCGGGTGGTGGGGCAGCCCAGCGACGAGTTCTGCCCGCCCGTGCTCTGGTCCTTCTCAAGGATCGCGCCCTTGACCAGTTGCCCACGGATCGACTCGTCGGCGTGCAGGACGGCGTCGGCATCGAGTCCTCGGTGGCGCAGTAACAGAGGTCAAGTAACAGAGGTCAACTGACCCGATGGGGCCGGTCGGATCGAAGCTGTGCCGGTCCGGCCGGCCTCATTGTTTTGCAGAACGTGTCCGGCCCCGACGGAGACGTCGGGGCCGGACACGTTCTGGGCAGGTCGGGTGGATCGGCTCCCAGGAGCACCCCACGCCGTGCCGCCCGCTAGCCGGCGTGGAGGGCGAGGGTCGGGGAGAGTCGGGAGGCCCGGACGGCCGGGTAGAGGCCTGCGACCGTACCGATGAGCAAGGTGGCGGCGAAGCCCCCGGTGACGGCCCACAAGGGGATCACCCAGGGCAGGCCGCCCGAGGCGGCGAAGGCGTAGGTGGCGGTCGCGCCCAGGGCCACGCCGGCCAGCCCGCCCAGTCCGGAGAGCAGGAGGGACTCCGTCACGAACTGGAGACGGATCTGGCCCCTGGTGGCGCCCAGGGAGCGGCGCAGTCCGATCTCGTGGCGCCTCTCCAGCACTGAGATGATCATCGTGTTGGCGACCCCGACGCCGCCGACCAGGAGTGCCACCCCGCCCAGTCCGAGCAGGAGGTCGGTGAACGCCCCCTCGGTGGCGGCCTTGGCCTGGAGTGCCGCGGAGGGGTCGGTGACCTGCACGTTGTGCGGGTTCTGCGGGTCGACGGTGCGTGGGATCAGCGCGCGGACGGCGCCGACCGTCTGGTCCGTCGACCGTTCGTAGATCTGGGTCGGGTGGCCGTCGAAGCCCAGCAGCGCGCCGGCGCCGTCCCAGCCGACCAGGGCGGCCCGTTCGATCTCGGGAGCCAGCGGCAGCGGGTCGAGGATGCCGATGACGGTGAAGTACTGGCCGCCGATGTGGACCTGCTGGCCGGGGGCGGCGATACCCAGGCGCCGGGCCGCGACGTGTCCGAGAACCGTCGACGGGTAGCGCCCGTTGGCCTCGTTGAGCCAGGTGCCCGAGCCGACCGCGCCGCGCACGACGTCCAGCAGTCCTTCGGTGGCGGCCTTCACGGTGATGCCGCCGGTTTCGTCGTTGGGGATCTTCTCACTGCGTCTGACGGACTGCGCCAGGTCCCCGGTCGCGCCGACCTGCTCGACCCCGGGGACGCGGCTCAGCATGCCGATCGACTCCTCGGGCAGCTTCACCTTCTCGCCGAACAGCCCCTGCCCAGGGGATGCCACCAGCAGGTTGGTGCCCAACTGGTCGAGTTGCCGGAGGAGTTGGGCCTTACTGGAGGAGGAGATGCCGACCACCGCGATCATGGTGGCGATGCCGATGGCGATGCCCAGCGCGGACAGCACCACCCGCAGCGGCCGGGTGCGCAGGCCGGCCGAGCCGACGTGGAGGACGTCGCGGGGGCCGAGCCGGGCCGGGGAGAGCCGTGTGCGACTCATCGCTCCCCACCCCGATCGGCCGGGTCTGCGGCGCCCGTGCGCAGATCCGCCACGACGCGGCCGTCGCGGATGCGGACCTGGCGTGGCAGGCTCTCGGCGATCTCGCCGTCATGGGTGATCACCGCGATGGTGGCACCCTCGGCGTTGAGGTCGTAGAGCAGCTCCATCACCGCTTCGCTCGAGGCGGAGTCCAGCGCGCCGGTCGGCTCGTCGGCCAGCAGCAGGTCCGGTTCGCCGACCACCGCCCGGGCGATGGCCACCCGCTGCCGCTGGCCGCCCGACAGCTCGTGCGGACGGTGGTGCATCCGGTCCGCGAGCCCGACCCGCTCCAGGGCCAGGGCCGCGCGCCTGCGGCGCTGGGCGCGCGGCAGGCCCGAGTAGAGCAGGCCCTCGGCGACGTTGTCCCGGGCGCTGACCCCGGCCACCAGGTGGAAGGACTGGAAGACGAAGCCGATGTGCCGGGCGCGCAGGGCGGACAGCCTGCGGTCGGAGAGGGCGGCGACGTCGTGGCCCGCCAGGGTGACGGATCCGGCGCTGGGCCGGTCCAGGGTGCCGACGATGTGCAGCAGGGTGGACTTGCCCGACCCCGAAGGGCCGACGATGGCGAGCAGTTCGCCGCGTCCGATGCGCAGGTCCACTCCGTGCAGCGCCGTGACCCCGCCCGGATACTCCTTGGTGACCTGGTTCAACTCGACCACCGCGCTCATGACTTGGGCACCCCGACCTTCATCCCCTCGGTCAGGTCGGTCCCGCTGACCTCGACCCGGCCCTGTCCGAACATGCCGAGCTGGACCGGGACTTCGCGCACCTTCCCGTTCTCCACGACCTGGACGCCGAAGCCCCCGCCGGACAGCGCGAGCAGTGCGTTGACCGGTACGGTCAGCACGTCCTTGTGGACCTCGCCTTCGAGCTCGACGGTGACGGGCGCCTGGTCGAAGCCCTCCGCCTGCCCCGGGTCGTCGAAGACCACCCGGGCGGTGATCTTGGCGGGCTTGTCCGGGGAGCCCTGCTCCTTGCCGTCCTCACCGATGGTGCGGTCCACGGAGGCGACCTTGCCCTTGGCCCTGGCGCCGCCGGGCAGGTCGACCTCGACCCGGGTGCCGGGCTTGGCGAGGTCGGCCCGGGAGACCTCGATCTTGATCTGCACCTGCCGTTCGGAACCGGTGGCGGTGAGGACCGGCTTGCCGGGAGCTGCCTGGTCGCCGACGGCCGCGTCGTTCTTCTTGATCCGCACCGGAGCGGGCGAGAAGGCGATCTGCTCGGGGCCGATCTCGCCGGTCTGGGCCAGGCCGTGGGCCTTCTGCCAGCGCTTGACCGCTTCCGCCGTACCGGCGGTGAACTTCTCGTCCGCGGCCAGCCCCTTGCCGTAGCCCAGGTCGCGGAGGTTCTCCTTCAGCTGTCTGACGTCCGGCCCCTCGTCGCCGGCCTTCAGCGTCCGGTACATCGGGCGCTCGCCGACCATGAGCCGGACCTTCCGGCCGTCGACCTCGTAGAGAACCCCGTCGCGTTTCACCACCGCGCCGGCCTCCGGGAGCCAGGTGAGGGTGCCCGGCACACCGGCGTTGATCCGGCGCTCCTCGGCGTAACCGAGGACCCCGTCCACCCTGGTCCGACTGCTCAGGTCCTGCCGCTCCACCGAGCCCGTGCTCGGCGGCAGCCCGTCCGTGCGGTCCACGCCGGCGTTGCCGCCGCCTCCGGTCCGCGAGAGGGCCGTGACCCCGCCCGCCAGCGTGACCGAGGTGGCCAGCACGGCGATCAGGTACGTCCGGCGGCTGCGCCCGCGCTCACTGCGCATTCTGACCACTGCACGCCTTGTTCGCCTGGTCGAACCTGTCCTTCTCGGCGCCCTCCGGGATCTTCATCGCCGATCCCGACATCGCCGAGTCGCCGTCGAAATTCGGGTCCGGCATGTCCACACCGTTACCGCGCATGCACCGGGCGAATTCGAGGGCCTTGTCCTTGTCGGCCTGGGACATCTTCGCGCCACCCGCGCCACCGACTCCCCCGCAGGCCTTGAGGGCTTCCGCCATCTTGTCCTGGCCGCCCTCCAGGACCATGGCCCGCGGGTCCTGGCCCGGCTCGGGCTCCTTCACCTGGGCGCCGTGTTCGCGCAGACACTTACGGTGCTCGTAGGCCTGGTCCGCCGCCGCGCCCTTGCCCGACGAGTCCGAGCCGCCGCCCCCGCCGGAGCCCGTGGCGCCTCCGCCGCAGGCCGTGGCGAACAGCGCGATCCCCGCCACCAGCGCGGCCGCCGCGCCGTACCTGTGATTCCGCATGTGGTTCCGCATGGAATTCCTCCGTGTCCGATGACGAGTGGCCGATGACGAATGGCCGATGACGAGTGGCCGACCACTCCGGCCACGCAGAGGCTGACACGCACCCGCATTTCGCCGCTGTCAGCCGAGACCTTTACGGCGACGAAAGGTGGGTTTCAGGTACACCTGGTGTCATGCGTGTACTGATCGTGGAGGACGAGGAATTCCTGGCGGACATGATCGCCGAGGGATTGCGGCGCGACGCCCTGGCCGTCGACGTCGTGTACAACGGCGCCGACGCGCTGGAGCGGCTGAGGCTCACCGACTACGCCGTGCTCGTGCTCGACCGCGACCTGCCCGGGGCGCACGGCGACGAGGTGTGCCAGAGCGTCGTCGAGCAGCGGCTGCTGACCCGGGTGCTGATGCTCACCGCCTCCGGTACCGTCCGCGACCGCGTCGACGGCCTGGACCTGGGCGCGGACGACTACCTCACCAAGCCGTTCGCCTACGAGGAACTGCTGGCCCGGGTCCTGGCGCTCGGCCGCCGCACCCACCCCGCCCTTCCGCCGGTCATCGAACGTGCGGGCATCACCCTCGACACCGCTCGCCGCCAGGCCTTCCGGGAGGGCCGCTACCTCGCCCTGTCCCGCAAGGAGTTCGGCGTCCTGGAGGTGCTGATGCAGGCCGAGGGCGCCGTGGTCTGCGGCGAGGACCTGATCGAGCAGGTGTGGGAGCGGAACATGGGATACCGCACCAACGCGGTCCGGGTCGTCCTCAGCAAACTCCGCGCCAAGCTCGGCGAGCCCTCGGTCATCGACACCGTGCCCGGCCACGGCTACCGCATCGGCGTCCCGGCATGAGGCACTTCGCCGCGGTCGGCCTGAACCGGCCTCCGCTGCCCGGCCGACCACGCCCGCGGCTGCCGGGCGGGGAGCGGGGCCGGCTGACCATGCTCTACGGCGGGCTGCTCGTCCTCGCCGGAGCCATGCTCATCTTCCTGGTCAACTTCCTGGTCCGGGAGGGCCTGTACACCTCGATCAGCACGGCCGTCGCCGTCGAACCGCGACTGGCCACACTGGCGACCCCGGACCCCGCCGCGGCGAAATCCCTCACGATGGGAACCGCTTCACCCGCGAACGCTCCACCCGGAACCGCCCCCGCCGACGGCGGACAGTCCCACTTCCAGGCCGTCAAGGTCGTCACCCAGGCCGCCGAGCAGGCAGCCCAGAACCAGCTGCTGACCGTCTCCCTGATCGCTCTGGCCGCCTTCGCCGTCATCTCGGTGGCGCTCGCCTGGTGGATGTCGGGGCGGGTGCTGCGCCCGGTGGCGGTGATCACCAACACGGCGCGGCGGCTCTCGGGTGAGAACCTGCACGAGCGGATCGCCCTCGACGCACCCCCGGGCGAGCTCAAACAGCTCGCCGACACCTTCGACGCCATGCTCGACCGCATGGAACAACTGGTGGGTGCGCAGCAGCGGTTCGCGGCCAACGCCGCGCACGAACTGCGGACTCCGCTCGCGGTGCAGCGGGCCGCGGCCGAAATCGGGCTGGCCACCGAGGATCCGGCCGCCGTCGCCCGGGTCCGCCGCAAACTGATCGAGGTCTCCGAGAGCAGCGAACGGCTCATCGAGGGCCTGCTGTTGCTGTCCGTCTCCGACCAGAGGCTGGACCGGCGCGAACCGGTCGCACTGGACGAGCTGGCCCGCGCGGTGGCCGCCGAGTGCGACGCCTCGCAGGAAGCCCGGGAGAACCGCGTCACCGTCCGGACCGACACCGCCCCCGTGTCCGTCGAGGGTGATCCGGTGCTGCTGGCACACCTGGTGCGCAACCTGGTCGGCAACGCCCTGCGCTACAACCACGACGGCGGCCGGGTCGAGGTCGGCGTGCACGACGGTGTCCTGGAGGTCGCCAACACCGGTCCCCAGGTGCCGCCGGAGACCGTCCCCTATCTCTTCGAGCCCTTCCGCCGCCTCCGGGAGCGTCGGCACAGCCCGGGTGAGGGCGCGGGCCTGGGCCTGTCCATCGTCGCCTCCATCGCGCGCGCCCATCACGCCGTCGTCACCGCCGTCCCCGCCGGCACGGGCGGACTGCGGGTCCGGGTCGAGTTCCCCACGACCTGATCCGCCGGCCCGGGGGCCCGGGGGCCCGGGGGCCCGGGGGCCCGGGGGCCCGGGCGCGGAGCAGCAGATCCGCAGGGCGGGGGCACTGCTCGGGGAAGCTGAAGGTGTAGCCGTTGGACGTGGGGTTCCTCACGCGTTGGCGGGGGTGGCGACTGTTCGGCGGCGTCGGCCACGGCGACGGAACCACCGTCCGTCGCGCGGTTTCCGGGCCTGTGAGCTGCGTATGAGCGTTTCGCAACAACCTCGCCGATCCCTGCCCCACGGCCTCCTGCGCAGGTCGGAGGGCCGGATACTGGTGGATATGTCACGGGTACTGCTGATCGAGGACGACGCGTCGGTGCGCGAGGCACTGGCCCTGGGCCTGCGCCGCCAGGGCCACGAGGTGCGGATGGCCGCCACCGGCGAGGACGGCCTGGAGCAGGTGTTCCGGGAGCCTCCGGAGATCGTGGTGCTGGATCTGATGCTGCCCGGGATCGACGGCTTCGAGGTGTGCCGGCGGCTGCGCGCACATGGGAGTGTCCCGGTGATCATGCTGACCGCGCGAGGGGACGACATCGACACCGTCCTCGGCCTGGAGTACGGGGCCGACGACTACGTGGTCAAGCCCGTGCAGTCCAGGGTCCTCGACGCCCGGATCAAGGCCGTCCTGCGCCGCACCACCAACGTGTCCCCCGCGCCCGGGGTGGCCGAGGCGGTGCGGGAGGTGCACGGCGACCTGGTGCTGGACCGGGCCGCGCTGACCGTCGCCAAACGCGGCACCCCGCTGCCCCTGGCACCCGGCGAGCTGCGCCTGCTGCTGGAGTTGTCCGCCGCGCCGGGCCGGGTCTTCAGCCGGGAGCAGCTGCTGGACTCCGTCTGGGGCCTGGGCCGCCAGGAGGACATCCGCCTGGTCGACGCCGGGGTGAACCGGCTGCGCGCGAAGCTGGAGGACGACCCCTCCGCGCCCCGCTACCTCCAGACCGTGCGCGGTTTCGGCTACCGATTCGGACCCCTGTGACCACCCCGCCGCACACACCGGAGCACCCCTCGGCCGAAACCCGGACGCGCGATGCCGCGAACGGCACCGCCCGTGCCGACGACCGGCCGGACCGCGCCGACGCCTCCCGCTTCCTCCGGTGGCACCGGGCCGTCCTGGGGCTGCGTCCGCGGATGCTCGCCGCGTTCGTCGCCACCGCCGCCGTCAGCGCCCTGGCCACCTCCGCACTCACCTACCAGGCCGCCACCGGCTCCACCCTCGACCTGACCCAGGACACCGCCCTGGACGAGCTGCGCCGCCGCGTCGACGTCCTGGCCCCCGCCCTGCCCTTCCCCCCGACCCAGGCCGAACTCGACCGCCTGTCCCTCCGGCTCTCGGGCACCGGCGGCTTCCGCGACTGGCACGTCCTGGCCCGCTACGGCGCCGCCCACTCCGAGTGGACCGCCGCCGTCACCATCCCGGCCGCCCTCCAGGACACCGTCGGCTCGGGCCACGGCGCCTTCCAGCGATTCACCGCCGACGGGCACTCCTGGCTCGCGGTCGGCGTCCCCGTCACCCACACCACCCACACCACCGCCGGCCCCGCCACCCCGGCCGCAAGAGCCGGCGACCTGTCCGGGCTGACCGTCTACGCCCTCCTGCCCCTGGACCGCGAACAGGAGGCCACCAGCACCCTGCTGGCCGCCGCCACCGGCGCCGGCGTGTTCGCCGCCGTACTGGCCGCCGGACTCGCCCTGCTCGCCACCCGCCAGGTCCTGCGCCCCGTCCGCGCCCTGGGCGACGCCGCCCAGGCCCTCGCCCAGGGACGGCTCGACACCCGCCTCGCCGTCTCCGGTCACGACGAACTCGCCCAGCTGTCCAAGACGTTCAACCACACCGCCCGCACCCTCCAGGGCACCATCGAGGAGCTTCGGGCGGTCGAGAGCCAGGGCCGCCGGTTCGCCGCCGACGTCTCCCACGAACTGCGCACCCCGCTGGCCGCCATGGCCGCCGTCACCGACATCCTCGACGAGGACGCCGAACACCTGCCCGCCGACACCGCGACCGCCCTGCGCATGATCAGCAACGAGACCGGCCGCCTCACCCGCCTGGTCAACGACCTCATCGAGATCTCCCGCATGGACGCCGGCGCCGCCCCGCTGCGCACCGAGGACGTGGACGCCGCGGAAGCCGTACGCGCCACCCTCGACCTGCGCGGCTGGAGCGACCGGATCGAGCTGGACCTGCCCGCCGCCCTGCCCGTCCGCCTCGACGCACGCCGCTTCGACGTCATCGTCGCCAATCTGGCCGGCAACGCCCTGCGCCACGGCCGCCCGCCCGTACGCCTCACCCTCACCACCCGTGACCCGCGGCCGGGATCCGACCTGGTGCTGACCGTCACCGACCGCGGCCCGGGCATCCCGCCCGCCGAACTCCCGCACCTGTTCGACCGCTTCTACAAGGCCGACAGGGCCCGCACCCGCTCCGAGGGCAGCGGGCTCGGCCTGGCCATCGCCCAGGAGAACGCCCGCCTGCACGGCGGCTTCATCGAGGCCGCCAACGCCCCCGGCAGCGGCGCGGTGTTCACCCTCGTCCTGCCCCGCGGACCCCTGACGAAGGACGCCCCATGACCATCCGCCTCCGCTCGATCGCCGCAGCGGCGCTGCTCCTCACGGCCTGCGGCTGCGCGATCCCCGACACGGCGGGCGCGGTGAAGTCGGGCAAGCCCGCCACCGGGATCGAGTCCGGCACCCGGCTGTACTTCCTCAGCCCCCAGGGAATCCGCCTGACGATCAGGCCGGGCACCGAACGCGAAGGCCTCCAGCAGACCCTGGACGCCCTCATGGCAGGCCCCACCCGGACGGAGCAGCCCACCGGTCTCGGCACCGCCCTGCCCGCCTCCGGCAAGGTCACCGCCACCGGCGAGGACGGCACCGTCACCCTGCGCCTGTCCTGGCCGACCTCCGCGCTGAGCCCCTACGCCATCCAGCAACTGGTCTGCACCGCCGAGGACGCCCCCGCGACCACCGCGACCGCCCCCCGGATCGCCGTGGTCAGCAGCGACGCCCCCGGACCGGTCTTCGCGCAGTGCGACCTCCACCACACCGGCTGAGTCCGACGGAACCCGACCCGGAAGGTGGCACGAGGCCTCGCCACGCGCCTCGGTGAGGACGCCCGCCCGGGCCCAGCGGAGCCGGATCACCGGCACCGGCTGCCTGCCCGCCCGCCCGCCCGCGACGGTCTGGGACAGGTCCCGAAGCCCGGCCCGAACGCACGCAGGCACAGCGCGGATCCGGCCACCGCGCCTCAGGGAAGGGACAGTTGGGTGACGTCCACGACGGCACCCGGCGCCGTCGGCGCGATCAGCGGCAGCACCAGCCACAGTGCGGCGAGCGCGCCCAGGGTGCTCACGGCCGCCAGGACCCCGGGGCGGCCGCGGGCCCAGCGGGCCCGGTAGCAGACGGGGTCCTCCAGCAGTGCCTTCGACGATGCCGCGACCGCCACCGCCAGCCCGCCCAGCCACAGGGTCCGAACCCAGCCGTCCAGGCGGGGACCAGCGTGGTCCAGGAGCAGGATCAGCGGCCAGTGCCACAGGTACAGGCCGTACGAGAGCCCGCCCAGTACCGTCAGCGGGCGCCAGCTCAGCACCCTGCCCAGCGGGGACGCCGGGACGTGCACGAGCAGGGCGATCAGCGCGGCCGCCGCCGCCGAGTGCAACAGCAACCCGCCGCGGAACAGGACGAGCTGCCCCGTCCCCGAGGCCAGCGCCCACCCGGCGGCCAGCAGGCCCGCCGGGATCAGCGCCAGCCGGCCCGCGGCGGGCCCAGGCAACCGCGCCACCCGCAGCCGCACCGCCGGAGTGGCCGCGAGCGCGCCGAGCAGCAGGGCGAACACCCGGGTGTCGGTGCCCTCGTAGACCCGGGTGGTGTCCATCGGGTCGACGAGCAGCGCCATCAGCGCCGCGGACACCAGCGCACCGACCAGCGCCACGCCGGCCACCGCGCCGGCACCCGCGGTCCGGCGCAGCCGCAACAGAAGCAGCACCAGCGGTGGCCACAGCAGGTAGAACTGCTCCTCCACCGCGATGCTCCACAGGTGGGTGAACACCCGGGTCGGGTTCGCCTGGAAGTAACCGACCTGCGCGTCGATGAAATGCCAGTTCGCGAGGTTGGCCACCACCCAGGGGGCGTCCTGGTGCGCGAAGCGGGCCATGGCCGCCGTGCCCAGCACGGAGGCCAGCACCATCGCCGAGCCCAGGGCCAGGGCGAGGGCGGGCATCAGCCGCCTGGCCCGGCGGCCCCAGAAGGCCGCCAGGTCGATCCGGCCGCCGTTCTCCCCGGCCTCCCGCAGCAACAGCCCCGTGATGAGGAAGCCGGAGAGCACGAAGAACAGGTCGACCCCCAGGAACCCGCCGGGGAAGTCCCCGAGGTGGAACAGGAGGACCCCGAGGACGGCCAGCCCGCGCAGGCCGTCCAGGGCCGGGACGTGGGAGCGGCGGGAGCCGGAGCGCGCGGCGGTCCCCGGGCCCGGCCGGCGGCGGGACACGCGCGCGTTCCCCCGCCGGGCCGTCGGCGAGGCGGTCTTCATCTCGGACACCGGCTCAGGCGCAGTTCAGCTGGGCGAACACATCCGACTTGGTCCAGTCGCCGTTGGCCCAGCTCTTGGGATCGGCGGGCGAGAACCCGGCCAGCTTGCCCACCTCGGTGGTGAACCACTGCGCGAACTTCGCCGTGCCCTGCTGGCAGGAGTGCGTCCTGTCGTTCGAACGCTGCGCCTGCGGGGCCTTGAAGTCGGTGCCCCACAAGGCGGAGGCGTCGAGGAAGAAGGCATCGCCGGGGTGCGCGGCGACGGCCGCCTTCGCCGCCCCCGGAGCGGACTCGATGTCGGCCCTGTGCGGGGCGTAGAAGTCATCGCCCGTGTCGAACGGCGGAGTGGTGACGATCACCAGACGGGCACCCGCGGCCTTGACCGTGTCGATCAGCTTCTCGTACGCCTGCTGCTGCGCCTGCGGGCCGCCCCAGTCGTAGGTGGTGATCTGGTAGGCCACCAGCTCGGGGCGGACCGACGTGAGCCGGGAGGCGACGTCGCCGCTGGACATCGCCACCGGTCCGACCGCTGCGCCGCCGCCGTCGGCGGCGACGGAGGTGAGCTCGATGCCGGTGGACTTGAGCGCGGCGGCCAGCGGCAGCGCCTCCCCGACGGCGATGGAGTCCCCCATCCACAGGATCCTTGAGGGCTTCTTCAACCCTCCGGCGCCGGGCACCGACGACGGCCGCTCCGCGCCGGCCCCGGCCTTCGCCGGCCCCGGGCCACCCCCGTCCTCGGCCGGGGAGCTTCCGCAGGAGGTCAGGGCGAGGGCGCCGGCGAGGACGGCAGCGTAGAGGATGCCACCCCGGCGCAGGCCGCGGCCAACGGCGTGGGTGTCGTGGTCATGGGACGTTCGGTGTTCGTAGGTCATGCGGAAGAAGCTAGGAGACCTCTTTTCGCGCCGTTTGACCGTTGTGTCACCGCGGTTCGACGGCCTCATGAGCATCCCGTAACCGACGTCCCCGAGGGGCGGGTCCAACGCGTCCACACGGCGTGGCCGGTGCCGATGACGAACACCTCCCGGCAGCCGTCACGGAAGTGGTACGTCGCCGTGCCGCCACGGCAGGCGCCGGCACAGGTGCGCTGCTGCCGATCGTGTGTTTCGAACGGCCCGGAGACGGCACGAGGGCCTGTTCCCGCGCAGATGCGCGGGAACAGGCCCTCGTGGGTCACTCCGGTTGCCCCTGTCCGGCCCCCGGGGTGAGGGGAAGCCGAGTGGTCGGCTTAGTACCAGTGGTTGGCCTGCCAGAAGTTCCAGGCCGCGTTCGGGCTGCCGTAGCGGGTGTTCATGTAGTCCAGCGACCACTTGATCTGGGTGGACGGGTTGGTCTTCCAGTCCGCGCCGGCCGAGGCCATCTTGGAGGCCGGCAGCGCCTGGCCCAGACCGTACGAGCCCGAGCTCGGGTTGGTCGCCGTGACGTTCCAGCCCGACTCGTGGGAGATGATCTGGCTGAACGAGGCCAGCTGGTCCGCCGGCACGATCTGCGCGGCGATGGCCTGCGGGGAGGCGTCCGCGGCCGAGGCGACGGCGGGGACCACGGCGGCACCCAGGGCGGTCACACCGGCGGCACCGGCAAGAATCACGGCAGTGGTACGCATACGGAACTTGAAAGCGGGCATATAGAGCAAGACCTCAATCAGTTGGGCCGGCGTCACTCCCCGCCTCGACCGTGGCCGGACAGGGGCCGAACGGTCGCGGGGTGTGACTCGGCGGTAAGCCGTTCACCGGTGGGACAGGAGCCGGTGTGGCTGGCGATGAATGCCAAGTTGCCAGACCGGATCGGCGCTCGCCAAGACCCCTCCGCTACGATCCGCCGTCGTAGCGAAGCGACCGGCACTGGTTCGAGAGGCGGGCCGCCCGGAGCGCGCCGACCCCGCTCCGCCTGCGCAAACACCCCCCAATAACCCACCAAACAGTTGCAAAATAGTGCAAAACGGACACCACTATCCGTCGTCGTACGCCGCATTCGCATGTGAGCGCACTCACGGCCCCAGCCCCGGCGCCATCACCGACCGGCCCGCCGCCACCACGCCGAGTCACCGCCGATCGGCCGCCATTGAGACCGCCACCACACCCGGCCGACGCGGGAACGGCACCACAGGGCGTCGCCACAGCTGGCGGCCCCCTGGCCGGCAGGGCGGCGGTCCGGCAGGGCGCGAAGCCGTCACGGGATCCCGGCCGGGCCACCGAGACGCCCGTCCGTCCCGCCGGCATACCCCGCTCCGAAGACGTCCCGGCGTCGTTCGTGGCCGGGTGCGAGTCGCCGGGCATCTCGCATCTCGACGCGGCCCATGCGGCCCATGCGGCCTATGCGGCCGGCGAAGCCCCGAGGGCTTCAGGCGTACAGCGCGATCCTGGGCTGGACCGTGCCCGGGCCGGCCTTGACGACGGTGAGCCGGTACCGCTGGGTGAGGGTGTGATGGCTGTGGAGGACCAGTTTCGCCCGGGTGAGGTCGGTGTACAGCGTTCCGGTCTGGCTGGCCAGCCGCACGGTCCTCCAGTGGCCGCCGGTCAGGACCTCGAGCTTGATGTCCGTCGGGGCGAGGAAGGGCCCGTCGTCCGGTGACTCGACGAGGATCTGCGGGGCGACGGTCCGGTCCGCCGACGAGTCGTTGCGGTAGGTGACAGTCATCGGGTGCGCCGCGTGGTCGGACGGCAGCGGCCGGTCGGGCAGGCCGACGAACGAGACCGGCGCGACAGCGGCCACCACCTGCGGGGCGAGGGCCCCCGTGGCGAGCGCCGGCGACGGCATCGTGAACGGCGCGGCCAACACGGCGGCGAGGGCGGTCGGGGCCAGAGCCCGGCGGAGGACCTTCCAGGTGGGCATGGCGTCTCCTTCGGTCATCGACGGCGCTCCCGGGAAGTTCACCGGCGGCCGGGCGATCACCCGCCCACCGAGCGCTCCACGGCTGGACGGACTGCCGCCGCCGGGCAGCCCGGACCGTACCCATCCACCCTGCACACCAATGGCCCAACGCGCATCCGCACCGGACCGGCGGCCCCGCCCAGGGCCCTCCAGGAGCGAGCACTGCAAGCAGGCCAGGTCACACCTTCGGGCCCCTCACCGGACGGCAAGAAGCACCGGCCACCGCGCGGGTGGCCGGTGCTTCGCCCCGTCGGACCCCGGGTTGCTCCACCAGTGCTCGCGGTGGTCGCAGCGCAGGTCGCACCCCGGCGGGAAGGGCGTCACTGCGGGTGCAGGTGACGTGCCCCGGTCACCGGTGACGACGGCACCGCCCGTGGCCCTGTTGAACACGGCCACGGGCCACTGACGGCTGACCCCGTACCACGGCAGATCGCCCTGTCCACGAGTACGGGCGCTCATCCGCAGGTTCACCTCTCCTCACAACAAGGGGTAGCGCCGAGGTAAGCCCAGAAGCCGCCAGTACTTGATCTTGGTGGGTGTGGTGCTCGGTCCGTTCAACGCAGGCTGGCAACCGGGAGCGCGTTGACGCGGTTCTCGTACTCGCGGCGGGCCTTGCGCTGGGCCGGGACCGCCGTGGTGCCGTCGAGGGACTGGCAGCGGTCGAGGAGTTGGCGGTGGACCGCGGGCACGGCAGTGACGCGAAGGGTGTAGCCCTGGCCGCGCCGTACGGTCACGCCCTGGTCGAGCGTGACGCGCTCGACGGGCTCCAACTCGGCGGCGCGGAGGAAGTCGGCGACCTTGCCCGGCATGTCGAGGACGACCGGCAGTTCCGGGGCCGGGGCGCCTGGGTCGGCGGGTGTGCACTCGGGCAGGAGGTCCACGACGGCAGTGCGGATGGCGCCGCGGCTGACGTCGTGCTCGCGGGCGAGGGCCGCGATGGACCGGCGTTCCAGGTACGCGGTGCGTACGGCGTCGGTCTTCGCGGCCGGGACGGCGGGGCGGCGCCCGCCCTTGTTGCCCTTCGCCTCGGCGGCCCGCAGCCCGTCGTGGGTCAGTTCGCGCTGGAGTTCGCCGGCGGCGGCGAGGGTCTGCACCATGAATTTCACGGTGGACAGCAGCTCGCCGGTACGCGGGTGGCGGGCGGTGAGGTCCATCGCGGAGAACGCGCCATCGTGGATGCGCAGGGCGAGGCGGTCGCGGTGCAGGACGTCGAGCACGTCGAGGATGTGCCCGGTGCCGCGCACCAGGCGGAACATCTCGGAGATGTGCACAGCGTCGCCTGGCCGCGCGTACGCGAGCAGCTCGCCGAACTTCGGCCGCTCCAGCGGATGAAGGCGGCTGGAGGTCCCGGCCTGTTCCTCGAAGACAACCGGGGCCTCGATCCCGGCCTCGTCCAGCACCAGGTTCTGGCGGTCGGTCGACTGCTGGTCGGTCGACACCCGCTTGTAGACCAGGTTGGCCATGCTGCTCCCCATTGTGGTGGTCGCATTCGACCCTAGCTGTCAGCAAACCCTGTCATCATCCGTCATCGGATCTGATTGGATCTGCGCCGCCGCCGGGCCCCGGAAAGCCCGGGTTCATTGGACGTCCGCCGCGCCTGTCGCCATTCGATCCTTTGACGACACGGAGGACGGACAGGACGTCCCGGCCGGAGCCCATCACTCTTCGCGCACCTGGTAGTTATGTGTGCGAGGAGGATCGGACCGGATTCGCGGTAGCGGGCTGAGGGCTGCGTTCGGTACAGGCGTCCGTGCGTTCGTCTAACGGTGGTTTTGCCGGAAGGGACCGCGACGGTGCCGTACCTTCCCGTGAAGCCGTGGCGAGCTATTGATACTGGTGCTCTCGCGCTTGGCAGTCAGGATGGCTGGACTTGGTCGAAGAGGACGAGGGCTTCGGCAGGGTCCGGGCTCACGAGGCGTTCCAGACCGGCCGTCGTGATCTTCGCCCACCTGCCGGCCCGTGCCCACATCTGTTCCTCGAAGGCGCGGACGGCCTCGTCCAGATCTCGAGGGCCGGTGGCGATGGACTCGGCGAGTTCGGCGCCTTCCAGCATCGCGAGGTTCGCGCCCGCCCCCAAGGGGGGCATCAGGTGGGCGGCGTCGCCCAGGAGCGTCACCCCGGGCACGTGGACCCAGGTGTGGGACACGGGTAGGACGTAGAGGGGGCGGTGGACGAAAGCGGTGCCGTGGCGGAGGAGGTCGAGGACGGGAGCGGCCCAGCCGTCGAACAGAGCCAGCAGGCTCGATCGCACGGCGTCGACGTCGGCCAGGTCCAGGTTCGTGTGCCAGTCCAGCGGCGCGCGGAACTGGGCGTACACCTTGACGTGGCCGCCGCTGTTGCGCTGGGCGACGAGAGCTCGGTTCACACCGTACACAGCCACGGAACCGTCGCCGATCAACCGGGCGAGGTCAGGGTGGCGGGTGTCGACGTCGTCGAGGAAGGTCTCGACCGAGGTGACGCCGGTGTAGTGCGGCGTCACCGACGAGACCGCCGGACGGATCCGGGACCAGGCGCCGTCCGCGCCGACCACGAGGTCGAACGTCTCCTGCCGCCCGTCCGCGAAATGGACCAGTACGCCATCCCGGGTCCCCGGCACCACCTCCGTCACGCCCCGCCCCCACTGAACGTCCAGAGGCCCGAGCAGCAGGTCACGAAGTTGCCCGCGGTCGATCTCGGGATTGGCCCGGTCATCTGGACGGGGTTGCCAGTCGCGCAGGACGGTCCCGTCCGTGTCCAGGATGCGCATGGCCTGTCCCTCGGGACGGGACAGCTCCTGGAACTCCGCCAGCAGCCCCGCCTTGTCCAGCGCGAGCTGGCCCAGCCCTTCGTGCAGGTCCAGGGTGCCGCCCGGGGGGCGGGCGTCGGGGGCGGGATCGCGTTCGAGGACGGTGACGGGGTGGCCATGGCGGTGCAGGACGCGGGCGAAGGTAAGGCCGGCGGGGCCGCTCCCGACCACAGCGATACGATGTCTCATATCGATACACTGTATTTGCTCATTACGATGCATCGCAACAGTTCGGAGTGACCATGACCGTGTGGGACCGGCCGGAGCCGCCGACTCGCCCCGTGCCGCTCGACCGGGAGCGGATCGTCGCCGCCGCCATCGCGCTGGCCGACGAGGGCGGCCTTGCGGCGGTGTCGTTGCGCAAGGTCGCCGCCCGGCTGGAGGCCGGCCCGATGCGGCTGTACGGATATATCTCCACCAAGGAGGAGCTGTTCGACCTCATGGTGGACGAGGTCCAGGCCGAGATTCTCCCCGAGGAACAGCCCGGTGACTGGCGGGAGGCGCTGGGCGTCCTCGCCCACCGCACCAGGCAGGCCGCCCTCCGTCACGAATGGCTGGCCGACCTGCTCGGCGGCCGCCCGGCCTTCGGCCCGAACGGCCTCGCCGTGGCCGAGTCCACCCTGTCCGCCCTTGACGGCCTCGCCGACATCGACACCGTCATGCGCGCCGTGGAGACGGTCAGCGCCTACTTCACGGGCGCGATCAGGCGCGAGATCACGAATCTGCGGGCCGAGCGCGCCACGGGCCTGTCCAAGCACGACTGGCAGCGCGCCCGCGGCCCGCACCTGACGAGAATGCTGGCCACGGGCCGCTTCCCGGCGCTGACCAAGGCCGTGTACGAGGGCACGGACGTGGACGCCGAGGCATCCTTCGCGACCGGCCTGGACTGGGTCCTCGACGCCGTGGCCGCCAAACTCGCCCGGCCGCCGGCGTGACGCTCAGCTCCTGCCGAATGCGAGCGAGGCGGAGGGCCGTACTGCTCAACGGGCATGACAGGGTCCTTCACAGAGGTGACGGTCAGGCGGCTGTGCTGAAGCCGGAGGCGGCCGGGTCCTGGTCCCGAAGCTGGGTGAAGTCGACGTCGAGTTTCGGGTCGTACGCCTCGGGCTGGATACCGAGTTCGTGGGTGGAGTACTCGCCGAATCGTTTGATGTGCTCGGTCAGGTACGGCGAGATGTGGGCCAGGTCCTCCGGGTCGATCTCCCAGCCCTCCTCCAGGAGCTGGCGGATGATCTCCGCGATATCCAGGGCGTTGTGGAAGATCACCGCGTTCGTGAGCAGGGCGTTGAACTTCATCGCCTTCTCCTGCTCGATGGGGTCGTTGTCGGCGAGGACGCCCTGATTGCCGAAGCCGACCCACTGGGAGAACCGGTTGAACGACTCGACCTTGTTGGTCGCCGCGGTCACCCGCCGGCGAAGCGGCGCGTCCGAGAGGTAGCGCAGCAGCTGCACCGTGCGGATCACGCGGCCGACCTCGCGGAAGGCGGTGTAGGTGGAGTTCTTGTGCGAGCCCGACCGCAGCCGCTTGAGCAGCGTCGAGGACGAGATGGCGCCCTCCCGCACGGACACGGCCACCTTCATCAGGTGCCGGAACTGGGACTCGATCAGATCCCAGTCGATGACGTTCTTGCCCGGCTCGCCGAACAGGGAGTCGATGTGGACGTATTCGCTTTGCTTGGACGGACGGTAGAAGGTCAGGCCCTTCCAGTTCCTGATCCTGGGCATCAGATCGAAGCCCAGCAGATGCGCCAGGGCGAAAACGGGCACGCTCTGGCCCTGGGTGTCGGCGTGCACGGTGGTCGGCTTGACCTCGGAGGTGTTCTTGAGGAGGCCCTCGATGATGTAGACGGCCTCCCACACCCCGCACGGGATGAAGTGCGTGAACAGCGCGATATTGATCAGGTCGGATCCTGGGTCACACCTCGCCATGGTCGCGATGTGTACCGTCATCATGCCCGGACCCGGCCACCACCTCGCCGACCAGCACCAGCATCGGCCGGATCGCGAACTACAGCTGTCGTGAGAACACGGAAACCCTGCTCAGCAACCAGAAAGCGCTGCTGGTGCCAAGGCCGTAGGCGAGGTGGGCGGTCAGATCATCACCCAGCGTCTTGGCGTCGTATGTCCAGATGGGTTTGTAGAGTCCCGCGATCGGAAGCACCACGTATCCGCTGAGCCACACGAGCGCACCGTACGGGAGCCCGTAGAGGACGTGGGGCTTGCGCAGCGAGGCGCTGACGGCGCCGTAGAAGGCCGCGTTGCCCACTCCGTAAGCCCAGTGCATGAACGTGCTGACGGGGAACGCCGCGCTGTCCGGCAGCTCGCGCCGGGTGAAGGCCTCGACCAGGCGCTTTCCGACCTGCCCTGGGTCCGGCGCCTCCTGCCAGGTGCGGACCGGGGCGAACTCCCAGTGCAGGGCGTTGCGTTCGCCACCGGCCCGGCGCTGGCGCAGGAACCGCGCGGCGTCCATGCAGACGGTGCCGACCACTCCCGCCGCCAGGCCCGCACCGACAGCGCCAAGCGGGGTCAGCTGCTTGCGAGTGCGCATAGGTCGATCGCTCCCGATCCCGGTTCTTTCAGAAGCCGGCGCTCTGGCCGCCGTCGACGCACAGGATCTCGCCGGTGACGAACGGGGCCTGTTCGAGGTGCATGATCGTCGAGGTTCATGATCGCCTCGACGACGGCGGCGTACCCGCGCCTGCGGCACACGTCCGGCGGCGGCGCCCACCGGTTTTCACTCTACTCGTCGCCGCGCCCCGGCGCCGCGCAGAGTTCTTCGGGTGCGGCCGGCGGCCGACCGTACGACGCTGGAGGAACCGGCCTGTCGAGCGCGGGAGGAGCACAGGTCATGGCCGTTCTGATCGCCGTGAACGTCGGCATGCCCAAGGACGTCCCCTGGCAGGGCAGGACCACCCGCACCGGCATCTGGAAGCACCCCGTCGCCGGGCCCGTGATGGCGCGCCGGCTCAACCTGGACGGCGACGGGCAGGGTGACCTCACCGGGCACGGTGGCGAGCAACGTGCCGTACTGGTCTACCAGTTGAGCTCCTACCGCCATTGGCAGGAGCACCTGAAACGGGACGACTTCACGTACGGCCAGTTCGGCGAGAACCTCACCGTGGACGGACTCGCCGACGACGAGGTGTGCATCGGTGACCGCTACGGGATCGGCGGTGCGGTCTTCGAGGTCACCCAACCCCGCGTGACGTGCTACCGCGTGGGGTTGCGGCTCGGCGAGCCGCAGATGGCCGCCCTGCTGGTGTCCCATCGCCGCCCAGGCTTCTACATGCGGGTGCTGACCGAAGGGCGGGTGCGGGCCGGGGACGAGATCGTGAAGATCGCCTCGGGCCCCGAGGAGATGACCGTCGCGGAGATCGACGCGCTGCTCTACCTGCCCGGCCACGCCCGGCCACAGCTCGAACGGGCCCTGCGCATCACCGCGTTGAGCCCCGGCTGGAAGACGTCGCTGCGAGCCCTGCTCGACGACGCGGACCGCGGCTCCGGCGCCGCGGGTGGAAACCGCGGGCTGACCACCAGCAGCCCGCCGCCGGCCTGGCCCGGGTTCCGTCGGCTCGAAGTCTCCCGCATCGAGCCGGAGAGCGCGGGCATCTTCTCGCTCACTCTGGCGGCGGTCGACGGCGAGCCCCTCCCCGCCGCTCTGCCGGGGCAGTTCCTCACGGTCCGCCTGCGGCTGAACCCCCAGGCCTCCCCGGTCATCCGCAACTACTCGCTCTCCGGCGGACCGGGCGCCGAGACGTACCGCATCAGTGTCAAGCAGGAGCCGAACGGTGTCGCCAGCACCTACCTGCGCCAGCACGTGAAGGTGGGTGACGTCCTCGATGTCGCCGCCCCGCGCGGCACGTTCCTGCTCGCGGACGCGGACACTCCGGTCCTGCTGCTGTCCGCCGGTGTCGGCGCCACCCCGGTCCTGGCCATGCTGCACGCCCTGGCCGCGGAGCACTCGCAGCGCGCGGTGTGGTGGCTGCACGCGGCCCGGGACGGCGAGAACCACCCGTTCGCCGACGAAGTGCGCGCACTGCTCGCCCAGTTGCCCGCAGGCCGGTCGTTCGTCTCCTACAGCCGTCCGTCCGGCGCCGACCGCCCGGGTGTCGACTACACGGTCAGCGGGCGGTTCAGTCCCGAGCGGATCCGCGGCCTGGGGCCGCCTCCGGACGCCGACGCCTACATCTGCGGACCGAACGCGTTCATGCGGGACATGACCGGAGCCCTTCAGGCCTGCGGCCTGCCGTCCTCCCGGATCCACACCGAGGTCTTCGGGGCCACGTCCGCCGTCACCCCCGGTGTGCTGACCGGACCCGCCCGGGCACCGCACCAACCGGCCGCTCCTCCCGCCGGCCGCCCGGGACCGTCCGTAGCCTTCGCGCGCACCGGGCTGATCGTCCCCTGGCACCCTGACTACGGCACGCTGCTCGGACTCGCCGAGGCGTGCGACGTGCCCGTACGCTGGTCCTGCCGCACCGGAATCTGCCACACCTGCGAGACCGCGCTCCTCTCCGGCCACGTCGAGTACGCCCCGCAGCCCCTGGAGCCCCCCGCCACGGGAAGCGCGCTCATCTGCTGCTCGACGCCCCCGGCCGACGTGGTCCTGGACATGTGACCGGAGGTGTCCGTGACCGGGGGCGCTACCGCCGACGGAGCACCGGGTTGCGCGCGGTCGGCGCAGCTGCCTAGCGTGGTTGCGTGGGGCGAGGGGCGAAAACCGGCGGGGCGGGTCGGTTGCGTGGGACATCCCGTCGTGGGGACCCCGCCGAACCCACTCCTGGCATGTGTCCGAGAGGGGATCTCTGCCATGGCAACGGTGCTTTTCATCGTCAGCGGAGCCACCTACTGGGTGTTGAAGGACGGCACGCGGCACGCGACCGGCTACTGGGCCGAGGAGTTCGCGAACCCGTACAAGATCCTCACGGACGCCGGTAACGAGGTCGTCGTCGCGACGCCGAACGGTGTGACGCCGACCGTCGACATGATGAGTCTGCGCCCCGAGATGGTCGGTGGGAACGACAGCGCCCTGGAGCTGGAGGCCGTCATCCGTTCCGCGGAGGTGCTGCGTCGACCGCTACAGCTGTCGGACGTGCGCCTGGAGGACTACGACGCGGTCTACCTGCCGGGCGGTCACGGTCCGATGGCGGACCTGGCGTGGGACGCCGACGTGGGGCGGCTGCTGACCCGGCAACTGGCCTCGGGCAGGCCGCTGTTCATCGTCTGTCACGGTCCCGCCGCGATGCTGGCCACCAGGATCCACGGCGAGTCGCCGTTCAAGGGCTACCACATCACCTGCTTCACCGACGAGGAGGAGGACGGCGTCGGACTGGCCTCCAGGGCACCATGGCTGCTGGAGACCGACGTGAAGGCGAAGGTCGGGGTCGACTTCAGCCGCGGTCCGGTCTGGGAGCCCTACATGGTCGAGGACCGCAACCTGGTGACCGGACAGAATCCGGCCTCGGCCGCGGTCCTCGGGAACCGGATGCTGGAGATCCTCAAGTGACCAGTCCTGGGGCGATCCGGCCCAGGCACGCGCCCGCGTCGCAGGACATCGGACGCGTGGTGTTCCGAGCGAAGGAGCCATGACGGTGGAAGCGACGGTTGCCCGGGCCCTGCTGGACCGGCACTGGGCCGCATCGAACAGCGGCGACGCGGACGCGGAACACGACATCTACGCCGACGACGTCATCGTCGAGTACCCGCAGTCCGGCGAGGTCATCCGCGGCAGGAGCAACATCCAGGCACTGCGCACCCAACATCCCGCGGTCCGGACCTTCACCGTGCGCAGGATCCTCGGATCCGGCGACCTCTGGGTGACCGAGTTCGTGCTCACCTATGACGGCAAACCCACGCAGACCGTGAGCATCATGGAGTTCTCGGCAGGCCGCGTGGTGCGGGAGACGCAGTACTTCGCCGACCCGTTCGACCCGCCGGCCTGGCGGTCGCAGTGGGTCAAACCTGGGGAGTGATCCGCCGCTGGTCCGCGGCCGCGACCTCGAACACACCCGAACTCGCCGAGCGCGCCGAGGCAGTAGCGGGCAGCGTGGGCAGCCCGCTTGGGAGGGGCCGCGCGGGCGGAGGGCGGGTTCAGCGCCGACCGCCGAGGTCAGGTGGAGTGACGCCTCGATTTTGATCAATTGCCCGGCCAGGGTTGATAGATGATGTACAGTCAAGTCTTTTCAGGTAGTGCCTTGACGCTGCCGGTGGTGCCGGTGGTGCCGGTCCCGGCGTATCACCCCGGGGAAGGACTCCGGGATCGACTTGCCGTCCGGCCGGTCCGTACCGTCGTCGACGGTGTGGGAGCAGCGATCGGCGCTGGAAGGGACATCATGAACGGCAGGATCGTGACTCTGCTCGGCGTACCCGCACTGCTCGCGGGGGTGGTGCTCGGAGCGGCCCCGGCGCACGCCGGCACCGGGGTGCGGGTCGACGGCGCGACCGTTTCCGGTGGCGCCTCGGCGACGGTGAACGTCACCATCGCGTACTCCTGCGACGCCGGCGGTTTCGTCGCGTCCGCGACCGTGACCGCCGAGGACCGTGCGTCCGGCGCCCTTGGCTACGCCCGTTTCACCCCGAACTGCACGGGCGCGAATGTCCAAGTGACCGTCCCGGTCACGACTTTAAACCAGAGCCGCTACGTCGCGGGTGACACGGCGGCCGTCCGGGCCTCGCTGCTCGACGCGACCGACACCGAGGTGGTCGGGACCATCACCCGGCTCACCGTCGGCACCGCGTAGCCGGGCCGACGGCCGACGGCGGGCGGCGGGGGGGGGGGGGGGGGGGGGGGGGGGGGGGGGGGGGGGGGGGGGGGGGGGGGGGGGGGGGGGGGGGGGGGGGGGGGGGGGGGGGGGT